>JAFDDB010000034.1 GCA_019311115.1 Deltaproteobacteria bacterium
GTCATGTCGAGCTGCAGGTTCGACTTGTCCAGCAGACGCAGTACGATCTTCTCACCGAAGAGCGTCGGCAGGCAGGACACGCGATAGTCCATCTCCTTGTTGCGTCCGACCTTGAGCTTGATGCGCCCGTCCTGCGGAAGCCGCCGCTCGGCGATGTCGAGATCGGCCATGATCTTGACTCGCGACGTGAGCGGGTTCTTCAGCTTTCGGGGCGGGTTCATGACCTCGTAGAGCACACCGTCGATGCGATAGCGCACGCGGAAGGACTTCTCGTAGGGCTCGATGTGGATGTCCGAGGCGATCTTCTTGATCGCGTCGGTCAGGATCAGGTTGACCAGCTTGACGACCGGCGCGTCCTCCGCGGACTTCTCCAGGTCGTTGGGGTCGACGTCATCCGCCTCGGACACGACCTCGAACTCGTCGTCGTCGAAGTCCGCCATGACGTCGTCGAGCGAGTCGCCCGTGTCGTAGTACTGCTCGATCGCCCGGCGGATGGACTCCTCCGCCGCGACGACGACCTCGACGTTGTAGCCGGTCAGGAACTTGACGTCGTCGATCGCGAAGATGTTGGCAGGGTCGGCCGTCGCGATGATCAGCGTGGCGCCCGCGCGATTCACCGGCAGAATGGTGTGCTTCTGGGCGACCTCTTCCGGGATCAGCTTGATGACGTCGGCGTCGACGTCGAAGTCCGCCAGCGTGATCGTGGGCACGCCATACTGAGACGAGATGGCCTCGGCGAGGTCGTCTTCCTGGATATACCCGAGCTTGGTGAGCTGCAGGCCCACGCGGCTGCCCGAGATCTTCGCCTCTTCATGAGCCCGCTCCAGCTGCTCGACAGTCAGCAGGTTCTTCTGGACGAGAAGCTCACCAATGCGATCGCTCAACGTACCCCTCCGCGCCTTCCGGGTGCCGGGGCTGTCGAAGCCGCGGTCCGGGGCCAGAACGTGACACCCGTACGCGAGAACTATCGGTGGGCTGTGGATCGACCTTTACCGACCTGCACGCTGGTCAGGTCCGCCAGGCGCATGCCCGAGCGGAGGAAGACCAGCAGGCCCGCACCGGTCACCGGCAGCCAATAGCCGAGGTGCACGAGGGTGCCGTAGGCGACGGCCACGTCGGGCGAAATGCCGAACAGGCCGAGCGCTTCGCGGCAGGCGAAGTGGAACACGCCGAAGAAGCCCGGCGCCGAGGGCGCCGCCGCCGCCAGCGCCGTGAAGACGTGCAGCGTGTAGACGGCGAGGATCTCCTCACCAAGCGGAAAGTGGATGTCGAACGCCATGAAGCCAAAGACGAATACCGATGCGAAGATCACGAGCCAGAGCAGTGCGGAGTAGAACGCGACCATCAGCGGCGGTCGGATGCCCTTCAGCGAACCCAGTCCCCGGCAAGCCTCGGTAATCAGGTCGAGCGCGCGGCTGGCGACGCTCTCGGGAAGCGGGCGGACGAAGAGCGTCAGGAACTGGAGCGTCCGCGCCTCGTCGAGCCGCAGGGCGACAACGAGCCCGAACGGCGCCAGGCTCAAGACCGTGAATACGATCGCCCCCGTGCGGAACCAGGCGGGGAAGCCGGCACTGTGGAAGTACAGCACCCCGCCCGAGATCATGGCGATCGAGGCGAAGTCGATGGCGCGCTCGAGCACCAGCGTGCCGAGCGCGGCGGACCCGCGAATGTCCGCCTCTTGCGACAGGAACCACGGCCGCACCAGCTCCCCCAGCCGGAATGGGAGCAGGTTGATCGCCATGAACCCGACCGCCGTCGCCCGGTACAGGATGACGACCGGGATGGGCTCATCGGTCAGCGAGTCGGTCATGTGTCGCCAGCGCAGCGCGCGGACCCAGAGGCCCAGCACCTGCGCGATGGCGACGAAGACGAGTGGGAACAGGCGCGCGGTGCGGAGACTCTGGACGACGAGCGAGAAGTCGACGCCGCGCACGGTCCAGGCGATCGCCGCCACGGTGATCCCGAGCCCCAGCCAGATGCGCAGCTGGCGCCACGCGGGCCGAGGCCCTTCGGCCGCCGGGGCTTCTGGAGCTTCCTCGCTCAAGTCCGGTCCGCCCCGAGAATCTCCCGCACGCGCGAAGCGTCCTTCGCGATCTGCTCCTTCAGCTCGTCCGGCCCCGAGAAGCGCCGCTCGTCGCGGATGCGCCGCAGGAACCGCAACTCGATGCGCTGCCCGTACAGGTCGCCTTCGAAGTCGAGCAGGTGGGCCTCGGTCAGCACGCGGCCCGGCTCGAAGGTGGGGCGCGTTCCGACGTTGGTGACGGCATCGTGCTCTGCGCCCGCGCCCGGGGCGTCGAGCAGTCGAACCCGGGTCGCGTAGACGCCGTTCGCGGGGATCAACTCGTTGTCGGGCTCCAGGTTCGCGGTCGGGAAGCCCAGCGTCCGGCCGCGGCGGTCTCCCGTCACGACGGTGCCTCGGATCGCGTAGATGTGGCCGAGACAGCCCGCCGCCTCTTCGACCGCTCCCTCGGCGATCAGCTCACGGATCCGCGAACTCGAGACGTCGCGATCCTGGTAGCGGACCTGCGCGATGATGCCGACGCGGATGCCGAGATCCGGCGCGAGGCGCGCCAGCATCTCGCCCGACCCGCTGCGGTCCTTGCCAAAGTGGAAGTCGCGGCCGACGAAGATCTCGCACGGCGCGATGCGCTTGTGGATGACCTCGGAGAGGAACTCGTCCGCGCTGTACGCGGCAAACTCCCGCGTGAAGGGCTCGCGGATCAGCCGGTCGATCCCCCTCTCCTCGATCCCGCCCTGCACCTGTTCCCAGATCATCAGCTGACGCGGTGCGCGCTCGGGGTAGAGAACGCGGCGGGGGTGCGGATCGAAGGTATAGAGCCCGGCGGGCCGCCCGAGTTCGCGGGCGCGCTCGGTGACCGCCGAGATCAGCGCCTGGTGCCCGAGGTGCAGGCCATCGAAGTTTCCGACCGTGAGAACGCAGCCCCGCGTGTCGTCGTCGACGCTCTCGCTCCCCTCGAAGACCCGCATTCGGCCTCCCTTTGTAGAGGGTCTGCCACCCCGTTGCAACGGCCCGGCGCGGCCGTATCCTGCTGTCGTGTCGACCGTTTCGCTGTACCTCGTCCGCGAGTTCGCGGCGGCCTCCACCGGCGTCTTCCTCGCCATCCTGGTGACGTGGCTCTCCGCGGACTCACTGCTGCACGTGGGCGACGTGTCCGACCAGGGCGCCGGAGCCCTGCGCACCGTCTTGCTGCGGTCCCTCGACATCTTTCCGCTGGGCGTTCCGACCGCCTGCGTGATCGGAGCCGTGTGGAGCCTCTCGCGTGCGGTGCGCTTCCGCGAGATCACCGCGATCCGCGCGGGCGGCATCCCCTTGAAGACCGCGCTCCTGCCGATCCTGCTGGTGTCGCTTGCCGTTGCGGGTGCGCTGGCGTTGTTCGAGGACCGGGCCCTGGTGCCGGCAAGGCAATCGCTGCTCTCGAACGGGGACGACGAGACAGGCCGGTCGAATGCGCCGCGCCAGCTTGCCGGGCGGTGGTGGCACGCGACGGGCACCTCGATTCTCTCGGCCGGCTCGTACTCCGCCGAAACCGGCGCGCTACACGACGTGACCGTGTTCGACCTCGACGCTTCACGCCAGATCCGCCGCCGCATCGACGCCGAAGTCGCCGAGCACGTCGACGGCGTGGTCTGGGAGTTCCGAGGCGCGCGGGTGCGCGACTTCGAGGGACCGACCGGCATGCGAGAGACCGTCTCTGCCTCTCTCCGCCTCGACCTCGGCGTGACGGGCGCCGAGATGGAGCGAGCCTACCCGCCGATCGAGGCGACGAGCCTGCACAAGCTGGCGCGGCGCATCCGCGAGCACCGCGGCAACGAGTCGGCGCTCGTCGCGCTCGAGGCTGCCTTCCACGGGCGACTGGCGCAGCCCTTGGCCGTGGTCGTGCTCGTCTTGCTGGCGCTCCCCTTCGCGATCGGTGACGTGGAGCGGGGCGACTCCCTGCCGCGCGCCCTGCTCTGGGCGCTCGCCGCGTCGGGCGCGTTCTGGCTGGTCTGGACGCTGGCGCTGCTGGTGGCGCGCGCCGGCCTCGTGCCCGCCGCCCTCCCCGTCTGGGGTGCGCTGCTCGGCTTTGGCGCCCTGGGCGCGTGGCGCTTCCGCGCGGTACGCGAGTAGCCCGCCCCGCTACGCGAGCAGTCCGAGCCCGGGCCCGAACGCGACGGGCCGACTCGACGATCTCAAGGGGACGGCGGGCGAGCGCTGACGCCCGGCGGAGTCACGTCGAAGAGGTACTTCAGGAACGCGCTGTCCGGCGACAGGATCAAGGTCGTATCGCTGTCGAGTGCGGTCTCGTAGGCCCGCAGGCTGCGCACGAACGCGTAGAACTCGCGGTCCTGTCCATAGGCCTCGCCGTAGATCCGCGCCGCCTCGGCGTCGCCTTCGCCGCGCGCGCGCAGCCCTTCGCGCTCTCCCTCGGCCCGCAATACGACGCTCTGGCGATCCGCGTCGGAGCGCACGCGCCGCGCCTGCTCGTCGCCCTCGGCCCGGTAGCGCTTGGCGAAGCGCTCGCGCTCGGCGCGCATGCGGTCGAAGATGCGCGCGCGGTTCGCCTCGGGATGGTCGGTGCGGCGGATTCGGAAGTCGATCACCTCGATTCCACCGCGCGCGAGCTTCTCGCCCGAGCGACGGGCGATCTCGTCGGTGATCTCCGACCGCTTGTCCGAGAGCAGGTCCTCGAACGCGTGCTGCGCGAGCACGTCCCGCACCTCGCTGAAGGCCGTGTCGTCGAGGAGTTCCGTCAGGCGCTTCGTGGTCCCGAAGACCTGCCGCATCTTGCGCGGGTCGATGATCCTGTAGACCAGGTAGTAGTCGACTACGAGCCGGTAGTTCTCCGCCAGGTTGAGCTCGCGTGGCTCGGCGTCGAAGCGCAGTGCGCGGCGATCGTAGCGGTACAGGGCGTGTACTCCGGGGATCGACACGTAGACGCCCGGCTCGTCGAGCACGGGCCGGTTCAGCGGGATCCCGAACACGGAGAGCTCCGGGTCGCCGAAGAGCGTTCGCAGGGCGATCTCGCGCTCGTCCAGGATCACGAGACAGAACGAGGCGAACACCCCGAGCGCGGCCATCAACACGCCGACTGCCAGCCAGCGCATCACTGGGACCTCCCCTTTCGGCCGAGCGGCAGGTAGGGAAGCAGGTTGTCGCCGGTGCCGCCCTCGATAATCACCTTGTCCATGCCCGGGAGGATGGTCTCGAGCGTCTCGATATAGAGACGCTCGCGCGTCACCTCGGGCGCCTTGCGGTACTCGGTCAGGAGCGCCAGGAACCGGTCCGACTCGCCCTTTGCGGCGAGCACGCGCTGTTCGCGGTACGCCTGGGCCGCGTTGATGAGGGCCTCCTTCTCGCCGCGCGCGCGCGGCACGATCTGGTCGTGGTAGCCCTGCGCCTCGAGGATCGTGCGCTCGCGGTCCTGCTGCGCGCTGGCCACGTCGCGGAAGCTGTCCTTGACCGGGTCGGGAGGCTCTACCTCTTGCAACTGCACCGCGAGCACGCGGACCCCGGCGCCGTATGCGTCGAGCACCTTCTGCAGCAGGTCGCGCGTGGCCAACGCGATCGCGGTCCGTCCCCCGGTCAGCACCTCGTCGATCGGGTGCGTGGCCACGACCTCGCGGATCGCCGCCTGCGCCGCGTCCCGGATCACGCCGCGGCCGTCCGCGACGTTGAACTGCCAGGCCGCGAGGTCCGAGATCTGGTACCGGACGACGAACTCGACGTCGACCAGGTTCGCGTCGCCCGTCAGCATGAGCCGTTCGTCGGGAACGTCCTCGTACTGGGCCGGAGGCCCGACCGTGATCGTGCGGAAGCCGAACTCTTCGCGCTCGACGGCCACGAGCCTGCGTTCGACCGTCTCGATCCCGAGCGCGTGCCAGTGCGGACCCTCGGTCACGGTCCGCACGTAGCGTCCCAGCCGAAGCACGACGCCCTCTTCAGATGGACCGATCTGGAAGACCCCGAAGAAGCCGTACGCAGCCGCGAGCCCGAGCAGGACGACCAGGTAGCCGGATCGGCGCAGGAACTTCAAGCCGGATCAGGCCTTGCTTTGCCTGTCGGTCTCGACGAACGGCTTCAGCAGGTCGATCGGGAGCGGGAACAGGATCGTCGAGTTGTGCTCGGTCGCGATGTCCGAGAGCGTCTGCAGGAAGCGCAACTGCAGCGTGTAGGGCGACTGCGCCATGATGTCCGACGCCTCCTTGAGCCTCTGCGCCGCCTGGTGCTCGCCCTCGGCGTGGATGACCTTGGCCCGGCGCTCGCGCTCGGCCTCGGCCTGCTTGGCCATGGCGCGCTGCATCTCGACCGGCAGGTCGATGTGCTTGATCTCGACGGCGCGGACCTTGACGCCCCACGGGTCCGTCGACTGGTCGAGTCGCTCCTGCATGTCCCGGTTCAGGTTCTCGCGCTCGGTCAGCAGCCCGTCGAGTTCCTGCTCGCCGCAGACGCTCCGCAATGTCGTCTGCGCGAGCTGCGACGTTCCGTACAGGTAGTTCTCGATCTTGATGATGGCGTGCTCCGGGTGGACGACGCGGAAGTAGAGCACGGCGTTGACCTTGACCGAGACGTTGTCGCGCGTGATCACGTCCTGGGACGGGACGTCCATGACCAACTCGCGCAGGCTCACGCGCTCCATGCGGTCGACCATGGGAATGATCCAGTTCAGGCCCGCCTGCTTGACGCCGTTGAACCGGCCCAGCCGGAAGATGACCCCGCGCTCGTACTCGCGCAGGATGCGCAGTCCGCTTACGAAGAACGCGACGACGATCAGGATTCCAATCAGAGCTCCGGGCATCAACTGTTCCCCTTGGTGGCGTCGGACGGCCGGGCCACCCGAACCTGCAGGCTGTCGACCGAGAGGATCTCGACCGACTCACCCGCGGAAATGGTCTCGTCCGAGACGGCGTTCCAGTACTCCCCGTGCAGGAACACGCGACCCTCGGGATCGATGTCGCTGTCGGCGACGGCGAGGTCCCCGATCATGCCCTCGGACCCCGCAAACTGGGGTCTCACGAAGCTCCGCGACACGCCGATCACGATCATGGCACCCACCAGCGAGAAGCCGACGACCGCCGGTACGATCACACGCCAGAACGGAACGCTCAGGTCCGAGGCGTCGGGAACGTCGAAGAGCACGTAGCCGCCGACCGCCAGGCACGCGACGCCCCCGGCGAAGAGCAGTCCGAAGCTCGCGACGAAGATCTCGGCGGCCATCAGCGCGATGCCGGTCGCGATCAGCAGCAGGCCGATCCAGTTGAAGGGGATGATCTGCAGTGAGAGGCCCGCCAGGATCAGGCTCACCACGCCGGCGACGCCCGGGAAGATCATGCCCGGCTGCGTGAACTCGACGTAGAGCCCGAGCATCCCGGCCAGGATCAGCAGCGTGGCGATCGTCGGATCGGCGATCACGTCGAAGAAGCGGTTCACCACTCCCATCTGGATGCGCACGATCGTGGCGTTCGCGGTGCGCAGGGTGACGGTGTCGCGCGCGACCTCGACCTCGCGGCCGTCGATCAACTCGAGCAGGTGGTCCAGGTCCTCGGCCCCCAGGTCGACGACGTTCAGCTCGATCGCTTCCTTCTGCGTGATCGCGACCGAGTTGCGGACGGCGTCGATCGCCCACTCCACGTTGCGGTCGCGGGTTTCGGCGATGGACTCGATGAAGGCCGCGGTGAAGTTCTCGATCTTCTCGCCCTGCACGTCGCGGACGCGCGGGGCCTCGCTCTCGTCGTCGCCTTCCTCGTCCGGCTGCCCGGGCACCTTTGGAGGCTCGCCGGTCGGGAGGGCGGGAACCGGGTGCGCGGCACCGATGCTCGTGCCCGGCGCCATGGCGGCCACGTGGCCCGCCATGGTGATGAACGTGCCGGCCGAGCCGGCCCATGCGCCGCGCGGCGACACGAACACGATGACCGGGATCTCGGCGTTCAGGATGTCGCTTACGATGTCCTTGGTCGAAGACAGCAGGCCGCCGGGGGTGTCGAGTTCGATCACCAGCGCGTGCGCCCCGTCGCCCTCGCTGAGGGCGATCGCCTTGCGCAGGTAGTCGCCGACCGCGGGGTTGATGCCACCACTGACCGTGACGACGTTCACCGTCTCGGCCCGCGCCCCTGCCTGCAAGCCCACGAGGAGCAGAACGGCGGCGAAGATCGTGCGAAGAGCGGTCATGTGCGGCGCTGCTCCTGGATCCGGTCGAGGATGCGGCGGGCGACCTCGAGCTTGCTGGCGGCCGGCACGTGCACGCAGTCCCCCGGGCCGGGACCGACGATGTCGACCTCGTTGCGGTCGACCTCGAACCCGACGTCGCTACGCGAGACGTCGTTCGCGACCACGAGCGTCGCCTGCTTGCGCTCGAGCTTTCCGCGAGCGTTCGACAGCACGTTCTCGGTCTCGGCGGCGAACGCCACGACGGTCCGCGAGCCCTTCTTCGCGCCCACCTCGGCGGCGATGTCGGGGTTCCGGACGAGGTCGATCGTCAGGTGGTCGTGCTTCTCGCGCTTGATCTTCTGGTCGGGCGGAGCCGCCGCGCGGTAGTCCGACACGGCGGCCGCCTTGATGATCACGGTGGCTCGCTCGAACGCGTCGTGTACGGCGCGACGCATCTCTTCGGTGGTGCGCACGTCGATCCGGTCGACGCCATAAGGGGTGGGAAGCGAGACCGGGCCCGCGATCAGCAGCACCTCGGCACCGCGCCGCGCCGCCTCTTCGGCCAGGGCGAACCCCATGCGCCCCGACGAGCGATTCGTGAGCACGCGAACCGGATCGACCGGCTCCTCGGTCGGGCCGGCCGTCACCACGACGACTTCGCCGCGCAACTCGCCGCCGTGCAGGATGCGCTCGACGCTGGCGACGATCTCGGCCGGCTCCACGAGCCGGCCCTCGCCCTCCCAGCCGCAGGCCAGCTCGCCTCGGTCCGGGCCCACCAGCGTCACGCCGCGCTTCGCCAGCAACGCCAGGTTCTCCTGCGTCGCCGGATGACGGTACATGTTCACGTTCATCGCGGGTGCGGCGACGAGCGGCGCCTGCGTCGCGAGCGCGACGGTCGTCAGCAGGTCGCCGGCGAGCCCGTGGGCGATCTCGGCGAGCACGTTCGCCGTGGCCGGGGCGACGACCAGCACGTCCGCCCAGTCAGCCAGGTCGATGTGCGAGATTTCGGACTCGTCGGTCAGCGAGAAGAGCTCCGAGCGCACGGGGTGGCCGGACAGCGTCTGCAGGGTGAGCGGCGAGACGAAGCGCAGCGCGCTCGCGGTGGCGACCACGCGCACCTCGTGATCTGCGCGCGTGAGCAGCCGTACCAGTTCGCAGGCCTTGTAGGCCGCGATGCCGCCCGTGACCCCGACGATTACCCGACCCAATCGCACCCTCCCCCACACCCGCTTCGCGCGAATTCCACCCGGTTCGAAGCCGAGAGTCTACGGAATCCCCTCGAAGTGCGTTTTCCCTTTGAAAATCAACGGGTTTTTCACGCTACCCCCACACCCGGGCAGTGTCAAACACGCGCAGGACCGGCGGCCGCGGCCGGAACCCGGGGCCCGGACGCGTCCGCAGAACAAGCGTAAAGCCTGCGTCGTCCAACCCGAATAGGAGGTAGACGTGACCCTCCTCAACGGCGCGGCTCGAATGGAGATCCAGAGCGCCTTCATGGCGGGCGCTTCGGTCCTGGTTCTGCTCTACGCGATCCTGCGGGAGCGGCGCGACCGCACCACCCTGCTCTACGCCGCGCTCGTCGCCACCTTCGGCACGTGGGCGGCTGCCCGCGGGATCGAGCGTCTCGGCATTTCGTGGGGGATGCCGCTCGAGGCCGCGTCCCTGACGCTGCTCGGAGCGCTGACGCCGATGGCGGCGGCGGCCTTCGCCGGGCGCGAGGCCACTCTGTACCGCTACCGCTTCGCCCTGCTTCTCGGCCCGCCGCTGCTCTGCGCGGCCGTCATCGCCGGCGGTCCGGAGCGGCCAGTCGTGCGTACGCTGACCATCGCCTGGGCGATCCTGGGAGCCATATCGGGCGCCGCACTGCTCGCGCGGCCCGTGGTCGACGATCCCGGCTCACCCGCCGCAACGCGGCTTCGCTTCCTGGCCGCCGCCCACGCGGTCATCGTCGCGGGCGCCGTCGCCGACGTGACGCTCGCGGCATTCGGGGGTCCGCGCGTCGCCTCGTTGCTGGCGCCGCTGCTGTACCTGTATGCGGGCTACCTGCATCTCCTGCCGGTCCGGGTCGCCGACCTGCGCCGCCTGATGGGCAACGCGCTCGCGCTCGGCATCCTGGCGCTCTTCGTCGCCAGCCTGTTCGGCGCGCTCTGGCTCTGGGTCGGTCCGCGCCTCGACCTCTTCCTGTTCAACGCATTCGTGGTGTCGTTCGTGCTCTTGCTCGGCATCGATCCCGTGCGCTCGCGGATGCAGCGCTGGATCGAGCGGCGCTTCGTGGCCGGACGCCTGGAGCTCGAGCGCACGCTCCGTCCCCTCACCGAACGTCTGTCGCAGATCTTCACGCTCGACGAGTTCCTGCAGGAAGTCCTCGAAGCGGTCGAGACGAGTGAGCGGCTGCGCGCGTCGGCGATCTTCCTGCGCGACGACCCGGTCGTGGGCTTCCAGCAGGTGGCGAGCATCGGGCTGGCGCCGCGCCGACGCGTCAACCTGATCCGAGCGCCCGCCTGGGTGAAGGCCCTCGAGGACGGCCAGGTGCTGCTGCGCGAGGAGCTCGAGAAGGAGCGCGCCGAGACGCGCGCCGGCGCGGGCCTGGACCGCGCCTCGGTGCTGCTCTGGACCATGGACCAGCTCGACGCTCAGCTGGTGCTCCCGCTCCGCGCCGGACAGAACCTGGTCGGCTTCTGGTCGCTACGCGACGTGGACGACTCCGAGCCCTTCTCGGCCGTGGACGTCGAGTTCCTCCACGGCGTCGCGGAGCAGATGGCCGCCACGATCGAGAACACCAAGACCTTCGAGCGTGTGCGCGCAAGAGAGAGGTTCGCGAGCCTCGGCGAAATGGCCGCCGGCCTGGCACACGAGATCCGCAACCCGCTCGCGACGATCCGCGCCGCCACGACCCTGCTCGAAGATCCGGGGAACGAGTCGCCGGGAGAGATCCGGCAGGTCATCGTCGAAGAGATCGAGCGGCTCGACCGCGTGGTGGGAATGTTCCTGGACTATGCCCGGCCGTCGTCGCAGCGCCAGACGATCGCGGACCCGGGAGAGTTCGTGCGCACCAGCGTTCGATCCGTCTCGCGCCTCCACCCGGGCGAACACGTCGGGCTGCGCATCGACATCGAGGACGACCTTCCGCCGATCAGCGCCGACGCCGACCAACTGGAGCGCGTCATCGCGAATGTGGTCGAGAACGCCTACCAGGCGCTGGACTTCAAGGGCAGCCTGCGCGTCTCCGCGCGCCGCGCGGCGCCCGACGGCGACCTGCCCGAGGGCATCGAGATCCGCATCGAGGACGACGGCCCCGGCATGGACGAGCCGACCGCCGAGCGGGCCTTCATCCCCTTCTTCACCACGCGCCCGCAGGGGACGGGACTGGGTCTCGCCATCTGCGAGCGTCTCGTCCGCGGTCTGGGCGGCAGCATCCGCCTCACGTCGCGACCGGCCGAGGGAACGACCGTCTTCATCCGCATCCCGTCCGACGCGTCGGGCTCGCGGGCTCCCGAAGGCGAGGAGTGCGAAGCATGAGCGAGCAGCGAACGGTCCTGATCGTCGAGGACGAGGCCAACATGCGGCGCATCCTGGGCGCGCTGCTGCGGCGCGCGGGCTACCGCGTGCTCGAGGCGCGCGACGGCGGGGAGGCGCTCACCGTTCTCGACGACGACACCGTCCACGCCGTGGTGAGCGACCTGAAGATGCCGCGCATGAACGGCCTGGAGCTGCTCGAGGCGATCCGCAGCGTGCGGAGCGCCCTGCCGGTGATCCTGCTGACCGCGCACGGCACGATCGGCAGCGCCGTCGAGGCCCTCAAGCAGGGCGCCTTCGACTACCTGACGAAGCCCTTCGACCCGGACGAGGTCCAGCAGGTGGTCGAGAAGGCGGTCCGGACCAGCGAACTCCAGCAGTCCGAGGCCAGCCTGAACGCGGACGAGGATCCCGAGAAGCTGCTGCTCGGGGCGAGCCGCGCGCTGCTCGACGTCAAGCGCATGGTCGAGCGCGTAGCGCCGACGTCCGCGACCGTGCTGCTCTCGGGCGAGAGCGGAACGGGAAAGGAGCTCGTCGCACAGAGCCTGCACCGGCAGAGCGACCGCTCGGAGCAGCCTTTCGTCAAGATCAACTGCGCCGCCATCCCGGAGTCCCTGCTCGAGAGCGAGCTGTTCGGGCACGAGAAGGGCGCGTTCACCGGCGCAACGCGGCGCAAGCCGGGACGCTTCGAACTGGCGGACGGGGGGACGCTGTTCCTGGACGAGATCGGCGAAATGCCCCTTTCGGCGCAGCCCAAGCTGCTGCGCGCGATCCAGGATGGCCGCTTCTACCGCGTCGGTGGAACGCGCACGATCGACGTGGACGTGCGGCTGATCGCTGCCACGAACCGCGACCTGGAACAGAACGTGCGCGAGGGCCTGTTCCGCGAAGACCTCTACTACCGCCTCAAGGTCGTGCCGATCCACCTGCCCGCACTGCGCGACCGCCGCGAGGACATCGGGGCGTTGGCGCAGTTCTTCGTCGAGCGATTCGCCCGGCGTCTGTCACGGACCGCGCTAGGCGTCGATCCCGAGGCGCTCGCGACGCTCCGGGCGCACGACTGGCCCGGGAACATCCGCGAGCTCGAGAACGTGATCGAGCGAGCGGTGCTTCTCTCGGACGGGCCGACCATCACGCTCTGCGACCTGCCCGAGGGACTGGAAGCGGCTCCAGCGGAGCCCGCACCGCTCCGCGAGCAGGTGCGCAGCGCGACCCGCGACCTGGAGCGCCGCGCCATCGTGGATGCGCTCGACGCGACGGGCAACAACGTGACGCGTGCCGCCGAGCGGCTGGGGCTGTCGCGCCGCGGCCTGCAGCTGAAGATGCGCGAACTCGACATCCGCCGCGACCCGGGGAGCCAGGACTAGGAGCGGGCGAACTTCTCTTTCATCTTCTGCGCGACGAGCTTCGGTACGAACTCGCTCACGTCGGCGCCGAAGCTCGCGATCTCGCGCAGCCGCGACGAGCTGACGAAGAACCAGCGCGCGCTCGTCATCAGGTACACGGTTTCGAAGTCCGGATTCATGTGCGAGTTCATCATGGCCATCTCGAACTCGTACTCGAAGTCGGCCAGCACACGCAGTCCGCGGATCACCACGTGGGCGCCCTTCTCGCGCACGTAGTCGACGAGCAGACCGTCGATCACGTCGATCTCGACCCGGTCGAGGTCCGCCACCGCGCCGGAGATCATGTCGATCCGCTCTTCGAGCGAGAAGAGCCCGCTCTTCGCCACGTTCTTTCCCACGGCGACGACTACGCGCTCGAAGAGCCGCGTCGACCGCGTGATCAGGTCGAGATGTCCGTTCGTGATGGGGTCGAAGCTCGCAGGGTACACCGCCACGCTCCGGTCACTCATTTCGGGCCCTCTCCTTCGCGGGTCTCGTCTTCGGCCGTCTCGTACGCGTCGAAGACGGTCTCGCCATAGGTCCGGGTCGCCGCAGGTCCGAGCCCCGCGATCCCGGCGTGAGTGTCCCGTTTCGAACGCTCCAAGATCAAGCACGCTGTGGGCTCCAGAATCTCCAGGAGTTCCGGGCTCCCTGCCAGCCGCGCGGGCCAGTCCCGGCCCCACGGAGGGTCGGCGAGGACCAAGCCGAAGCGGTCCCCCCGGGCCGCCAGGGCGCGGAGCGCGCGCAGCGCGTCCTGGGGCAGGACCTCCGACTCGTCCCGCAGGCCCAGGTCGTCCAGGTTCCGGCGCAGGATCCGCACGGCGGCTCGCGACTGCTCGACGAACACCGCGTGCGCCGCGCCGCGCGACAGCGCTTCGATTCCGAGCGCGCCGCTCGCGGCGAACAGGTCGAGCACGACGAGACCCTCGACGCGCGGGCCCAGCCAGTCGAACAGGCCGCTCCGAGCGCGCTCCGATGTCGGGCGGGCGTCTCGAGGCGCCTGCAGCTTCCGGCCACGGAGGCGGCCCGACGTGATCCGCACGGACGCGGCTACAGCTCGCCGGTGCGCCGCGCGCGCTTCAACTCGGCCTGCACGGCGGGGCGCGTCCAGCACCCGCGGCACGTCGCGAACGCGCACAACTCATCGACGCGCATCACGCGGATCGGCGAATCGCTCTTCGGGTCCTCGTACACCTCGATGCGCCCCGTTCCGGTCGTCGTACGAAAGTAGTCGACGCGCGCGCCACGCCGCCCGTGCATCGTAGGATGCACGGGGCGCTGGCAGAAGTGACAGCAGGTCACTTGATCCGTCGTCATCCTTCCCCTACGATGCGCCACTCCCGCCGGCAGTGTACTCCACCGACAAGGTACGGTGTCGAGCGTTCCCCGTGCCAACCTCCAGCGAGCATCCGTACTCATCCTGACCCGACACGAGGGAACGACGCAAGCCACTACCGAGCCACCCGCATCACCACGAGCACTGCATCGCGGCGCGACACGCGCGCGACCCACGGACAAGGAAGGAAGATCTGCATGGCGGCAAGGCGAACGACTCGAGCGAACAACCACGCACGCGGTCAGCGCGTGACACGCGGAGCCCTCGACCGGCACAAGCGGCAGATCTCCGGCCGACTGGAGCAGCTTCGCGGGGATCGGTCCCAGCGCTCGTTCGCGCGCGACCTCGGCGTCTTCCAGCAGAACGTGAACCGCTACGAGAGCGGGACGACGCCCCACGCGGATTTCCTGATCACCCTGGCGCTCCAGGAGAACGTCTCGCTCGACTGGCTGCTGCTCGGCAAGGGTCGGCCGCGACGACGCTGAGCGGCGGCGCTCCGGCGCCCGGGAGACGCCTGGCGGGAAGCTGCGCGTTCCACAGGGGACAGGAACTTCCCATCGTGGGAAACCCGGTTCCGCCACCTGCCCCGGACTTGCGCGCCGCCGAAGCCGCAGCGACCGCGCCCAAGTCCGTCCCCCCAGCGGCATTTCGGGTCCTTGGGGGGCTCGCGGCACGCTTCTTGTAGCCTCCCCCTCCCGGGCGTGGCGCAATCGGCGCACCGGGAGGCTCCAGAGAATGCGGTTCCTGCTGGGAGGACTGGTCCTCCTGTTCAACTTCTTCGACAATCTCACCACCTTCGTGTGCTTGAGGACCTCCTCCCCGATTTTCGAGGTAGTAGAGGCGAATCCGGTGGCTCGATGGACTTTCGACCAGCTAGGACTGATGCAGGGACTCGTGCTGGAGACCGCAGTGACCACCGCAGCGGTCACGTTCCTCATCTTCACGGACCGCATTCCCGCGACGCCGAAGCTCGTCCTGCTGGGAACGCTGGCCCTGCTGCCCGCCTGGGCCGCCCTCAACAACCTGCAGGTCGCCTGGGCGGTGGGCCTGATCTGATGCCGCGTTCACCCTTCAAGATCTCCTCGCTGGTCGTGCTGGCGCTGCTGGCTTGCAGTGCGATCCAGCCCGACCCGACCTCGCTCTCGAATCGTGAGCACGGGGACGCAGCGCGGCCCGAGCCCGGCGTGCATGGACCCAACGCCGTCGAGTGGGTGGAAGCGCACTTCCTCTCGCAGCAGAGTGGACTGGGCGCGCACGAGATCCGCCTCGCCTCCGAGACGATCGTCGAGCAGTCCGCGAAGCACGACGTGCCGCTCGACCTGATGCTCGCGGTGATCCACCTGGAGAGCGGCTTCCACAACTTTGCGCGCTCGCGCGTCGGTGCGCTCGGTCTCATGCAGATCATGCCGGGCACCGGCGAGGCGCTCGCCCGCGAACTCGACATCGGCTGGAACGGACCGGCCACGCTTTTCCAGCCCGTAGACAACGTGCGCATGGGAACGCACTACCTGCGCTTCCTGCACACGCGCTATGGCAGCTGGGATCTGGCGCTCGCCGCCTACAACTGGGGACCGGCCGCGATCGACCGTCGCCTCCGCCGCGGCCACGGCCTGCCCGCGCTCTACATCTCGCAGGTGTACTCGCGGCTTCAGTCGCCCGACGCGCTCTGACCCTCCGCCTCGGCCGGGTGCGCCGCATCCCGCGAAGGCGGCGGCGCCGGCGGCACGCGTAGCAAGCTCGCTACGAAGGCGTCGAGCGCGGCGTCGACGTCCAGCGGTCCGCCGCGCGCACCGTTGACGAGGACCGAGAACACCAGCGCGCGCCCGTCTACACCCGGCAGGATCCCGGTCAGCGACGAGACGTGCCGCAGGTGCCCGGTCTTTCCCCGAAAGGGCTGCGTCACCTCCTGCATGCGGTCCTCGAGCGTCCCGTCGAGACCGCCGAGCGGCAGGGACGCCAGGAACTCGGGGCCCGAGGCGGGATCGGTCGCGCCCGCGCGCAGCACGGCGACCAGTGCGGCCGGCGAGATGCGGTTCCGGGCCGACAGCCCGGAGCCGTCGCTGATCACCGCCTGGTCGCGCCCCACGCCGATTCCCGCCAGGTAGTCGGCCAGCGCCAGCCGGCCCGTCTCCCAGCGGGCGGGGCCGCCGTCCCGCTCCGCGCCGAGCAGCTTGGTGAGCTGCTCCGCCACGAAGTTGTTGCTCCACTTGTTGAGCAGCTGGACGATGCGCGCGAGCGGCTTGCCCTCGAAGCGCAGTAGCTCGCGCGCGCCGGCAGGCGCCGGTCCGAAGCGGATCGGTCCACGGACGCGCACGCCCTGGCTCTCGAGCTGGGCGCGCAGTACAGACGCCGCGTACAGCTCGGGCAGCTCGACCGAGCGCCAGAACGTGCGCGGCTCGTCGCCGAACGGGAACACGCCGCGCACCACGACGCGCTCGCCCGTCCCGTCGGGCAGCCGCCCGAGCTCCAGCTCCATCACGTCGCCGGTCGGGAGCGTCAGCGCGTCGGACTGGGTGCGGAAGTACGACACCCGCGGAGCGGTCTGCAGCCGCGCCTTGCCACCGGCTTCGATCGAGCCCGATACCTCGATGCGGAAGCTCGAGTAGTTCACCGCAAAGGCGCTGGTCGGCGCCTCGTAGGCGCGGCGCGTCAGCGGCTCCCAGTCGGGATGCGTTCGCAGCCGGTCGAAGTGGCTGCCGTCGACGGCGATGCCGCCGAGGATCTCGCGCACCCCCAGCAGCCGGATCTCTTCGGCCAGCTTCCACAGGCTCTCCGAGACCAGGCTCGGGTCGCCGCTGCCGACGATCCACAACGGGCCGTCGATCACGCCGTTCGCGTCGGGGCCGCTCTCGACCAGGACCGGCGTCTCGAAGCGGTGCGTCGGTCCCCACTGATGAAGCGCCGCCGCGCCGACCAGCAGCTTCAGGTTGGAGGCCGGCACCATCAGGCGGCGCGGCTCGCGTTCGTAGAGCGGCTGACCGCTCGCCAGGTCGACGATCGACACGCCGACGCGCGCGCCGCGCAGGGCGGGATGGCGCAGCAGCTGACGCGTCGCCTGCTCCGGCGTCCGTTCCTCTGCGTCCGAAGGCTCAGGGGCAGGCGCAGCCGACGCCACGCCGGCCAGGCACGCACAGAGCAGTCCGGCCCATCCCCACTTCATCGTGCGCCGAGCGTAGTCCCCCGGGAATGCGCTTGCCATTTCGCGCTCGGCCGCGATCCTCGCCGCAGGGGGTGAACCATTCACGACGAGAGACCGGGGACGCTCGACGTGGACGCGGCGCGGAGCTGGATCGGCACGTGCCGCGGCGCCGAAGTCCTGGACCTCGAGCCGCTCGCCGGGGGCGCCGGCCGGCGGCGCTACTGGCGCGCGTCGGAGCGGGGCGGATCGACGAGCGTGCTCGTGCAGTGCGCGGCGGAAGATCCGCACATCCTGCCCCCGGCACTCCGCCGCGTCGCCGACGTCCCCCTGCACCGTTCTCCCTTCGTCGAGATCACGCACCTGCTGGAGGCCGAGGGGATCCCGGTGCCGCACATCCTCGGCATCGACGAAGATCGCGCGTGGCTGCTGCTCGAGGACGCAGGTGAGCGTCACCTGCTCGAGCTGGAGCCGGCCGAGCGCATGCAGCGCTACTCCGAGCTCATGCCGCTCGTCGCGCGCGTGCACGCGATCGCGCCGAGCGACGCGACGCCGTTCCAACGCCACTTCGACGCCGAGTGGGTCGGCTTCGAGCTGGGCCTGTTCCTGGAGCTCGTACCGAAGGGCGGGCTGCGCGAGGCCGCGGCCTCGGCGTTCGCCGGGCTTGCGCGCGAGATCGCAGCGCTCCCCCGGGTGCTCTGCCTTCGCGACCTGCAGAGCCAGAACGTGCTGATCGATGCGCAGGGCAGCCTGAGGCTGATCGACTACCAGGACGCACTGCTCGCCCCGCCGGCGCTGGACCTGGCCGCCCTGCTCTGCGACTCGTACGTCGACATCGCGCGCAGCGACCGCGCCCGCCTGCTCGGCGAGTACGCCGCGGCCGGCGGCGCCGCCTGCGACGCCGCCCAGCTCTCCCTGTTGACCACTCAGAGAAAGTGCAAGGATTTCAGCCGCTTTCGCACGCTCGTGAATGCTGGAGACGAAGTCCGCTACGCACCCGCCGAGCGCCGCGCGCGGGCCTCGATCCTGGATGCGCTGCCCGACCTGCCCGACTCGCAGGCCGTCCTCCGCGAGTGTCTGCCCGAAGTGCTCGAGGCCTGCAGCGCGTGAGGGCGATGATCCTGGCCGCCGGCGTGGGCTCGAGAATGCAGCCCGTCTCCGACCGCTGGCCGAAGCCCGCCCTCCCCATCCTGGGGCGCTCGCTGGTGGCGCGCATGGTCGAGTCGCTTGCGCGGCAGGGCGTTCGCGAGGTCGTCGTGAACACGCACGTGCACGCGGAGCGCCTGCACGAGGGACTGGCGGACGCCCCAGTCCCCATCCTGTACTCGCACGAGCCACGCCTGCTCGGCAGCGGAGGCGGCATCCAGGCGGCGCGCGCAAAGCTCGCGGGCGAGGGCACGTTCCTCGTGCTGAACGGCGACATGCAGATCGACCTGGACGTCGACGCCCTGCTGGCAACCCATCGCCGCGCCGGGGCGATGGCGACGATGGCGCTTCGCGACGATCCGCGGAAGGCCGAGTTCGGTACCATCGGCTTCGCGGGGGATCCTGTCGTCACCCGCATCACACAGCGCATCGACCTCGGCGGCGAACAAGGAAGTGGACTGTTCACCGGGGTACACGCGATGGAGCCCGAGATCTTCGATCACATGCCGGCGCGCAGCGAGTTCGGGATCCTCGAAGAGGTCTACATCCCCCTGCTCCGGGCGGGCGGAACGCTCGGCGCCTGGCTGCAGCCGGCCGGAGCGCGCTGGACGCCGGTGGGCACGCCGCGCGAGCTGCTCGAAGCCAACCTGTCGGCGCTCGCCGAAGAGACCGGCGACCCGGATGGAAGCTGGATCGGCGCGGGAGCGCAGGTCTCGGAAGACGCGCGCATCGGCCCACGAGCCGTGATCGGCGCCGGTGCCCGCGTGCCGGACGGCGCGATCGTGCGCGACTCGCTGCTGCTCCCCGGCGCGCGGCTGCGGGCCGGCGCCTCCCTCGAACGCGCGATCGCGTTCGGGGACCGGGTGTGGCGCGATGGCTGAGATCCAGTTCATCGGCACGGGGGACGCGTTCGGCAGCGGGGGGCGGCGCAACACCGCGATCCTGGTGCGCGACCGCGGCCGTACGCTGCTGCTGGACTGCGGACCGACCACGTTGATGGGCCTGAAGCAACTCGGCGTGGACCCGCGCGAGATCGACGCCATCGCCCTCAGCCACTTCCACGGCGACCACGTGGCGGGCGTCCCCTTCCTGTTGATCGACTACCTGTTCGAGGACCGGCGCCACACGCCGCTCGAGATCCTGGGCCCGCCCGGAGTCCAGGATCGGATCGAGAAGACGACCCGGCTCTTCCACTACTCGAACCTGGCGCCCTCCGGCTACGAACTGGCTTTTCGCGAGTTCACCATGCACCAGGCCCTGGAGCTACCCGGCTTCTCCATCACTCCGCTCCCGGCCCGCCACCAGCCGGACACGCGGCCGCACATGCTGCGGGTACGGACCGAGGACCGGACGCTCGTGTTCACGGGCGACACGGGCTGGCACGACGACCTTCCGCGCCACGTCGGCTCCGCCGACCTGTTGATCTCGGAGTGCGTCTTCATGCAGCGGAACTTCGAGTTCCACTTGAACCACGAGCGGCTTCACCGCGAACGAGAACGGTTCGACTGCGGGCGGATCATCCTGACCCACCTGGGCGCCGAGGTGCTGGACGCGCTCGACCGCGTCGAGTTCGACACCGCGACGGACGGACTCGAGATCGGGCTCTAGCCGCGCCCCCGGGCGAACGCGCCCGGGGGCGTGGCCGCACCGAGCGAGACGGGGCGCCGGGCGCCGGTGGCGGCGGGCAGGTTCGAGGGCAGCCCGCGCGCCCCGCAGAACCCGAGCAACGCGAACGCGACCGCCTCGACGGCCGAAGCCGGCAGACCGTACGCGTCGCTGGTCTCGATCGGCGCGGGGGCCAGGCGCTCCTCGAGGCCGCGCATCAGTGCGGGGTTCTCGGTTCCGCCGCCGTAGACGATCCAGCGCGCTGGAGGCACGGGAGCGAAGCGCCGCGCGGCGGCGACCACGGTGCGCACGGTCAGGGCCGCGAGCGTGGCCATCAGGTCGTCGGGTCCGCCGCCTTGCGCGTCTACGAGCGCTCGCGCACGCTCGAAGAAAGCGGAGTCGAACTCCTCGTGGCCGGTGCTCTTGGGCGGAGCCTTGTCGAAGTACGGGTGCCCGAGCAGCGCCGCCACGGCGTCCTCGCACACGCGCCCACGCAGGGCGCTCTCGCCCCCGCGGTCGAACCGCCGCTCTCCCCCCGAAGCCGCGCGGGCCGCGCGGTCGAGCAGCGCGTTCCCGGGTCCCGGGTCGAACGCGACCACTCGCGCCGCGTCGAGGTCCGGCAGGAAGGTGACGTTGGTGAAGCCGCCGATGTTGAGCACCGCGCGCGGCTCGTCGGCCGAGGCGAAGCGCGCGTGGTGAAGGAACGGCGTGAGCGGCGCACCCTGCCCGCCCGCGGCCATGTCCGCCGAGCGGAAGTCGGCGATCACCGGAATTCCCGTGCGTTCGTGGATCACGCTCGGCGACCCGGTCTGCCAGGTGCCGCGCACGGCGTCCTCGGGGAAGTGCCCGAGCGTCTGGCCGTGCGAGCCGATGCCCTCGACCTGTGAGGCCGCGACTCCGCCGCGCTCCACCACCTGCAGCGCCGCCTCGGCGAAGCGCTCACCGAGCGCGCGGTCGAGGTCGACCAGGTCGCGAAGCGCCACCGTTCCCTGCGCGGCCTCGTGGATGCGCCGGCGCAGCGCCTCGTCGAGCGCAACCTGCGCCTGCGCCCGGAGTTCCAGGAGGGACGGATCGGGGCCGATTCGCACCAGTGCGGCATCGACCGCATCGGCCGAGGTGCCGGACATCAGTCCGATCCAGAGCGCGCCCCCCGCTTCGCCCACGCTCTTGGGTTAGCCGCTTCGGCGCACTTCGGCAAAGGGGCAAAGGGGCAAGGGGAAGAGGAGGCGGCGCTCAGGAGCGGGAGATCCGCGTTGCTCCCTGGGGGCCGCCGTCGGCGCAGAAGTCGCGCAGGGTCGCGCGGGAGCTGACGTCGAGATTGACGAAGCGCAGGCCCATCCCGACCACCGTGGAGCCGCCGCTCGCGAAGGCGCGGCTCCAGACGATCTCCGCGGCGTCGCAGTGAAGCCGCTCCTCGAGGCCCGGGAGGCGCAGCCTCAGCGCCAGGCGCGTTCCGACCGCACGCGACTCCGTGCACTGCACGAAGACGCCGGTCTCGGACACGTTCCACAGGTAGCCGAGGAAGCTCGGCGGACCGGCCTCGCCCAGGGACAGGCTCTGCACGGGCAGCGGAACCCGCAGGGTGCGACGCATCGCGGACTTGAAATCGAGCGGCATGCCGCTGGAATCGGCGAAGCGGCGGCGAAGCTTGACGCTCACCGTTGACACCGACTCCCACCCCCCGGTAAGTTGCGCGCGCCATGGCGACCCGTACAGACGAGCACTCTCGCGTCCTGGGCGGAATCGTCTGCTTGGCGGCCGCCCTGGGTGCGGCCCTCTTCCTGTACGGGCTCTCGGTCGAGAGCTACTGGGCACTGGCCCTACCAGTCGCGGCCGTGACGCTCTTCGTGCTGGGGCTGGTCTTCTGGATCGGCTGGACCATCGCGACGATCCAGGTGCAGGCGAGCGGCGACGTTCTCGTGCCCGCGGGAGGGCCGAGTGCGGCCACGACGCCCGACGCGGACGCCTCGCCGGAGGGCGCGTCCCACGCGGACGCAGAGGGCACGGACTCCGCGCCGCGCGAAGGCGAGGCCTGACGCCGTGCGCATCGCCCTCCTGACCTACCGGGGCAACATGTTCTGCGGCGGGCAGGGGATCTACGCGGCGTACATCGCCCGCGAACTCCACCGCCTGGGACACGAGGTCCATGTGATCTCGGGACCGCCGCTGCCCGAGCTCGAGCCTGGAATTCCGCTTCACGTGATTCCGAACGAGAACTTCTTCGCGCTGCCGATGCGCGACGCGCTGCCCGCGGGCAACCCGTTCAAGGCGCTGTTCCCGTCGCACCTCTGGGAGCTCGGGCTCACGCGCCTCGGCGTCTTTCCGGAGATGACCGCGTTCGGGCTTCGCCTGCTGATGCGCTGGCGAAGCCTGCAGAAGCGCTACCGCTTCGACGTCGTGCTCGACAACCAGTCGCTGTCCTGGGGGCTGCTCGGCCTGCAGTACACCGGCGTCCCCGTCGTCGGCGTCGTACACCACCCGCTGCACATCGACCGCGAGTCCGACTTCGCGATCGACCCTCGCTTCCGGCGCAAGTGGAAGCGCACGCTCTACTTCCCGATGTTCATGCAGGAGCGCGTCGTGCCGCGGCTGAGCCGCATCCTGACGGTGTCGGAGGCGTCGGCGATCGAGAACGAGCGCTTCTTCCGCGTGCCCCGCAAGCAGCAGTCGGTCGTCTACAACGGCACCGACACCGAGATCTTCCGGCCGGTCGACGTGCCGATCGAGGCGGACCTGATCTTCGTCGGCCGTACCGAGGACCGCAAGAAGGGCATCCTGTACCTGCTCGAGGCCTTCGCGAAGACACCGCGTCCGCTCACGCTCAAGATCGTGGACGGGCGCATCGAGGACGACGGCCTCGTCATGAAGACGCTACGCGAGCTCGGCATCGAGGACCGCGTCTTGCTGGTGAAGCGGATGCTGAGCGTGCCGGAGCTGGTCGAGCAGTACTCGACCGCGCGCGTAGCGCTGGTGCCTTCGTACTTCGAGGGCTTCGGCTTCCCCGCTTCGGAGGCCATGGCCTGCGGGCTGCCCGTGATCGCGACCGCCAACGGCGCACTACCCGAGGTCGTCGGCTCGTCGGGCGAGGCCGGGCGGCTCGTACCGTTCGGAGACGTGGAAGCGTTGACGGCAGCGATGAACGAGTTGGCGGGCGACCGCGAACAGGCTCGCGCGCTCGGCGACGCCGCGCGCCGCCGCATCCAGCGGGTATTCAGCTGGCAAGAGGCCGGAAGGCGCACGGCGGACGTGCTCGAAGAGGTGGTCCGTGCTTACCGTCAACCTTGAGCGGCTCGGCCTGAAGCCGGGCGACTGGCTGCTCGACGCCGGCTGCGGGGGTGGACGCCACTGCTTCGGCGCCTTCGACACGGGCGCCCACGTCGTAGGTCTCGACCTCGATCTCGAGGGGCTGGCGATGACGCGCGCCGGCCTGAAGCAGCGCCAGCGGGACGGGAACGTCGGAACCGGGGGCGCCGTGCACGGCAACGTCTTCCGGCTTCCCTTCCCGGACGATCGCTTCGACCGGGTGATCTGCTCCGAGGTCATGGAGCACGTTCACGACTACGAGGCGGCCGTTGCGGAGCTGACGCGCGTGCTGCGCCCCGGCGGGAGCATGGCGATCACGATCCCGACCGCCACGACCGAGATCTTCTACCTGCGCCTCACGCGCGACTACTTCGAGAGCCCCGGCGGGCACATCCGGATCTTCGCGCCGCGCACGCTCGCGCGCGCGATGGGCCGCGCCGGGCTGCGCGTAGACGGGGTGCGCTTCGCACACTCGCTCCACTCGCCGTATTGGATGCTGCGCGCGGTCCTCGGATTGCACGACGAGAACCCATCGCCCACGCGCGCGTACCGGCGGTTCCTCATGGACGCCAGCCTCTCGCCGCGCTGGAGCCGCATCGAGCGGCTGCTCGACTGGGTCTGGCCCAAGAGCCTGATCCTGTACGGCACGCGCGTCGCCACGGGGAGTCGGCAGTGAGGGTCGCCTTCCTCGCCTACCGCGGCAGCATGCAGAGCGGCGGACTCGGCATCTACCTGCACGCGCTCACCCGCCAGCTCGTAGACCAGGGCGTCGAAGTCGACCTGTACGTCGGCCCGCCCTACCCCGACCCCATGCCCTGGGTCCGCACCATCCCGCTCGAGGATCCGCGCTTCTGGGACAAGAAGTTCATGCCCGACTGGTTCTCGTTCCTTCCCGACTCGCAGCTCTCGATCTTCCGGCCGCTCGATTTCTGGGAGTTCGTGGTCACGCGGTTCGGGTTCTTCCCCGAGCCCTTCGCGTTCAGCATGCGCGCCGCCCACGCCGTGGTGGCCGAGCTTCGGCGCGGCGTGCGGTACGACCTGGTGCACGACGTGCAGACGCTCGGCTACGGTGCGCTCTGGCTGCGGGCGCTCGGGCTGCCGGTCGTCTCGACCGTGCACCACCCGTTGACCATCGACCGGCGCTCCAGCCTCGCGCGCGACCGGAGCTTCACGGACTACAAGGGGTCGCTCACCTTCCACCCGGTACGCAGCCAGGCGCGCGTGGCGCGCAGGCTCGAAGGCATGATCACGTCGAGCGAAGCCTCGGTGGACGAGCTCGTGAGCGGTTTCGGCGTGAGGCGCGAGCGCATCCACAACGTGAGCAACGGCGTCGACCTGCCCGCCCCCGGACGCATCCGCGCGCGTCCCGAGCGGCGCGAACTGCTCTTCATCGGGCGCGGCGCGGACCCGAACAAGGGGCTCGAGTACCTGCTCGAAGCCCTGTCGGAACTGCCGCCCGACGTCACCCTGCGGCTCTTCGACGACCCGCCGCCCCGGCTCACCGCCATCCACGCCAAGCTCGAGGGTTTGCGCCTGCACGACCGCGTGCGCTTCGACGGAAAGGTGCCGCGCGACGAACTCGAGCGCGCCCTGCACGAGACCACGGCCCTGGTCGTCCCGTCGCTGTTCGAGGGCTTCGGGCTGCCCGCCGTCGAGGCGCTCGCGGCCGGGACGCCCGTCGTCGCGAGCGCGGCCGGTGCGCTTCCCGAGGTGATCCGACGCGCGGGCGCAGGCCTGCTCGTGCCCCCCGCCGACTCGGGCGCCCTCGCCAAGGGCATCCTCAGCGTGCTCGAGAACTGGGAGAGCCACCAGCGCGACGCCGTCGCGGCGCGCGCCCGCATCGAGCGCGAGTTCGGCTGGCACGAAGTCGCCACGCGCACCCTGGCCGTGTACCAGCAGGTCCTGGGCCAGACAAGCCGCCCCCAGGCTTCCTCCATGTCTGCGAAGCCCGGCGCGGCCGAGCAGCCCGTCAGCGCGGACGGCCGGCCAGCACGATGATGTCGGCGAGGCCGGGACGGAAGCGCGCCAGCGCGTCGGCGCCGCGCAGCAGCAGGCGGGCGAACGGAGCGGGCAGGCGCTTCAGCAGCGCCGCCCAACGGGGCATGCCCCAGAAGGCGCTCACCCCGGTCACCTCTTCGATCTCGACGTAGCGTTCCAGTTGCTCGCGGATCAGCGGCAGGTCGAAGCGCGTGAAGTGATCCGAGGGCACGTGGTAGTGCTTCCGTGTCGCGGCAACGCGCGGGCCGCGCAGGCGGTCGCGGAAGTGCAGCCAGCGGCAGCCGAGAGATTCGAAGTTCGCCACCGCGACCACGACCCGGCCGCCCGGCCGGGTGACGCGCGCCATCTCGGCGATCGCCGCCGCCGGATCGTCGAAGTGATCGATCGAGCCCTTGCAGAACGCCGCGTCGAACGCGCCGTCGCGGAATGGCATGGCCTCGGACCAGGCGCGCGCGCACGTGACCTGGGAGCCCCAGTCCTTCCACTTCTGCCGTTCGGCGACCATCCCCGCCAGCTCGGTCATGGTGCTCGACGGCTCGACGTTGGTCACGCGGAGCCCGCGCTCGGCCAGGTTCTGCCCATCGCTTCCCAGCCCCGCCGCCGAGTCCACCACGCGCTGTCCCGGCTTCACACGCAGGGCGTCGTAGGTGGCCTCCATCCCGACGGGGAAGACGGACGAGTGGTCACGGTCCAGGTCGACGACACGCACGGGCCGCATCATAGCCGCTGGGGCGGCCCGTCCACACTGGCGGCAGTGTCAGGGACGCAGGCCGTGCGCCCGCAGCTTCCGATACAGCGTGCTGCGTCCGATGCCCAGCAGCCGCGCCGCGCGGCGAACGTCGGAGCCGGCCTGCTCGAGCGCGTCCTCCAGGCAGGCGCGCTCGTAAGCGCCCAGCGACAGGTCGATGCCGGCGGGCCGGTTCACCCGGCGCGCGGCCGCCGGGCCCAGGCCCAGGTCTGCCACCGTGAGCCGGGGACCGTGCGCCAGCGCGGCCGCCGCCTCGATGCAGTTCTCGAGCTCGCGCACGTTCCCTTCCCACGGGTGGCCGATCAGCACCTCGAGCGCCTCGGGCTCGAGGCCCGCAGGCCCTCCCTCTTCCGCGTAGCGGGCCAGGAACGACGCGGCCAGCACGGGGATGTCCTCGGGGCGGTCGCGCAGCGGGGGCAACGCGAGCGAGACCACCCGAAGCCGGTAGAACAGGTCCGCGCGGAAGGCCCCGGCACGGACCTCCGCCTGCAGGTCGCGGTTCGTGGCGGCGACGATGCGCACGTCGATGTGCTGCGCGGCCGTCGCACCGAGCGGCCGGATCTCGCGCTCCTGGATCGCGCGCAGCAGCTTCGACTGGAGCCGCGGCGACAGCTCCCCGATCTCGTCGAGGAACAGCGTCCCCCCTTGCGCGCTGCGGAAGAGCCCTTCCGAGGCGCGGACGGCGCCGGTGAACGCGCCGCGCTCGTAGCCGAATAGCTCACCCTCGGCGATCCCCTCGGGCAGCGCGCCGCAGTCGACGGGCACGAACGCGCCGTCGCGGCGCGGAGACGTCCGGTGGATGGCGCGCGCGATCAACTCCTTGCCCGTTCCACTCTCGGCCTCGATCAGCACCGTGCTCTCGTTGCGCGACAGGTCCGCCACCTTCCGCATCAACCGCCGCATGACGGCCGATTGGAAGATGACGCCGTCGAGTGCGGCCCGCCGCTCGAGCTCACCCTCGAGCTCCCGGTTGCGCACGCGCAGGCTGCGCCACTCGAGTGCGCGGCCGAGCGTCTGCACGACGCGGCGGCGGTCGTGGAAAGGCTTCTCCAGGTAGTCGAACGCCCCGGCCCGCATCGACTCGACGGCCGTGTCGATGCTGGCGTAGCCCGTCATCACGACGATCTCGCTGTCGGGGCTCTGCTCGCGGATCTCGCGAATCAACTCCATCCCGGACACGTCGCCGAGCCGCAGGTCGAGCAGGACGACGTCGGGCTCGGAGGCCAGTTCGTGCGAAACGGACGCAGCGTCGGCGGCTTCGTGCACATGGAAGCCCTCGGGCTCGAGGAGCCGGCGCAACGTTCGCAGCAGCGGAGCTTCGTCATCGACCAACAACACGCTCGGCGTCGTCGATGCAGAGCCGCTGACGTCGTTTCCAGACGCATCGTGCATCGTTCGTCAGATCGGTGCGCTCAGTCGCGCGCTTGAGCCAGGTGTTCCGCTTGACCCGCATGAGACCTGACCTACACTCAGCGCCGTCTGTGGGTGGGGGGCTCGACGGTTGCCACGCGCATCGATCCTGATCGTCGATGATGACGCGATCTTCCGTGCAGCGCTTCGGCGCTTCATCGAAACGGAAGGCTTCAAGGTCGTCGCGGTCGGAGACGCAGAGAGCGCGCTCGAGCGAATCGAAGCCCGCCACTTCGACCTGGTACTCACTGACCTACGCATGCCCGGCGTGGACGGCATCGAGGTCCTGCGGCGCATCCGCAACGTCGATCCCGACATCGTCAGCATCGTCATCACCGCCTTCGGCAGTCCCGAACGGTCGATCGAGGCGCTCGAGGCGGGCGCGTTCTGGTTCATCGAGAAGAACTACGAGCGCATCGCCACGTTCGGCTCGCTGATCGAGAAGGCGCTCGAACTCCGGGCGCTGCGCAGCTCGAACCAGCAACTGCAGCGACAACTCGAGCTGCGCTACGGACTCGAGGCCATCATCGGCGAGAGCGCGGCGCTGCACGAGTCGCTCGAGGTGGTGCGCAAGGTCGCCGACACCGACGCGACCGTGCTGGTCACCGGCGAGAGCGGCGTGGGCAAGGAACTGTTCGCACGCGCCATCCACTACAACAGCCGGCGCTCCGAGCATGCGTTCGTCGCGATCAACTGCGGCGCGATTCCCGAAGAGTTGCTCGAGAGCGAACTCTTCGGCCACGTGCGGGGCGCGTTCACGGGCGCGATCCGCGACCGCGAGGGACGCTTCACCGCCGCACACGGCGGGACCATCTTCTTGGACGAGATCGGCGACATGAGCCCGGTGCTCCAGACGAAGCTGCTCCGCGTGCTGCAGGAGCGCGAGTTCGAGCCTGTCGGCTCGTCGAAGACCGAGCGCGTCGACGTACGGGTCGTCGCCGCCACGAACCAGGACCTGCAGGCGATGATGCGTGAGCGCCGCTTCCGCGAAGACCTCTACTTCCGTCTCAGCGTCGTACCGCTCCACGTGCCCGCGCTTCGAGACCGCCGCGAGGACATCCCCATGCTCGTCGAGCACTGCCTCAAGGAGCAGGCGCGCGAGCATCCGGGAATCGAGGGCATCACGAGCGCGGCGATGAAGCGCCTGGTCGAGTACGAGTGGCCCGGCAACGTCCGTGAGATGCAGGGAATGGTGCAGCGCCTCGTGCTCATGAAGCGCGAGGGCTGGATCGACGAGAGCGACCTGCCCGACCTGGGCAGGCCGCACGCGACTGCCGTGCCGCGGGTGCCGGTTCCGCCCGAGGGCGTGAACTTTGCCGCCCTCGTCGACGAGCTCGAGACCGACCTGATCCGTCAGGCGCTCGAGGCCACCGGCTGGAACAAGAACCAGGCGGCCATGCTGCTCGGCCTGAAGCGCACGACCCTGGTCGAGAAGATCCGCAGCAAGGGCATCCAGCCTCCGCGCTGAGGTCACCCGCGCGCCGCGGCCCGATCGCGGCGCTCCGCGGGCGTCGGAATCCCAACGGCCGATCCGCGAAAAGCGTCAAGTCTCTGACTCCTGGCTGACTCCCGGGGCGCTCCAGCGACCCCAGCCAGGCCGGCCCCGAGCCGGATTCCCATGCGATTCCCGGACCTTCGGGCGATCGGCCAGTCATCGACCCGGTTCCCGCACGCGTGGCACCCGCTTTGCACTTCCGCGCCGCAACCGGGAGGAAGATGATGGAAGCACTGCTTCGCGACGCGCGTCTCACCCACGGGAGAATTCCCGACGTTCTCAAAGAGCACATCATTCTCGAGCACACCGCACTCATCCGTTACATCGTCAATCGCATCGCCGTGCGCCTGCCCTCGCACATCGACCTGGACGACCTCCACAACACTGGCGTGATCGGTTTGATGGACGCGATCGACAAGTACGACCCCGAGAAGAACTGCAAGTTCAAGACGTACGCCGAGTTCCGCATCAAGGGTGCGATTCTCGACCAGCTCCGCTCGCTGGACTGGGTGCCCCGTTCGATCCGCCAGAAGAGCCGGCGGCTCGAGCAGGCCTACAGCGAAGTCGAGCAGCGACTCGGCCGGGCGGCGACCGATGGCGAGATTGCCGGCTCGCTCGGCATCGAACTCGAGGAGTTCCACTTCCTGGTCAACCAGGTGCGCGGCATATCCATGGTCAACCTGGACGAGCTTCGCTCGGGAGGCGATCCGGACCAGCCCGCCTACGGTGACATCTTCGAGGACGTCAAGTCCGAGAACCCGTTCGCGTCACTCAAGTCGCGCGAGCTCCGCCAGGCCGTCGCGGAGTGCATCAGCGCCCTGCCCGAGAAGGAGCGGCTGGTGGTTTCGCTGTACTACTACGAGGACCTCAACATGAAGGAGATCGGGAACGTGTTGGGGATCACCGAGTCACGCGTCTGCCAGATCCACACCAAGGCGGTGCAGCGGCTGCGGTCGAAGCTGCGCAGCGTCCTGGTGCAGTAGAGGCGAGCCCTTCCGCGCCTGCTCAAGCCCGGCGCGAGGAGGACCGATACAGACAACAACGGGGGAGGAGTCATAGTGAGTCGCAAGCACGAAGCCGACTTCGAGATTCCGTTCGAGGACGACGAGGTCGAGAACACGTACCCCCCGGAGTACCTGCGCGACTGCGCCGACGACGACGCCCGAGAAGATCGTCTCGCCGAACTGCGCCGACGGATCGAGCTGAAGCTCTACGATGTGGACGCGAGTCGCATCGCAGAGGGCATGCTCTCGGCGGGAGATCTAGGCAGCGACTGAGCGGCGGATCGGCCGGGCCGACCCGCGCGCAGGAGAGAGCCGCCTGCGGCTCAACCCGGCAGTTCGACGAGAACGGCGGTGGCGTTGTCGTCGCCACCGCACTCGTTGGCGATGTCGATCAGGTGCCGCGCGCACGCATCCAGGTCGGAGCCGCTGGCGAGCAGGACCTGCGCCAGGTCGTCGTCGTCCATGTGCCCGGTGACTCCGTCGGTGCAGAGCAGGTAGACGTCGCCCGGACGCACCTCGAAGCGCGCCGTGTCGGGCTCGATCGCGCCACCGACGCCCAGTGCCCGGGTGATCACGTGCCGGTAGGGATGTGCGCGGGCCTGCCGGGTCGTGATCGCCCCCCGGAAGATCATCTCGTTGACCAGCGAGTGGTCGAACGTCAGCGGATGGAGCTTTCCGTCACGGAAGACGTAGATGCGGCTGTCCCCCACGTGTGCCAGCGCCACCTGGCGGCCACGGAACCACAACGCGGCGAGCGTCGTTCCCATCCCCTGCAGCGCCGTGTCCTGCGCGGCCCGCTCGAGGATCGCCGCGTGCGCCGCGACGCAGGCCGAGCGGAGCCGGTCGAAGTCGCCGGCCCCATTCGGTGAGGAAGCGGCCAGGGGTGAGGAAGCGACCAGGGGTGAGGGAGCGGCCAGCAGCGACGTGAAGCGCTGGACGGCCAGCTCCGAGGCCACGCGGCCCGCGACGTGTCCGCCCAGGCCGTCTGCGACCACGAAGATGCCCGCAGCCTCGTCGACGGCGAAGAAGTCCTCGTTGGCCTGGCGCTTGAGGCCGACGTCGGAGCGGGCTGCGGTGTGGAATTTCATTGGTTCCCGTTCCTATTCGGGCCGCAGCCTGTCGAGCTTGACGCGCGCGTGGGCACGCAGGTCAGCGGCGGTCGCCTCTGGTATGTTTGTCTCCGGGAGCGGTGAGCCGATTCAACCGGGGGGCACTCTGCGCCGATAGCGTGGGTGCGGCGCCGACTCGGAATACCGGCGCGTGGAGGGACCGGTCCATGTCCAAGACCCTGCTACTGGCAGACGACAGCGTCACGATCCAGAAGGTCGTCGGCATCACCTTTGCGAGCGAGGACGTCGAGATCGTCGCCGTCGACAACGGCGACGACGCGCTGATCCGCGCCAAGGAGATCCACCCCGACCTCGTCCTGGCGGACGCGTCGATGCCGGGGCTGAACGGCTACGAGCTCTGCGCGGCGATCAAGGCCGATCCGAGCCTCCGGGACACCCCGGTCGTCCTGCTCACCGGCACGTTCGAGGTGCTCGACGAGGGGCGCACCGCCGAGGCCGGCGCGGACGCACAGATCGCCAAGCCGTTCGAAGCCCAGGTCCTGGTCGACCTGGTGCGCCGGCTGGTCGGATCCCGCTCGGCAGCGGCCTCGGCCCCGATCCAGAGCCCACCCCCGGTGCCCGAGCCCGAGGAGGCGGTGTTCGACGCGCCCGTGATCGAGCCCGAGGCCGTGATCGAGGCTCCGGTCCTCGCCGAGCCCGAGCCCCTGGCAGACCCGCTTCTCGAAGCCGACGCCCTGGCGATCGAGCCTCCGACGCCCGCCGCGTCTCCCGCGCTGGACGCGACCGTGGTCGCCGATCCGGGCGCCACCGTAGTGGCGGTCCCGCCCCCGGGCGACACGGATTTCTCCTTCTCGGACCTGGAGTTCGCGCGTGACGCCACCGGCGGACCGCCGCCCGACGCGACACAGGTCCTGAGTGGACCGCCGGCCGCGAGCGCCGCTGGCGAGCCGGCGGAGATGGACCCGCTGGATATGGAGCCCATCCCGGAGGAGCCGATCATCGCGGAGGAGCCGATCATCGCCGATGCCCCGGCCGAGTCCGTGCTCGCCGAGGCGTCCATCGTCGAAGAGCCGATGGCCGCGGAGCCGCTGTCGATCGACCCCATTCCCGAGCAGCCGCTCGTGGCCGATCCCATGTCCATGGAAGTGCCGAGCGGCGCGACGCGGCCCCAGCTGCCGAGGCCCGACGACTCGCTCACAGCCGACGCCGACGCGGTGCCCGATCTCGACCCGCTCGCAGCGGCCCAACCCGCGGCAGCGGACGAAGTCGCCTTCGACCGGACGACGCTGATGGACCCGGCTGCGGCTCGTGAGCTGGCCGACAGCGCCGACATGATCCCCGAGGAGCCGCTGGCACCGCAGCCCCAGGCCGCGGAGGCCCAGGCCCCGATCCTGCTCGAGGAGGACTCGGACGGAGTCGACGATGCGCTCGACATCGAGCCGATCCAGGCCGAGCCGATCGAGGCGACGCCCGACGAGACGACCGGTGCGATCAACGTCGAGCCGCTCGGCGAGCAGACCGACGGTGGATCGGACATCTTCGGCGACCCGCAGGCCAGCACGAACACCAACATCGGCTTCGACAGCGAGCAGGCCCTGGCGCCGCCGCAGCCGCCTTCGGTACGTCCGGTGCAGCGCAAGCCGGTGGCCGCCCCAGCTGTAGAGATCGATGCCGAGGCGCTCCAGCGCAGTGTCGAGAAGGTCGCGTGGGACGCCTTTGGCCCGCTGTCCGAGCAGCTCGTGCGCGAAGTGGTCAAGAAGGTCGAGGAGATCGCCTGGGAGGTGGTCCCCCAGATGGCCGAGCGGCTGGTACGCGATGAGATCGCGCGCCTGACCGAGGACGACGACTAGCGCAGGCGCCGCACGCTGCCGGACGCCCTGCCCGGCCCCGGCTATACTGCGGCGCGTGAATTCTCCCGTGCCGCTTCCGCCTCGCGCCACCTGGCTCGGGCTGGTCGACGCGGCTCTTGCCGAGGACGTCGGGACCGGCGACGCCACCACGATCGCGCTGGTGCCGGCAGGGCTTCGCGGCTCCGCCCGGCTCGAGGTGCGCGAGCCGCTCACGATCTGCGGTCTCGAGGTCGCCCGCGAGGTCTTCGAGCGCTTCGGCGCCGATCTCGAAGCCCGCGGTCCGGACGGGTCGACCTACGAGCCAGGCGAGATCGCCGCGCGCGTGACCGGTCCCGCCGGCGGGATCCTGACCGCGGAGCGCACGGCGCTGAACTTCCTGCAGCGTCTCTCCGGCGTCGCCACGCACACCCGGCGGTTCTGCGACGCGGTGGCGGGAACCCGCGCCGAGATCGTCGACACCCGCAAGACCACGCCCGGCTGGCGCGCTCTCGAGAAGTACGCGGTGCGCTGTGGCGGCGGCGTGAACCACCGCTCGGGCCTCTACGACGGCGTGCTGATCAAGGACAACCACATCGCGATCTCGGGATCCGTGGGCGACGCCGTGAAACGCGCGCGAGCGAACGCGCCCGCTTCGCTGCGCATCCAGGTCGAGGTCGAGTCCGAGGGCATGGCGCGCGAGGCGATCGACGCGGGCGCGGACCTGATCCTGATCGACAACCAGCCCCCCGGCGTGCTCGCGCAGATCGTCGAGCTGGCGCGCGGCCGCGTTCCGACCGAGGCCACCGGCGGCGTGACGCTCACGAACGTGGCCGAGATCGCGCGGACCGGCGTCGACCGCATCTCGATCGGCGCCCTCACCCACTCCGCGCCCGCCGTGGACCTGTCCCTGGAATGGAGCGAGACCTCTACACGCTGAAGCCGCCCACCCGCTGGGTGGGATCTCGCCTCGACGTTCACGAGGTCCTCGACTCCACGAACCGCGAGGCCGAGCGCCTGGCGGCCGCAGGCGCGCCCGAGGGCACGCTGGTCATCGCCGACCGCCAGACCGCCGGACGCGGCCGGCTGGGCCGGAGCTTCTTCTCTCCCCCCGGAGGCGGCCTGTACCTGTCGCTCCTCCTGCGGCCCGAGGGACCGGTCGATCGGGTGCACGAGAACATCTTCGCGGCGGCCGTGGCGGTGGCCGAAGCCGTCCGCGCGCACGTCCCGTCGGTGCCTCTCGAGATCAAGTGGCCGAACGACGTGCTGCTGGACCGGCGCAAGACCAGCGGGATCAACCTGCCGGCCCAGATCGAAGGCACCCGGGTCGCCTCCGCGATCCTCGGGATCGGCGTCAACGTCAACACGCGGGCGAGCGAGTTCCCCGAAGAGCTCCAGTCCATCGCGACGAGCCTGCGGATCGCGGGCGGCCAGACGCTTGACCGCACGGCCTTCGCAGAGGACCTGCTCGGGCGGCTGGAACAGTGGATCGACAAGCTGCGCGGCGACGGCTTCGACGCCGTCTTGGATTGCTGGCGGAGATATTTCAGAATGAAGGGCGCATCGGTGCGGGTCGGAGGACCCGGAGTGAGCGAGGAGATCGAGGGGACCGTGGAGGGCGTGGCGCCCGACGGAGCCCTGCTGCTCGACGTCGTTCGCGCCGGAGAGGTCTGCCGGGAGCGTATCCTGGCCGGCGACGTGACGCTGCTCGGCTCGATGCGGCCTTCGGAGGTGTAGACGCGCTTGCTGCTCGCAATCGACATCGGCAACACAAACATCGTGCTGGGGCTACTGGACGGGGACCGGCTCGACCAGCAGTGGCGGCTCGCGACACACCACCACTACACGTCCGACGAGTGCGCCGCGACGCTGCGATCGCTGTTCGACCTGGCGGGCGTCGACCGGGCGCAGGTCTCGCACGCGATCATCTCGTGCGTGGTACCCCCGCTACTGCCGATCTTCGAGCGGACCTGCCTGAAGAGCTTCGACCTGACGCCGCTCGTCGTCGGCCCGGGCATGCGCACCGGCATGCCCATTGCCGTGGACAACCCGCCCGAAGTGGGGGCGGACCGCATCGTGAACGCCGTCGCCGCCTACGAGCGGCTGGGTGCACCGGTCATCGCCATCGACTTCGGCACCGCCATCACGTTCGACTGCGTGTCCGCCGCGGGCGAGTTCGTCGGCGGGCTGATCCTTCCGGGCCTACTGGTCTCGCTCGACGCGCTGATCGACCGCGCCTCCAAGCTGGCCAGCGTCGAACTGGTGAAACCGCCTGCCGTGATCGGCAAGAACACCACCCATATGCTGCAATCCGGCATGATCTACGGTTATGCGGGGTTGGTGGACATGACGGTAGAGCGAATTCGCGAGGAACTCGGCCGCGAGGCGCGCGTGATCGCGACCGGCGGCCTCGCGCACCTGATCGCCGCAGAGACGAAGAGCATCGAGCGCGTCGACCCGTTCTTGACGCTCGACGGCCTGCGCATCCTGTTCGATCGAAACCACGGCCAGGTCTCCCGCTCCGCGGGCGGCGTGGACGCACCGGGCGGCATCGACTGACCCGGCCAGGAGGAGAGCCATGAGCATCGACGTTTCCCAGACCCGGACGTTCGCCTTCGTCGGACATGGCGGTGACGGGAAGACGACGCTGGCAGACGCGCTGCTGTTCCGCGCGGGCGTGACCACGCGAGAGGGCAGCGTCGACGACGGAACCTCGTTCATGAACTTCCTGCCCGAAGAGAAGCAACGTCGGCTCACGCTCTCCACGTCGATCTGCTCGTTCGAGAAGGACGGCGTGGCCTACAACGTCCTCGACGCGCCGGGTGACTCGAACTTCGCGGGCGAACCGCTGGGTGCCCTGCAGGCCTCCGACCACGCCGTGCTGGTGCTCTCCGCGCAGGACGGGGTCAAGACGGGAACCGAGCGCGCCTACAAGCAGGCGCGGGATGCGGGCCTCACGGTAACCGCCGTCGCCAACAAGATGGACACCGAGCGCGCCGACTACGACGCGGTGGCCGAGCAACTCGAGGAGTCGCTCGGGACGCGCGTGGTCAAGCTCCACATGCCGATCGGCTCGGGCGCCTCGTATTCGGGCTACGTGGACCTGGTGGCGAGCAAGACGTACCGCTTCGCCGAAGGGGGTGGCGAGCCCGAGATCTCGGAGGTGCCCGCCGACCTGCAGGACGAATACGAAGCGGCCCACCTGGCCATGGTCGAGGCCGTCGCCGAGGCGGACGACGCAGTGCTCGAGAAGTACCTCGACGAAGGCGAGCTGGTCGAGGAAGACGTCCTCGAGACGCTGCGCAAGGGCATCCGCGAGGGATCGTTGCTGCCGCTGCTGTCGGCGGCCGCCGGCATCGGCATCGGCGGCGTCGCCCTGCTCTGGGCTGCGGAGCGCTTCTTTCCGAGCGCCGACCAGGTCGAGCTGCGGGCCGTACGCGACGGCGAGGAAGAGCTCGCAATGAGCGCGGATCCCGCCGGTCCGCTCGTCGCGTACGTCTTCAAGTCCATGGCCGACCGCTACGCCGGAACGCTCTCGCTGGTGCGCGTCTACTCGGGCACGCTGCGCTCCGACTCGACGCTGACCGACTCGCGCACGGAATCGAAGGAACGCGTGTCGAAGCTGTTGTCCCTCTCGGGCGAGGACACCGCGGAGGTCAAGGAGGTGGGCCCCGGCGGCATCGTCGCCATCCCGAAGCTCCGCGACGTCCGCACCGGCGACACGCTCGGCGAGGAGAAGCACGCGTTCGCCGTCGAGGCCGCGCCCGTCCCCCACGGCGTCATCTCGTTCGCGGTCGAGGCCGCGAACAAGGGCGACGAGGACAAGGTCTTCGAGTCGCTGAACCGGCTGGTCGACGAGGACCCGAGCCTGGAGTTGGCACGCGACCCGCGCACCAACCAGTTCCTGCTGAACGGGCTCGGCCAGCTTCACATCGAAGTGACGCTCGACAAGCTCCGGCGGCTCTTCAAGGTCGACGTGCTCTTGAAGCCGCCGAAGGTCCCGTACATGGAGACCGTGCGCGGGCGGGCCGAGAAAATCGAGGGCAAGCTCAAGAAGCAGAGCGGGGGCCGGGGGCAGTTCGGCGTCTGCGTCCTGACGGTCGAACGCGGCGAGCGCGGCTCCGGCGTGCAGTTCCTGGACGAGATCGTCGGCGGCGCCATCCCGCGCGGCTTCATCCCCGCCGTCGAGAAGGGAGTCCGCGAGGCCTGCGAGCGCGGCGTCATCGCCGGCTACCCGCTGACCGACATCGCCGTCCACTGCGTCGACGGCAAGCACCACTCGGTGGACAGCTCGGAGCAGGCCTTCAAGATGGCCGGGAGCATGGGCATCCGCGCCGCGGTGCAGGCCGCCAAGCCGGCGCTGCTCGAGCCGGTGATGGACCTGGAGGTCTCGGTCCCGGACGAGTTCGTGGGCGACGTGATGGGCAACCTGTCCAGCCGGCGGGGAAAGGTCGCGGGCGTCGACGCCGCGGGACACACCGAGGTCATCCGCGCCAGGGTGCCGATGTCAGAAGTGCTCACGTACGCCTCCGACCTCACCAGCATCACCGGAGGACAGGGCAGCTTCACAATGGAGTTTTCTCATTACGAAGAAGTGCCGAAGGAGATTCAGGAGCGGATCATCGCGGACGCCGCGGCCGCAAAGGAAGAGGACTGACCCCGAGCCGCGCCGACGCGCGGCCGCCAGAGGGCTCGGGGACCGGAGGACACGTTGCAGGTCGATCCCCAAGCCATCCGCGAGAGCCTGGGCCCCGCCCAGAAGTTCGCCGACCCGAGCGCCCCGAGAGAGGCCCGGCTGCTGGCCGCGCGCGGCGCCCTGCCGCTGCCGCCTGCCCAGATCTGCACGGTGCTCTTCGCCCTCTCCTTCGACGACGACGCCGAGGTCAAGGTGCGCGCCATGGAGAGCCTGGGCACGCTGCCCGACCGCGTGCTCGAGCCGGCCCTCGAGGCACCGCTGCACCCGGGCCTGCTCGAGTTCTTCTCCGAGCGCTTCCAGGAGGTCGGGGGGCACATGGAGCGGCTGGCGCTGAACCCGGCCACCTCCGACGAGACCTTTTGCTTCCTGGCGGAGCTGCCCCACCCCCGCGTAGTCGAGATTGTCTCCCACAACCAGACGCGCATGCTGCGCTGCGCGAGGATCGTCGAGGCACTGTCGGAGAACCCGGTCACGGGCCAGGCGACGATCAGCCGCGTGCTCGAGTTCCTGGGCCTCGGCGGCCCGGCGGGGGAGTCCGAGTCCCACGCCGAGGCGATCCCCGAGATTCCCGAGCCGCTGCCCGACACCGCGGCTCACGACGCCGAAGTGTTCGACCCCGACGACATCTCGGACTTCCCGGACGACCTGATCGAGGAGGAAGAGGCTCTCGATCTCGACGAGACCGGCGAGGAGGAGCGCAGGCTCAGCCTGACCTCCATGATCCAGAAGATGAACGTCATGGAGAAGATCAAGCTGGCGCGCTTCGGCAACTCGGAGGCCCGCGGGCTGCTGGTCCGCGACCGCAACAAGATGATCGCCTCGGCAGCCGTACGCAGTCCGAAGGTCAAGGAGAACGAGATTATCGCCTTCGCCAAGTCACGGGCGCTCTGCGACGAGGTCTACCGGATCATCGCCTCGACGAACGAGTGGACCAAGAACTACCAGGTCAAGCTCGCCATCGCGATGAACCCGAAGTCCACACTGCCAACGGCAATTAAGTTCCTCAACTATCTGACCGATCGAGATCTCAAGGCGATCATGCGCAGCCGTGACGTCCCCGGTCAGGTCTCCATGCAGGCCAAACGGATCCTCTCGCGAAAGGGCAAGATCTGATGGGCGTTCTGGACCGGGAGGCGGGCGAGATCCACGCGAAGATCGTCTACTGGGGTTCCGCGGGAGCCGGCAAGACCGCCAACGCGCAGGTCATCCACCGCAAGCTCAAGAAGGACCACCGCGGCGAGCTGCAGGTCATGAAGACGGCGTCGAAGCCGGTGGCCCGGTACGAGTTGCTCCCGGTCGAGCTCGGCTCGGTGCGCGGGTTGAAGACTTCGATCCACCTGAACACCACGCCCGGCGGCGATGCCCACGAAGATGAGCGGCGGACCCTGCTCGACGGCGTCGACGGCGTGGTCTTCGTCGCCGACCTGCGCCCGGACCGCCACGAGGCGACGGTCGCGTCACTCGAGGAGCTCAAGGGGCACCTCGGAAGCTACGGCCGGGAACTCGAGGACCTGATCCTCGTCGTGCAGTACAACCACAGGGACGAGGCCGACGAGAACGCGCTCGACAAGCTGCACCGCAGGCTCGACGTCAAGCCTGCATCGCAGTTCGAGTGCATCGCGAGCGACGGCACGGGCGTGCTGGCGTGCCTGACGGCCATCTCCAAGCTGATCCTGGCCCGCATTCGCCAGCAGGCGGACGCCGACGAGCTCGCCAGCGCGACGCCTGAGCCCGCACCGCAGAAAGCCGCCCCGGCACAGGAAGAGCTCGGATCCGACGACGACGACGAGGTCGAGATCGAGATCGAGATGGCGGACGTCGAAGACGAGTCCGCAGCCGGCGGCTTCCGGCTCGTCACAGCCGGATCCGCCGAGATCGCCGACGGCGCCCTGCGGATTCCGGTCCGGTTGATCGAGGAGTCGACGGGACGCGAGATCGACCTGTCCCTGAGGCTCTCGCTCGAGAGCTAGGGCACCGCTGTGAGGAAGCGCCTCGCGATCGTCGGTCACTCCGAGGAGGGGCTCGCGATGATCCCACTCCTCGAGGCCAACCCCGACGTCGAGGTGATCGGCATCCTGACGGACGAGCCGCTCGTCGCCATGCGCGCGCTGACGGCCGTGGAGCCCGCCCTCGCCGAGCGCTTCCGGGACCGGATCACGTCGAACCCCGACCAGGTGCTGCGGACGGCGGGCCTGGTGGCGCTGGTCGACGCGGACCCGAGCGAAGAGCTCCGCGCCGTGCTCGAGGAGGCGCCAGACCGCGGCGTCCAAGTGACGACGCCGCTGATCGCCAAGCTGCTGTACGCGTTCGGGCCGGTGGACGGGTCGCGCAAGTCCGACCTGCTGCACACGCTGGGCGAGATCCTCGAGTCGTACAACCTGACCGTGGACCGCGAAGGGCTGCTTCGGCGCATCCTGCAGATCGCCGTCGGCGCGACCGGCGCCGACCGCGGCTCGCTCCTGCTCTACGAGGAGGACGCGGACGAGCTTGCGGCGGTGGTGGCGATCGGAATCGAGCGCGAGGTCCTGCACAAGATCCGCATCGCGCCCGGCGAGGGCATCGCCGGGCGCGCCTTTGCCGAACGGCGCGCCATCCTGCTGCACGGCAAGGCCGACCACGCGCGCTACGAGATCGTGCGCGAACGCGACGACATCGAGTCCGCGATCTCGGTGCCCCTGATACACGACGACGTCGTGCTCGGTGTCCTGAACCTGTCGCACGGCCGCACCCACGGTGCCTTCGACGAGGAAGACCTGGCCTTCGTGGAGCAGCTCGCGGCACTCGACGCCAAGTTCATCACGCGCGCCGAGGAGTACCGCTCGCTGCGACGTGACTCGGTGCTGCTGCGCGCGCAGTCCGAGGTGCGCGACAGCCTGTCGGGCTCCCGCCAGCTTCCCGTCCGGCTGTCCGAGGTCTGCCGCTACGCCGCCGGGCAGCTCGAGCGCGGGCTCTGCCACGTCTACCTGCTCGACGCCGAGCTCCAGGTGCTCTCACTCGTGGCGTCCTCGGCACAGCTAGACCCCCTCGCCCCGCCCGTACGGCTCGCGTTCGGGCAGGGACTGCCGGGCCGCGTCGCCGAACGGCGCACCCCGATCGTGGTCGAGGAGCAGGAGGGAGACGAGCGCGGAAGGGTCGGGGTCTACCCCCTGATCGCCCGCGACGAACTGCTCGGCGTCATGTCGCTCGAGACCGTCTCCAGCGGCGGCGACTGCGACCTGCTCCGCGAGCAGATCCTCGCCATTACCGAGACCCTCGCACAGGAACTCTCCGACCTGCTGCGCGAGACGCGCATGCAGCGCGAGGCCACGAAGATGGCGGCGATCAGCGAGGCGATGTCGGTGCTCGGCCGATCGGCGGATTCGGCGGAGCTCCAGCGCTCGCTCGCGTCGACGGCCGCGATGATCCTCGAGGCGGAGCACGCGATCCTGCGCCTGCAGGACGAGAGCGGCGCCTTCCAGGTGCGCTCGTACTTCGGCTCGAGCGAGAGCGAGGCGCAGACGCAGCTGCTCGCGCTCGAGAAGGAGCTGTCGATCTCGGCGATCCAGCGGCAGGTGCGCGCCCGCGCGCTCGACCTGGACGAGCGCGAGGGTATCGAGCACCTCGGCCTGGGCAGCGCCCTCGTCCAGCCACTGCAGCACGGCGGACAGGTCATCGGAACACTGTCGGTGCTGGGCAAGGTGGCGCACGACCCGCTCGCGGGCGAGCGCTTCAACGAAGCGGACCAGCAGGTCCTCGGCCGGCTCGCCGAACAGGCCGTGCTGATCCTGACGCAGGTGGAGTCGCGCGAGGCGGCGAGCCAGCACCAGCGCTTCGACGACCTGACCGGCCTGCCGAACCGCGTCCTGCTGCGCGAACGGCTCGAGCAGGAGATCTCGCGCAGCAGCCAGAGCGGACATCGGCTCGCCCTGGTCCGCTTCGAGCTCGACGGCCTCGATGCGGTGATCGCATCGCAGACCGAGGGCGAAGGAAACCGCGTGGTCCAGGCGATCGCCGACGCGCTTCGCCGCAGCCTGCGCGACTTCGACGTGCTCGCCCGGAGCGGCAGCGACACGTTTCACATCGTGGTGCCCGAGCTCGGCGGCGAGATCTCCGAGCTGCTAGGCCCGCTCGCGCGCCAGACGCGCGACGCCATCCGCCACGAGTCCGAGACGCTTCCGGGACTCGCGGACCGCCTGCGGCTGGTGATCGGCTACGGAGTCTTCCCCGACGACGGCCACACGGCGAAGGCGCTGCTCGAGCGCGCGGACGAGCCGCGCATCCTCGAGAGCTAGCTCCCGCGCCACCTACCCGTCCGTACCCCGCGCCACCGCGCCGCCGGTCTCGTGCGGCGTCTCCGTCGCGACACGGCCGGGTCTTCCGTGGCGTGCAGGCGGGCCTGAGCCCTCCGGGAACCCTCGCCCCCCGCCCTACTCCGTCCAGGGGTTCCCCGCGCATTCGCGGCCCTGCGCGGCCGCGACGCCG
>JAFDDB010000232.1 GCA_019311115.1 Deltaproteobacteria bacterium
GAAGACGCGCAGGACCTGGACCTGTCCTTCGAGGATCGGCGGCGCACCGCGATCACCACCGCACGCTACGAGCGCCGGGTGGTGGTGTCGGAGGTCGTCGACCTGGTGCAAGGAGGGCAGGGCTTCCTGGTCTACGCGCCGATGTTCAGATCCGGTCGGTTCGACGGGGTCGTGTCGGGCGTGTACCGCGTCGCGCCGCTCTTCGAGTCCATTCTCGGCGACAAGTTCTCCTGCTGCGAGATCTCTGTTCTCGCCGGCGGCGGACTGGTCTACACCAACGCAGCAGAGCTGCGGCCGGATCCGCGAGTCCGCCGCTCGGGTCGGCTCGAGATCGCGGACCTGGAACTCTCGCTGCGCGTCGTGCCGACGGCCGAGGCCGAGGCGGCAGCTCTCACGGGCTTCCCGCTGCGCGTCGGCCTGCTGGGAAGCGGGATCTCCCTGCTGATCGCCCTCGCGCTCTACTTCGCGGACGCTTCCCGAGAGCGAGCGCGCCTCGAGCAGGCCGCGAACGCGCGGTTGCGAGCCGAGGTCGCGCGTCGGCAGCTGGCCGAGCAGTCCGACCGCGAATCGAGCGAGAGGCTCGCCCGCATGATGGGCTCCATCTCGGACTACCTGTGGACCGCCCGGGTCGACCGGGAGCACGGGATGACCTTCGAGTACGTCTCGCCCGTCGTCGAGAGGATGACGGGGCACCCTCCGGCCTTCTTCCTCGAGGCTGCGGACAACGCGCTGAAGATCACGCTGCCCGAGGATCGCGAGAGCGTACGCGAGACGGCGCGAGCGCTTCGCTCGGGACGGATCGACGAGGCGACTCACGAGTACCGCATCGAGAGGCCGGACGGCGAGATCCGCTGGCTCCGGGACCGCGCGCGCGCGACGCAGCGCACCGCGGACGGGCTGAGGGTCGACGGCGTCGTCACGGACATCACCGAGCAGAAGCGAGCGGAGGATGAGCGCCGGCTGCTCGACCAGCGCGTGCAGCAGTCGCACAAGCTCGAGAGCCTGGGTCTGCTCGCGGGCGGCGTCGCCCACGACTTCAGCAACCTCCTGGTGGGCATTCTCGGGAACGCGGATCTGGCACTCGACTCCCGTGAGTGCCCCCCGCACATCCGCGAGAGCCTGCAGGGCATCGAGTCCGCGGGCCGGCGCGCGGCCGAGCTGTGTCGGCAGATGCTCGCGTACGCGGGCCGGTCCACGTACGCGTGGGAGCGGATCGACCTGCGCGAACTCGTCGAGGAAATGGAGACCCTCCTCCAGCTCTCGATCCCGCGCGGCGTCCACTTGCGGCGCGAGTTCCCCGAGCGCCTTCCGGAAATCGACGGCGATGCCGCGCAGGTCCGCCAGGTCGTGATGAACCTGATCACGAACGCCGCGGACTCGATGGGAGAGGACGGGGGCGAGATCGCGATGCGCCTGCACACGCAGCACTGCGAGCCCGGGCTCTTCGAGTCCACGTACCTGGGAGAGCCCCTGCCGGAGGGGCCCTACGTCGTTCTCGAGATCTCGGACACGGGCTGCGGCATGGACGAGGCGACTCTCGCCCGGATCTTCGACCCGTTCTTCACGACCAAGTTCGCCGGCCGCGGGCTGGGGCTGGCGGCAGCGCTGGGCATCGTGCGCTCGCACCGGGGTGCGATCTCGGTCGAGAGCGAGGTGGGACGCGGGACGTGCACCCGGATCTACCTGCCGGCCGCCGACGCCGCGCGGCTGAGAGCGGAGCACCCCGCGCATGAGCGCGCGGCGCCGTGGAAGACGCACGGCACGGCTCTCCTGATCGACGACGAGCCGGCGGTACGCTACGTGGCGGCGCGGATGCTCTCGGCTGCAGGCATGAAGGTGATGTCGGCCGCATCGGGTGAGGAGGGGCTCGAGATCCTGAAGAGCGCGCGCGACGAGATCCGGCTCGTCGTGCTCGACCTCGCGATGCCCGGACTGAGCGGGCTCGAGACGCTCCGCGCGCTGCGCGCGGTCCGACCGGATCTGCGGGTGCTCATCACGAGTGGCTGCGGCGAGGTCGCCGCGAACGAGCAACTCGCCGAGCCGTACCTGCAGAAGCCGTTCACCCGTTCCGATTTCGAGCGCGCGCTGCGCGAGACCCTGCGCGACTGAGGTCGCCGCGCGCTTCGCGCTGCCCTTCGCGTTCCCCTGAGCGTCTAGCGGACGGCGAGGATGATCTTGCCGACGGCGGTGCGCTCGGCGAAGCGGCGGTAGGCGTCCGCCGCCTGCTCGAGCGGGAACGACGCCCCGATCGGGGGCCGGATGAATCCCTTGTCGATCAGCGGCAGCAGGCGTTCGTGTACGCGTCCGGGCATCTCGGGCTCTCGGCGCATGGCCTCGCCCCACGCGGCGCCCACGACCGCGATGTTGTTGAGTAGCAGGCGGTTCACCTTGAGCTGCGGGATCGATCCACCCGCGAATCCGATCACCAGCAGGCGGCCGTACGGAGCCAGCGTCCGCAGGCCGTCGAGGAACAGTTCGTCTCCGACCGGGTCGTAGACGAGGTCGAAGCCGGACCCTCCCGAAGCGGCGCGCGCCTCGTCCTTCCACTTGTCCGAGATCAGCACGACGTCGTCGGCGCCGGCTTCGCGCGCGATGCGAGCCTTCTCTTCGGTGGAGACGAGGCCCACGATCTTCGACGCGCCGAGGCCCCGCGCCACCTGGATGGCCGAGGTGCCGGTGCCGCCCGCGGCTCCGAGCACGAGCAGGCTCTCACCGGCCTGGAAGCGCGCGCGGTCTACCAGCGAGAAGAGGGCGGTCTGGTAGTTCACGGTCAAGGCCGCGCCCTCGGCCCAGGACAGGGACTCGGGCAGCCGGAACAGGTTGCGCGGGCGGCCGACCCCGACCTCGGCGAACGCGCCCGACACGCTGCCACAGACGCGGTCGCCCGGTTCGAGACCGCATCCCTCGGGTGCGCTGCGGACCGTGCCGGCCGCCTCCATGCCCGGGATGAACGGGGGCTCCTCGCGCATCTGGTAGCGACCCTGGCTCATCAGGAGGTCGGCGAAGGAGACGCCGGCCGCCTCGATGTCGATGAGGACGCCTTCGCCCGCCTCGGGCTCCGGGACCTCGACCAGTGTCAGCCCGTCGGGGCCGATCAGCTCACGGATCTGGACTGCTCGCATGCCGCCATCATGCCCCCTGCCCGGGTGTTCGCGACAGCCCGTGCCCTTGCCGACTTGTCCTTGCGGGAAGGCGGGTGCTCAGCGGGCGCCGGTCGCCCGGACGATCCAGCAGGCCGCACCCAGGCGGACTCCGTCGGGTCCCTGGTGGGGCTCGAGCGCTTCGCGCA
>JAFDDB010000233.1 GCA_019311115.1 Deltaproteobacteria bacterium
CGGTGCCGACCTCGAACGACACCTCGAGCGTGAGCCGACCGTCGCTCGAGTTGGTCGACTTCATGTAGATCATGTCTTCGACGCCGATGACCTGCTGCTCGATCGGCGTCGCGACGGACTGCTCGACGTTGACGGCGCTGGCTCCCGTGTAGGTGCCTTGCACCGACACCATGGGCGGCGTGATCTCCGGGTACTGCGCGACGGGCAGCCGTCCGAGCGCGACGAGGCCGACGATCACGGTGATGATCGCGATGACCATCGCGACGATCGGGCGGCGGACGAAGAACTCGGCCACGCTAGCTCCCGGCGGCGGCCTCGGCGTCGCTCTCGGCGCCCACCGGAGTCGCCGGGAACTCGACCAGTTGCGCCGAGACCTTCATGCCTTGCTGGAGACGCATCACGCCCTCGAGCGCGACGCGCTCGCCGGGCTCGACGCCCGACTCCAGGATCTGCAGCGAGCCGATCCGCGGGCCGCGCTCGACCGGTCTGAGCTCCACGGTGCCGTCCTCGGCCACCACGAAGACCCGGAAGTTCCCCTGCAGCTCGGTGATGCAGCGCTGCGGCACGAGCACCGCCGCCTTGACGAGGCCGACCACCGCGCGCACGCGCGCGAACTGCCCGGCCAGCACCAGTCCGTCCGGATTCGCGAAGTCGGCCTCGAGCGTGAACGTGCCCGTGCCCGGGTCGATCGCCGCGTCGGCGGCGACGATGTACCCGCGCGCCGGATGCAGGGAGCCGTCGGCCAGGATGAGCTCCAGCCCGTCGGGGTCGTCGCGGACGTCCCCGGCGCGCTGCAGCGTGATCTCGCGCCGCGCGAAGCGCAGGTACTTGCGCTCGTCGATCGCGAAGCGCACGCGAATCGGGTCGGTCTGCGACACGAAGTTCAGTACGACCGGGTTCGGCGCCGCGCCCACGAACTCGCCCACCTTCGCGGCCGAGATGCCGATCCGGCCGTCGATCGGCGAGTGGATGCGCGTGTAGCTGAGCTCGATGCGGGCCTGCTCGACCTGGGCCTCGGCGGCGTCCGCCTCTCCGCGGGCCGCATCGTGCCGGGCCACGGCGCCGTCGAAGTCCATCTGGCTGATCGCCTTCATCTCCGCGAGCGGGCGCAGCCGGGCCAGGTCGGCCCGGGCCTTGGCGAGCCGGGTGCGCGCCGCCGCCAGGTACCCGCTCGCCTCCACCACCTTGGCCTCGAACGGCCGCGGGTCGATCTCGTACAGCAGCGCGTCCTTCTCGACACGCCGGCCCTCGACGAAGTGCATGCCGTCGAGCGTGCCCTCGACCCGCGCGCGGATCGGCACGTCGATCGAGCCGCGCGTCTGGCCGACCATCTCGAGGATGATCGGCGTGTCGCGGACGATCACGTCGACGACGGGGATCTCGAGCAGCGGGGCTGGGGGCGGCTCGGAGTCGCAGCCCACAGCGAAGCTCAGGAACAGGAGTGGGAGGAGACTCGGCGGGGGGCGCAGCACGGCGGCCGCATCATACCCCAAGGCCCCGAGGCCAGCCGGAGGCTCGCGCTAGCGCTTCAGGCTCCTGAATGACTCCAGGTCGGGGTCCACGTACCAGGCGTCCTCGTCGGAGTCGTAGCGCCAGCGCTGCGAGTCCACGACGCTGATCTCCTTGACGCGCGGCATGGTGTACAGCGTGAAACGCACGGTGGCGTGCGCCTGCATCTCCGCCCGGTCGTAGTCCACGGCGCTGACGTCGATGTCGGTGAAGCGGTAGCGGTGGCCCTCGGCAAAGAACTGCAGGAACTCGCTCCGGCGCAGCGGCTCGACGAACTTGGCCGCCTCCGGCAGGCGTCCCCAGCGGAGGTTGGTGCTGTAGTCGTCCGCCGCCTTGGTGGCCTTCTCCTTCAGGTCCCCGCGCAGGAACATCGGCTTGGCGCAGGCTCCGAGCGCCAGCACCGCCGCAACCAGCATCGCCACCCGCAAGGTCCTGCTCGCCATGCCCGTTCCCCCGTGCCGCCCCGGGTCCGTCTGCGAAGCAGGCGACGACGCCCCCATAAAGCGGCATCCTGCCTGCGTTTCATGAGCATCGACCGCGACCTGCTGCTGGGCTTCGACGTGGGGGGGACCAAGGCCGTCCTGGTGCTGGCACGTCCCGACGGCGAGATCCTGGCCGAGGCCCGGCTCGAGCGCTGGTCCAGCGGAAGCTGGGAGGCCGATCTCGAGCTGCTGGCGGCCCACGGGCGCGAGCTGCTGCGCAGCGCTGGCGTCGAGGCCACCGCGATCGGGGCGATCGGGGTGAGCGCGCCAGGGCCGCTGAACAACGCAACCGGAATGGTGATCGAGGCGCCGAACCTCAAGGGCTGGGTGAATGTTCCGGTCTGCGACCACCTCCACCTGGCCTTCGGCGCACGGGTCCGGCTCGAGAACGACGCCAACGCCGCAGCGCTCGCCGAGTGGCGCTTTGGCGCCGGCCGCGGCGCGAACAACCTGATCTACCTGACCATGAGCACTGGCGTCGGCGCCGGGCTGATCCTGGACCGCCGGCTCTACCGTGGCACGCGCTTCCAGTCGGGCGAGGTCGGCCATATGCCCATCGTGCGCGACGGCCGCGCCTGCTCGTGCGGTCTGCGCGGCTGCCTCGAGGCCTACACCGGCGGCGCGGCGATCGCCGGGATCATCCGCGAGGACCTCGAGCGCGGCGAGAAGACCGCCATCCTCGACCTGGCCGGCGGCGACCCCGCCAAGGTGTCCGCGCGCCTGTGGTGCGAGGCGCTCCGCCAGGGCGACGAGTACTCCGAACGCCTCCGCAACGGCTGGCTCGAGTTCCTGTCGCTGGGGCTCGCGGGGATCATCGCCGCCTTCGACCCCGACGTGCTGGTGCTGGGCACGATCGTGCAGCAGAACCCGGACCTCTTTCTCGACGAGCTGACCGCGCGCGTGCGCAAGCGCACCTGGCCGGTGCAGCACGACGTGCGCATCGTGCCGGGAGAGCTGGGCGACCGGCTGCCGGCGCTCGCGGCACTCTGCGCCGCCACGGCCGAGTTCTAGGAGCGGCTCAGAACTCGAGGACCAGCCGCGACAGGAAGACGTGCGCCTTGTAGTCGTCCACGCGGTTGCGCAGCATCACGTTGTTGGTGCCGTCCGGCGGGATCACGCTCACGTCGTCGAACTTGAAGTTCGTGCCGTTGAACCGCTCGAAGCGGTAGCCGTACTCGACGCGCAGGTTGTCGCGAAGCCGCTGGTCGAAGACGGCCGAGAAGACCTGCAGGTTGTCCTTGATGCTCGGGTAGTCGGCCTCGGAG
>JAFDDB010000125.1 GCA_019311115.1 Deltaproteobacteria bacterium
CCGCGAGGACCCGGCGGGCACGCCGCGCGCCTGGCGGCGGCTGCGCGGACTGGACGAGGTCGCCGACGCCGATCCCGGCGAGGTCTGGCTCTGGGCCTCGGGGCGCAGCCCGGAGCTTCCGCGCGTGCCGCGCCGCGAGCGGCGTAATCGCGGGGGCGCCGTGGCGGTGCTGCGCGACGTCTCGGCCTCGATGGAGGGGCGGCTCGGCGCCTGGGCGGGCGACGTGGTGGCTGCGCTCGCCGCACTCGGACGCCGCCGCGGCCTCGAACTCGGCTACGTGGAGTTCAACCACGACGCCCACCGCTTCGCGGAGGGCCGGCGGTTCTTCCACCGGCGCTACGACGCGGTCGCGGCGCTCGGTGCGCGCCGCCGCTGCGAGGGTCGCACCAACTACCAGGCGGCGCTCGGCCTGGCGCTCGAAGAGCTGGCGCGCACGCCCGAGCGCGAGCGGCACGTGGTCCTGCTGACGGATGGGGTGCCGGTGGTCGGCGACCCGCAGGTTCGCGGCGAGCGCGCCCGCGCCCGGCGCCTCGGCGTCCGCGTGCACACCGTCTTTCTCGGCACAGGTCCGCATCCCGACGTGCTCGACGCGCTGGCGCGCGAGACGGGGGGCCTCGCGTTCCGCGCGCGTCCGCGGCACGCTGCGGGGGGGCGCCGGCTGGTGGTCGAGCCCCGGGAGGCCCCATGCACGAACGCCTGAAGCCGCTCCGCGAATTGCTCGACGAGCGCATCGTCGGTCACGACGATGCGAAGCAGGCTCTGCTGCTGGCGCTCGTCTGCCGCGAGCACCTCTACCTGGAGGGTCCGCCCGGGGCGGCCAAGACGCTGATGGCGGAGCTGGCCGCGCGCGGCTCCGCGCTGCGCTTCTTCTTCTACCAGTTCCACCGCGACACGCGGCTGGCCGAGCTGCTCGGCGACGTCGTCCTGGAACGCGAGACGCTTCCGGCGCGGGACGGCGAAGCGGGCGAGGTCGAGCGCATCCGCCAGCGCATCGAGCCCGGCGGACTCCTGACCGGCGAGGTCTGCGTGCTCGACGACCTGTCGCGCGCTCCGGGCGAGGCGCTGAACGTCCTGCTGCGCATCCTGAACGAGCGGCGCTACGGCGACCTCGAGCTGCCGCTGCTCTCCGCGATCGCCACCGGCAACCCGACGGGCGACGACTACTACAACGAGCCGCTCGACCCGGCCAACCTGGACCGCTTCGCGCTGCAGCTTCGCGTTCGCGGCCTGCTCCAGTCGGGCGACGCCGACGCCTCGCGGCGCCTGGTGGAGCACTTTGCGGCCAATCCGGGTGGCGACGAGCCACCGGGTGAGGCCGTCGCCGAACGCGCCGCCTTCGACGACCTGTACCGCGCGCTGCCCGGGGTCGCCGTCCCTCCCGGCGTCGTCGACGCGCTGCTCGGCGTCCTGCGCGCGCTGGTCGAGGAGCACGGGCTGCGCGAGGACAACTCGCTGCTCACCGACCGAACGTTCCTGGTGAAGGCACTGAAGCTGCTGCGGGGACGCGCGCTGCTCCACGGCCGCAAGACCGTGGTGCCCGAGGACCTGGCCGTGCTCGAGTGGATGACGACCTTCCGCGTTCCCGAGGAGGTCCACGCGCGGGTGCCGGAGCTGATCCGGCTCGCCGCCGGCTAGACGGTGGGCGTCCAGGCCGTCGTGCTCGCGGCCGGCCGGGGCCGGCGCATGGGCGGAGCCAAGCACCTGCTGCCGGTCGATGGCCGCCCGATGCTGGCCCGCGTGGTCGATGCGCTTCGGGCCTCGCGCGCCGACGGCGTCATCGGAGTGTTGCGTCCCGGCGACGACGCGGGTGCGGCGCTGCTGGCGGAGTTGGGCGCCGACGTCGCGTTCGCCGAGCCTGAAGACGAGGGACGGGCGGCCTCGGTGCGGGCAGGCGTTCGCGCTGCGCCGCCGGACCGCGACCTGCTCTTCGCGCTGGCCGACCAGCCGTACCTGCGGGCCGAGGACTTCGACGCGCTGATCGCGCGGCGAGCGGACGGTGCCGGGCCGTCGATCGTGCACGCGCTCTACGCGGGGCAGCGCGGCAGCCCCGTCCTGTTCGGCGCCGAGCACCGGGACGAGTTGCTGGCGCTCCGCGGCAGCCAGGGCGGCCGCGCCGTGATCGCCGCGCACCCGCGCGACGCGGTCGGGGTCGACCTGGAGCCGGAGCGGGGGCGCGACCTGGACGCGCCCGCCGACCTGGATTCTCCCGAGGCCGGCCCCGCACGTTGACGCGCAACCGGCCACGGCTACCCTGCGATCCGCTATGGAACGCACCCTATCGATCGTCAAGCCGGATGCCGTGGGCAAGAACCTGACGGGAGCGATCCTCGAGAAGATCGAGGGATCGGGCCTGCAGATCATCGCGCTGCGCCGGGTCCTGCTGTCGCAGTCCCAGGCCGAGGCTTTCTACGCCGTCCACCGCGAGCGCCCGTTCTACAAGAGCCTGGTCGAGTTCATGACCTCGGGCCCGGTCGTGGTGACCGCCCTCCAGGGCGACAACGCGATCCAGCGCTACCGCGACCTGATGGGCGCCACCAACCCGGAAGAGGCCGCCGAAGGCACGATCCGCAAGCTCTACGCAAGCAACATCGAGAACAACGCCGTCCACGGCTCCGACGCCCCGGAGACGGCCGCAGCAGAGTTGGCCTTCTTCTTCCGCGACCTGGACTACGCCTGAACCGCTTCTTGGCCGGTTAGCGGCGGGCAAAGCCCGCCTGCCGGCACGGCGCCCGGCGAAGCGCCTGTCGCCTTGGGTGGCCTTGAGCCGTGACTAGCTGAAGCCCGGCCTGACGGCCGTGCCGGCAGGCCGGCTTTGCCGGCCGCTAACCGGCCTGGGCGTAGGCGCCGGCGATCACGAGCATGACCGCCAGGTAGGACGCGACCAGGATCAGGTTCCGCCGCAGCAGGGGCGTGCGCTCGGGCGCGGCTTCGGTGTGCGTCTTCATCGATCTTCCGTTCGGATCATTCGAGGCCGAGCTGAAGTCCAGGGCTGTCCTGAATTCAATGGGCTCAGGTGACGGGGGGGAAGATCGGTTTCCAGTGGGATGACATCCGTGACCCGCGTCACTCCGCGAAGACATCGTCCAGATGCTCGACAGCACGAGATACCGTCCACCACAGGAATGGCAACCCCTGGTAGTGACCCACCGGCAGCCGCGTCCAGTCCGGCTCGCCCAGCTCGTGCCACAGGGCCTCGGTCCGGGCCGGGTGGATGACCCGGTCGAAGCGTCCGGAGGCCAGGTAGACCCGCGAGGCATCGAGGCCGCCCGCGTAGCGCAGGGGCTCGACCTCCTCGGTGTAGGGACGCAGCCAGGCGATGAACTCGTCGCGATCCGGGTTCCCCAGCTTCTCGAGCAGGCGGTTCCGGAAGGCGCGGACGGGCTTCTCGGTCGAGTCGTGGATGATCTCGGCGAGGCCGCCGCCGGTCAGCATGAAGAAGCCGGCGCCGATTCTCGGGTCCACGCCCTGGAGCAGGCAGGCCATGATCCCGCCCAGGCTGATGCCGGCTGCGGCCAGCCGCGAGGTGTCGACCTCGGGCCGGGTCTCGAGCCAGTCGAGCAGCCGCCTCGCGTCGCGGACGGCCAGCGCCAGGGCGTCGGCCACGACCTCGGGTTCTTCGGCGGTCTCGAACTCGAGCGCCTGCCGCTCCAGGCGGGCGACGGCCAGCCCGTTGTTGACCAGCGCCTTGGCGAGCGCCTCGGACACCACGTGCGAGCCCGCCAGGATCGGGAAGACGATCACGGTGGGGTGCGGGCCTTCTCCGGGAGGCAGCAGCCAGTGGACGACCACGCGCTGGTCGGGGTCGTGGGACGGGAACTCGACTCGGCGGGGTGTGTAGTCCTTGGCGTGGAACCAGGTGTAGAGGCTCAACATGATGTTCGACTCGACCGTGAGGGGTCCCGGCCCGACCTCGAACTGCGATGCGTGGATCGGCTCGTAGCGGAGCACCGGCGCGGGGTCGCGGCGAGTGCGGGCGGGCTCCGGCTCGGGCTCGGGCGGAGTCACCAGGGTGAAGCAGCCCGCCGCGGTCACCAGTGACACGCAGAGCAGGGCGGGGAGGGCGCGCGCGCGCCCTCGTGTCGCAGGCGGCGCCGTGGCCCGTCGGGTAGGCGCGCTAGCCGGCCGGGGCGCCCGCACGTGGCGGGAACGCCCCGGGCCGGCCGTTCGGCCCCCGGGGTTCGGAGTCGCCTCGGACCTACGAGTCGTGGCGGCCTCGCCGCAGGAACGCCGGCACCTCGAGGTCCTCCTCTTCCGGGAACGGCGACATGAAGTCGCCCGCTGCGTCGTCGGTCGCCGACCCGAGCGTCTTGTCGACCAGGTCGGCCGACGGCTCGCCTTCCATCTCGCTCCGGACGGGCGGGTGGAGCGGCGTGACGTTGTCGTGGGCCTCCTCTTCGCGGCGGCGGCGCTTGCGCGTCGGGTCGCAGAGGCCCGTCGCGATCACCGTCACCTTGATCTCGTCTTCGAGACCTTCCTGGATCACGGAGCCGAAGATGAAGTTGGCGTTCTCGTCCGCCTCGTCGTGGACGAGCGAAGCCGCCTCGTTCACCTCGTGGAGCGACAGCTCCGGACCACCCGTGATGTTGATCAGCACGCCGCGTGCGCCCTTGATCGACAGCTCCTCGAGCAGCGGGTTGCAGATGGCCGACTGCGCGGCCACGACCGCCCGGTTCTCGCCGCGCGCCCGGCCCGTCCCCATCAGCGCCATGCCCATGTCGTCCATGATCGCGTGCACGTCTGCGAAGTCGCAGTTGATCATGCCGTGGACCGTGATCAGGTCCGAGATGCCCTGTACGGCGTTCAGCAGCACCTCGTCGGCGAGCTGGAACGCCTCGGTCAGCGGAGTGTTCTTGCCGACCATGGCGAGCAGGCGGTCGTTCGGGATGGCGATGAGCGTGTCTACGGCGTCGTGGAGGACGTCCATTCCGCTCTCGGCCTGGCGCGACCGCACGTTGCCCTCGAACAGGAAGGGCTTGGTGACGACCGCGACCGTCAGCGCTCCGGCGTCTTCGGACGCGATCTCGGCGATCACCGGCGCGGCGCCCGTGCCCGTGCCGCCGCCGAGGCCGGCGGTGATGAACACCATGTCCGAGCCGCACAGCTCTTCGCGCAGCCGGTCGCGCGCCTCTTCCGCGGCCACCCGCCCCTTCTCGGGATCGGCGCCGGCGCCGAGTCCCCGGTCGCCCAGGTGGATCTTGGTCGGCGCCAGGTTCTCGGTGAGTGCCTGCGCGTCGGTGTTGCACGCGACGAAGTCGACGCCGAGCAGCCCCGACTTGATCATCGTGTTGACGGCGTTGCCGCCACCGCCGCCGACCCCGATCACCTTGATCTTGGCCGCGCGATCTTCCGTCGTCTCGATATGGATCATCTTCTCTCTCTCCCCCCCGGTTGGACGCGAAATGCCTCCGCGCCCTTCTGTTGATTAACGGTTGTTACTGGATCTCGCCGTAGAGCCACTCGCGCATGCGCGACCGGACCTTGCGGAAGTGCGAGCCGTCGTAGACCCGAAAGCGCGGCTTGGAGCGGTGCTTGGAGCCCCAGATCGCCAGGCCGACACCGGTCGCGAACTCGGGACCCTGCACGCGGTCGACGAGTCCGCTCACCCGGCGCGGAATGCCGCGGCGGACGGGAAGCTCGAAGACCTCCTCCGCCAGCTCCGGAAGCTTGTCGAGCGCGCTCGAGCCGCCGGTCAGCACGATCCCGCAGGGGATCGAGCCCATGAACCCGTGGCGCGTGATCTCCGCGCGGACCAGCGTCAGGATCTCCTCGATGCGTGGCTCCAGGAACTCGGCCAGCTCCTTGCGCCCGACCTCGCGCGGCGAACGTCCGCCGACTCCCGGCACGATCAGCAGGTCGTCCTGCGGCAGGAAGCGCGCCGCGGCGCAGCCGAAGCGGCGTTTGACGCGCTCGGCCTGGTCGAACGGCGTGCGCAGTCCCACGGCCGCGTCGTTCGTCAGGTGGTAGCCGCCGAGCGAGAGCACGGCCGAGTGCTTGATCGAGCCGGCCTCGAAGATCGCCAGGTCGGTCGTGCCGCCGCCGATGTCGACGAGCGCCACGCCGAGCTGCGTCTCGTCGGGCGCGAGCGCCGCCTCGGACGAGGCCAGCGGCTGGAGCACGATGTCGATGACGTTGAGGCCCGCCTTGTTGCAGCACTTGACGATGTTCTGCGCCGACGTGACCGCCGCGGTCACGATGTGGACCTTGGCGATCAGCCGCACGCCCGACATGCCGACCGGGTGGCTGATGCCGTCCTGGCCGTCGATCTCGTACTCCTGCGGGATCACGTGGATGACCTCGCGGTCCGCGGGGATTGCGATCGCCTGCGCCTGCTCGATCACGCGCTTCACGTCGGCGAGCTTCACCTCGCGGTCCTTGATCGCGATCATGCCCATCTCGTTGCGAGCCTCGATATGGCCGCCGGCGATACCCGCGTACACCGAGTTGATCTCGCAGCCGGCCATGAGTTCGGCCTCGTCGATGGCCTTGCGGATCGAGTCGACCGTCGCGCCGATGTCGATCACCACGCCCTTGCGCAGCCCCTTCGAGGGGTGGGTTCCCAGGCCCACGATGTCGAGGCTGTCGCCGCGGGCTTCGGCCACGATGGCGCAGATCTTGGTGGTCCCGATGTCGAGCCCGACGATCAGTTCTTCGTGTCGCGCCATCTGCCTATCCCCCTTCGGTTCCGTTCAGGTCGCGTAGGACTGCGCTTCCCTCGAAGCGCAGGTCGATCTCGCGCGGCGCCCAGTCCCGGGCCAGTCCGCGGCGGCGGATCTCGTCCCAGTTGCGCAACGCGCGGTCCAGGTCGCGCCCGACGCGCAGGCGCGTCGCCTGTCCCGGCAGCGAGACGAGCAGGTCGTCCGGCCCGCGCGCGTCCACCGAAGCCACGTCGAGCCCGCGCTCGGCGGCCGCGGCCACGAAGTCCAGGGCCCAGGCGGGATTGCCGTCGATGCGGGGGAGCGCCTCGCCCTCGCCGGCCACGAGCGGCAGCCGGCGGCCTCGGGCGTCCACGCCGTAGGCGGTGGAGCCGAGGCGCGCCACCGGGACCCGTTCCTCCACGTCGACGAGCAGGCGGTCCGGCGGCAGCCGCATCGCCGCACAGCGCTCGACGCGCCGGTGCGCCTCGACGCGCGCACAGAGCGCATCCGGATCGACGTCGATCAGCGCCTCGGCACCGCGCAGCGCGAGAGCGCCCGACAGGTCGCCAGGAGCGAGCGCGTGCAGGCCCGTGAACTCCACGCGCCGAAGCTGGAAGCGCGGGCCGCGCAGCACCTCGCCCACGCTTCCCGCGGGAATCTCCGCCGAACCGGTCTCGACCGCGAGTCCCCCCGCGGCAAATCCGGCCACGCATGCGAACAGGACCGACAGCATTGGAACGCGCCTCATTCGTCCTCCCCCACGATTCGCACCTCGGTCTCGAGCGCGACCCCGAAACGGTCGCGCACGGCCTCGACTGCGGTTTCGATCAGCGCGAGCACGTCGGCGGCTCGCGCTTCCCCCTCGGTGATGATGAAGTTGGCGTGCAGCTCCGAGATCCGGGCCGCACCCTGGCGACGTCCCTTGAGACCCGCGGCCTCGATCAGCCGTCCGGCGTGGTCGCCCGGCGGGTTGACGAAGACCGAGCCGCACGACGGCTGGTCCACCGGCTGCGTGGCGCGGCGCTTCTCCATGCCCTGCTGCATGCGCGCGCGGATCGCGTCGGGGTCGTCCGGGTGCGTGCGGAACGTGCCCGCGACGATCACCGCGTCCTCCGGCAGGTCCACGTGGCGATACGACCAGCCGAGCTCGGACGCATCGGCTTCCACGAACGCGCAGGCGGACGCGTCGAGCCAGGCGACGCGCTGCACCACGTCCTTCATCTCGCGCCCCGGTACGCCGGCGTTCATGCGCAGCCACCCCCCGACCGTGCCGGGAATCCCCACCGCGAACTCGAGGCCCGCCAGGCCCTCCGCCGCGCAGAAGCGGGTGAGCGTGGAGTGCGTGACGCCCGCCTCGGCCTCGACGAGGCCCGCGTCGTCGCGGCGCAGCCCGCGCAGCGCGTGCAGGCGCAGGACCACGCCGCGGACGCCACCGTCGCGCACGAGGGTGTTGAAGCCGTTTCCGAGCACGAGCAAGGGAAGGGCGCGGTCGCGGCAGAGCTTGCAGAGCTCCACCAGTTGCTCGCGGGACTGAGGCGCCGCCACGGCGTCGGCGGGGCCGCCGACGCGGAGCGACGTGTAGCGTGCCAACGGCTCGTCGAACGAGACGTTGCGGCCGAGCAGCATGCGGAGCTCTTCGGAGGCCGTGGGGTCAATCAGCTTCGCCTCCGTCTACTCCGTCCAGATAGACGCCGGCGAGCCGTCCGATGTCGCCCGCCCCCATGAAGATGAGCAGGTCGCCTTCGTTCGCGATGCCGCGCAGCGTGGGCACGATCTCTTCGCGCTCGGCCACGTGCCGGACGTCGCGATGGCCCGAGTCGCGCGCGGCCTGCGCCAGGCGAGCGGCGTCCACGCCGGGAATCTTCGACTCGCCAGCGGCGTAGATGTCAGTCAGTAGCAGCACGTCGGCGCCGTGGAAGGCCCGGGCCAGGTCGTCGAAGCAGTCGCGCGTGCGCGTGTAGCGGTGCGGCTGGAACGCGACGACGACCCGTGCGCCGGGACGCTCCGCCGCGACCTGGCGAGCGCTCTCGAGCGCGACGACGACCTCGGCCGGGTGGTGGGAGTAGTCGTCGAAGACCGACACGCCGTCGTGCTCGCCGCGCAGCTCGAAGCGGCGCTCGATGCCGGCGAACTCCTCGAGGCCCTCGCGGATGCGCTCGAAGGGCACGTCGAACTCGAGCCCGACCGAGATCGCGGCCAGCGCGTTGGCCACGTTGTGGCGGCCGGGCATGCGCAGGCGGATCTCGCCCCGGTCCTCGCCGCCCGTGGTCACGTGGAAGCGCGTTTCGAAGCCGCGGCCGCGGACGTCGTGCGCCATCACGTCGGCGTGGCGGGAGAGGCCGTAGCTCCGCACGCGGCGCGTGACGTCGGGCAAGATCTCCTGCACGTGCGGGTCGTCGAGGCAGAGCACGGCGCAGCCCCAGAACGGGACGCGGTTGGCGAAGTCCAGGAACGCCGCCCGCAGGTTCTCGAAGCTCTGGTAGTGGTCGAGGTGCTCGCGGTCGATGTTGGTGATCACCACGATCGAGGGCATGAGGCGGAGAAACGAGCCGTCGCTCTCGTCCGCCTCGGCGATCAGGATGTCGCCGCTGCCGAGCTGCGAGTTCGTGCCGAGGCTCTTGACGATCCCGCCCACCACGATGGTCGGGTCGAGCCCGGCCGCCTCGAGCACGGCCCCGGCCAGCGACGTGGTGGTCGTCTTGCCGTGCGATCCCGACACCGCGACGCCGTACTTCATGCGCATCAGCTCGCCGAGCATCTCGGCCCGGGCGATCACCGGCACGTGCGCTCGCTCGGCCGCCTGGAGTTCCGGGTTCGTCGCGCGGATCGCGGAGGAGTAGACGACCACGTCCGCGTCGCGCACGTGCTCGGCGGCGTGGCCGATCTCGACCCGCACGCCGAGTCCGCGCAGGCGCTCGCAGATCGGGCTGTCCGACAGGTCCGAGCCCGACACGCTGTAGCCGCTGGCGACCAGGATCTCCGCCAGTCCGGACATGCCAATGCCGCCCACGCCCACGAAGTGCACCCGGTCGACGTGGCGCTTCACGACGCGCCTCCGCTTCCCGCCGCCGTCCCGCCCGCCGCCTTGCGCGGCGCCGCGGGAACGAGGGCGCGGCAGGCGCGCCAGATGCGCGCGGCGGCGTCGGGCTGCGCGC
>JAFDDB010000234.1 GCA_019311115.1 Deltaproteobacteria bacterium
TCGCCAGCACCAGCGCCTTTACCGTCTCGAAGTGCCCCCGGTCCCTGGTCTCCGGTGCGTCGTCGGTGTGCTCCGAACTCGCCATCTCACCCTCTAGCGGTCACCGTCCGACCCGCCCAGTACCGCCAGGAACGCGGCCTGGGGGATGTCGACGCTGCCGACGCGCTTCATGCGCCGCTTTCCTTCCTTCTGCTTCTCGAGCAGCTTCTTCTTCCGCGTGATGTCCCCACCGTAGCATTTCGCGGTCACGTTCTTCCGCAGCGCCTTGACGGTGACCCGGGCCACGACCTTCGCGCCGATCGACGCCTGGATGGCGACCTCGAACATCTGCCGCGGGATCTGCTGCTTCATGCGGCGGATCAGGGCCAGCCCCCGCTCGTAGGCGTGGTCTGCATGCACGATCACGGACAGCGCGTCGACGGGATCCCCGTTCACCAGCACGTCCACCTTGACCAGGTTGTCCGCGCGGAAGCCGATCATCTCGTAGTCCATCGACGCATAGCCTCGGGTCGAGCTCTTGAGCCGGTCGTAGAAGTCGATCACGACCTCGGCCAGCGGCAGGTCGTAGCGCACGACGGCGCGGCTGTCGCCGTAGACCGCCAGGTCGCGCTGGACCCCGCGCCGCTCCTGGCACAGGCCGATGACCGCGCCCAGGTGTTCGGGCGGCGTGTGCAGCTGTGCCAGGATTCGCGGCTCCAGGATGCGCTTGACCTCTCCCGCGGGTGGCATGTCGCTCGGGCGATGCAGCTCGACCTCGGTCCCGTCCGAGCGCTCGACCCGGTACACGACCGTCGGTGCGGTGATGATCAGGTTCAGGCCGTACTCGCGCTCGAGCCGCTCCTGCGCGATCTCCATGTGCAATAGCCCCAGGTAGCCGCAGCGGAAGCCAAAGCCGAGCGCCTCGCTGGTCTCGGGCTCGGCGGAGAACGAGGAGTCGTTGAGTTGCAGCTTCTCGATGGCGCTCCGCAGCGGGTCGTAGTCGGCCGGGTCCGAAGGATAGAGTCCGCTCCAGACCATGGGCTGCAAGGGACGGAATCCCGGCAGCGGCTCCTCGGCGGGAGCGCGCGCGTCGGTCAGCGTGTCGCCGATGCGCACCGCCTTGGGGTCGCGAATGCTCGCGGTGAGCACCGCCACCTCGCCGCAGGCGACGCGTTCGACGGGCTTCACGTCCGGAACCAGGACCCCCAGCACCGCCACGTCGTACTCGTCGCCCGTGGCCATGAGCTTCACGCGCTGGCCGCTGCGCAACTCGCCGGACATGACCCGCGCGAGCACGGTCGCCCCCTGGTACGAGTCGTACCAGCTGTCGAAGATCAGCGCCTGAAGCGGCGCCTCGGCGGCGCCCCGGGGCGCCGGGATGTGCTCGACGATGGCCTCGAGCACGTCATCGATGCCCTCGCCCGTCTTCGCCGAGACGCGGAGCGCGTCGTCGGCCGGAATGCCGACCACGTCCTCGATCTCGCGGAGCACTCGCTCCGGATCGGCGTTGGGCAGGTCGATCTTGTTCAGGACCGGAATCACCTCGAGTCCGGCGGCCACCGCCAGTTCCGCGTTGGCGACCGTCTGCGCCTCGACGCCCTGCGCGGCGTCGACCACGAGCAGCGCGCCCTCGCAGGCGGCGAGCGAGCGCGACACCTCGTAGTGGAAGTCCACGTGGCCGGGCGTGTCGATCAGGTTGAGCACGTACTTCTGGCCGTCGGCGGCGGTGTACTCCATGCGCACGGTCTGCGCCTTGATCGTGATTCCGCGCTCGCGCTCGAGGTCCATCTTGTCGAGGAACTGCGCAACGCTGGTGCGCTCGTCGAGCGTGCCCGTCCGCTCGAGCAGGCGGTCGGCGAGCGTCGACTTGCCGTGGTCGATGTGCGCGATGATCGCAAAGTTCCGGATGTTCTCGGGCCCCATCAGCCGCCTCTCGCGCTGCGCTCTTCGTCCAGGTATGCGGCCAGCGCGTCCCGCCAGTGGGGCATGTGGATGCCCGCGGCGCGGGAGCGGTCGAGCGCCAGCACCGCGTAAGCCGGGCGAACGGCCGGGCGCGGCATCTCCCGGGTCGGAATCGGATCGACCCCGACGGTCCCGGTCAGGCCACGCGCCGCGCCCTCGCGGACGATCTCGCGGGCCAGGTCGTACCAGCTGCAGACTCCCTCGCACGCCAGGTGGAGCGTCCCGCGCAGCCCCCCGCGTACCGCGGACACGAGTCCCTCGGCGAGCGACCGGCTCCAGGTGGGGCGTCCGATCTGGTCCTCGACCACGCGCAGCGCCTGGCCGCGTCCAGCCGCGGCCAGGATGGTGCGTACGAAGTTCGGGCCCGGTCCGAACAGCCACTGCGTGCGGGCGATCAGGTGCTCGGCGCCGGAGTCGCGCACCGCCTGCTCGCCGGCCAGCTTGCCGCGGCCATAAGCCGAGAGCGGCGCCGTGTCGGCGTCCTCCGGGATCGGGCGCGGCGTCTCTCCCGAGAAGACGTACTCGGTGCTCACGTGCACGAGCAGCGTCGGCTGCCCGCGGTCTCGGCAGGCTTCGGCGAGCACGCCGGGCGCGTGCGCGTTCACGCGCAGCGCCGCCTCGGTCTCCTGCTCGCAGAGGTCGACCTGCGTGAAGGCGGCGGCGTTCAGCACCACTCCGGGCTCGATACGGTCGAGGGCGGCGCGGACCGCGGCGGGATCCGCCACGTCGAGCTCGGCGTGGGTGCAGCCCACCGCCTCGATGCCGCGGTCTGCGGCGATCGCGAGCAGCGACCGGCCGAGCTGGCCGGCGGCTCCCGTCACGAGCCAGCGCGCGCTGGAGTCGGGAAGGCTCACTCGTTCGTGACCCAGACGCCGTAGCCGCGGTCGGCGAGCGTGTCGGCGAGGCTCTTCGCGTTGGAGCCCGGCGGCGGCTGCACGCGGACGCGGTACTTGTTCGGGCCGGTCGCCCGCTGGTCGCTCAGGTAGGCGTCGTAGCCTGCGCGTCGCAGGCGCCTCACGAGCGTCTGTGCGGCCTCGACCTCGCGATAGGCGGCCACCTGCACGACCGCGCCGCCGCGGCGCTCGGGCCGGATCGGCGCCTCGACCGGCGACGCCTTCGGCGGCTTCGCCGTCGGCTTGACTGGCTCGACGGGCTCGACCCGCGGCTCGGGCGGCGGTGAGCGCTTCGCGGTGGCAGGTCCGGCAGGCTTCGCTGCGGGCGTCCCGCGGGCACGCCCCCGAAGCTCGGCGATCACCTCTTCGGGCGTCGGAAC
>JAFDDB010000126.1 GCA_019311115.1 Deltaproteobacteria bacterium
GGTGCGGCCCTTCGTGGACCTGTTCGCCTACCTGCTGCGCTGGATCTACAACAACCTGGTCGCCAACTACGGGGTGGCGATCATCATGCTGACCATCCTGCTTCGGCTCGTGACCTTTCCGCTGACGCAGCGCTCCATGAAGTCGATGAAGAAGATGGGCGTCATCGCACCCGAGATGAAGGTGATCCAGGCGGAGTACAAGGACGACTCGCAGCGCATGCAGTCCGAGATGATGGCGCTGTACAAGCGGACCGGAATCAACCCGGCCTCGGCGCTTGGCGGCGGGTGTCTGCCGATGCTGCTCCAGATGCCGTTCATGCTGGCGCTGTACTTCGCGCTGCAAGGCACGATCGAGCTGCGTCATGCGCCGTTCATGCTCTGGATCCAGGACCTGTCCGTGCCTGAGGACTTCTTCTCGATCGCCGGCCTGCCGATCCGGCCGCTGCCTCTCCTGATGGGCGCCTCGATGCTCGGTCAGCAGTTTCTGACGCCAGCGACGGGCGATCCGCAGCAGCGACGCATGATGATGTGGATGAACGTGGCGTTCATCTTCCTTTTCTACCAGTTCCCGTCGGGGCTGGTGCTGTACTGGTTCGTCAGCAACCTGCTCGGGATTCTGCAGCAGTTGTTGATCAACCGCGGCGACGATTCCGTACCGGCGGCGCCGGCCAAGACCCCCGCGAAGACGCCGAAAAAGGCGCAGGGAGAAGCGAAGTGAGCGACGACCTCCGCGAGTTCATCGACGACAACGAAGCGCTGGCGCGCGCCAAGGCCGCCAAACACTATAATGTGTCAGAAGACCAGGTGGCGGCGAAGCTGCTGCCGCCCGAACTCGAGATCGGCGGACTCGGGGCGCGCGTCGTGATCCTGGCCTCGGTCCAACGGCCGGAGCCCGTGGTCGGGCCCGTGGGAAAGTTCGTTCGCGAGGTGATTGCGAAGATGGGGGTCGGCGCTGGCGCTCGCGTGGAGGAGCGCGAGTCGGATGGCGAGATCGTGGTCACGGTGGAGTGCGAGGGCCTCTCGGCGCTCGCGCGCGATCACAGCGGGCTACAGCCCGCTCTCTCTCACCTGGCCGAGCGAGCCGCGCAGAAGCATGGCGGCGAGGACGCGAGTGCACGCGTCCAACTCCGGGGCGGCGAGGCGCGCCGGGGTGGCCGAGACCGAGATCGTGGCCGCGATCGAGACCGGGGTCGGGACCGCGACCGCGGTCGGGATCGCGGAGGCCGAGGAGAGGGACGGAGCGAGGGTCGCGGAGATCGCGAGCGCGGTCGTGGGCGTCCGCGCGACCGCGACCGCGGCGGGAGGACTGGCGGAGGCCGAGACGATGCGGGCGACGCCGGGCCGGAGAACCCGCAGCTCGAGAGGATGGCCGTCGACTTCGGCCGCCGCGTCCGTGAGAGCGGCGAGGCCGCGACGCTCGACGAGATGACCTCCCGAGACCGCTGGATCGTGCACAACGCCCTCAAGGAGGTGGACGGAGTCGCCTCCGAGAGCGTCGGCGAGGGTCGCATGAAGCGGGTCAAGATCTTCCCCGCTTGAGCGATCCCCTCGAGCGCTACCTGGACGAACTCCAGGGGTGGGGCGCTCGCATGAACCTCGTCGGCTCCACGGACCGGGACGACCTGCGCGTCCACCTGGACGACTCCCTGGCCGCGGCGGCGGCACTTCCCGAGGGCGCGCGCGTCGTCGACCTGGGGACGGGCGCCGGACTCCCGGGGATGCCGATCGCGATCGCCCGGCCCGACCTGGACTTGACCCTGGTCGAGATCCGGGAGCGCCGGGTCCACTTTTTGCGGCACGTCGCCCGTGTCCTGTCGCTGGACGTCACGATCGAGCGCGCCCGGATCGAGGACCCGCCCGCGCGCGGGTACGACTTCGTACTCGCGCGTGCGGTTCTCCCGCCGCGGAAGATCCTCCCACTCGCGGCGGCGTGGGCCGGTCGGGACGGCGAGGTGTGGATCTGGACGCGTGAAACGCCCGCAGAGGCGGGGGTACCCGAAGCCGCGATCCTGCCGCTTTCCGTGGGCCGGGGCGCGATCCTGCGCGTTCCTGCGGCGGCAGTTTCCCGTGGAACGCTCGGCTGACGTTCCGCACGGCACGCGCCGGTCCTGACCTGCGTGCCCGCTGCCAGCGCACGAGGCGGTAGTTTCCCGTGGAACGCTCCGATCTGGTGCTTCCTTTCACGTGGAACCCGATATAGACTCACGTTCGGGAATCGGGTGGAGAGATGGCGCGAGTCATCGCGGTAGCGAACCAGAAGGGCGGGGTCGGAAAGACGACCACCGCCGTGAACCTTGGTGCGTCCCTTGCGGCCGCCGAGTGCCGAACCTTGCTGATCGATCTCGACCCGCAGGCCAACGCCTCGTCGAGCCTGGGGGTGCTTCCCGGAGACATCTCCGACGACGTCTATCGCGTGATGGTGGGCGAGATGACGATCGCCAAGGTGGCGCGCGAGACCATGCTCCAGTACTTGACGCTGGTCCCCGCATCTGGGGACCTGGTCGGCGCCGAGATCGAGCTGGCGAGCGCGGAGGGCCGGGAACGCATCCTCGAGCGGGCGATCGCCGACATCCGGGACGACTACCGGGTCATCCTGATCGACACGCCACCGTCCCTGGGCCTGCTCACGCTGAACGCCCTGGTCGCGGCGGACTCCGTCCTCATCCCCCTGCAGTGCGAGTACCTGGCGCTCGAAGGGCTCGCGGCGCTGATGAAGACCATCGATCGGGTCCGCCAGAGCCTGAACCCGGACCTGGCCGTCGAGGGGCTGCTCCTCACCATGTACGACCTGAGGAACAACCTGTCCGCCCAGGTGGCTCGTGAAGCTCGGGAGCACTTTGCCGAGCTGGTGTTCAAGACGCCCGTTCCCCGTAACGTCCGGCTCTCCGAGGCGCCGAGTCACGGAAAGCCCGCCCTCCTGTACGACATAAACTCGAAGGGCGCGTTGAGCTACCTGCAGCTCGCGGAAGAGCTGCTCGAGAGGATTGAGAATGGCCACTCGTAAGGCACTCGGGCGTGGGCTCTCGGCCCTGATCCCTCCCGCGACCGAGGCGGCGGCCCCGGCCCCGGCGCCCAAACCGGACGCGGTCGTAGCGGAAGCCGCTCCCGAGGCGATCGGCGCGCCGCTCTTCGTGCCGATCTCTCGGATTGCGCCCAACCCCAACCAGCCTCGCAAGGCGTTTCCAGAGGAGGAGCTCGCCAAGCTGGCTGCCTCCATCCGCGAGCAGGGAGTGCTACAGCCCCTGGTGGTGCGCGAGCGCGGCGGCGGCTACGAGCTGATCATCGGCGAACGGCGCTGGCGGGCCTCCCAGCTCGCGGGCCTCGACGAGGTCCCGGCCGTTGTGCTCGACGCGACCGACCGCGCCGTGGTCGAGATGGCCCTGGTCGAGAACGTCCAGCGAGCCGACCTGAACCCCATCGAGCTGGCGCACGCCTATGACGAGCTCGTGCGTCATGAAGGCATGACGCAAGAAGAGGTCGGCCGGCGGGTCGGACTGGATCGCTCCAGCGTCGCTAACCACTTGAGATTGCTAGAGCTTCCGGAAGAAATCCAGCATGACCTGATCGACCAGCGCCTGACGATGGGGCATGCGAAAGCGGTTCTACAGGCGCCCGAAGAGCGTCGCGTCATGATTCGCGACCAGGTTATCCGTGGAGGCCTGAGCGTGCGCGCGACGGAGGACCTTTCAAGACGCATTGCGTCAATTGACGGTGACGCGTCAAAGAAGAAGGGCCCCGGTCCGAGTCGGGACGTCCACGTGGTCGATCTCGAGGATCGCCTGCGGACCGCCCTGCAGACCAAGGTGCGGATCGTCGGGCGGCGCACCCGGGGACGGGTCGAGCTGAGCTATTTCGGCGAGGCGGAGTTGGAGCGGCTGACCGAGCGGCTGCTGGGGGGAGACGGATGAGCGAGACACTGCAGTCGTTCCTGGACCAGGGCACCGTGTTCGAGGGGAAGATCGCCTTCAGCGGCGCGGTCCGGATCGACGGACACTTCAAGGGCGAGGCCAGCGCCGAGGGCACCCTGGTGATCGGCGAGAGCGGGACGGTCGAGGCCGACCTCGAACTCAGGCGCTTGACGGTGCATGGCCGCTTCAAGGGATCGGTCACGGCAAAGGAGTGCGTGGAGGTCGCGGCCGGTGGCCACATCGAGGGCGAGGTGGCCGCGCCCCGCTTCGTGGTCGCCGACGGCGCGAGCATCAACGCGCGCGTTCGCATGGGGGAACCGGCGCGCTAGCGCCGTCCGCCCCACTCGCGCGGCATCTTCTCCCCCGACTAACGGGTACCTCACGGCCGACGCAACCGCCCGTTCCCGACGGGAAATTCCCCGCTCGTGCGCGTTGACGCCGGGATCCGGTTTGCCATACTCCCCGCCGCGCGAGCGCCGGTGTCGCGCGCGGAGTCCTCCGTTTCCACTGCTTCCGACGACACCGCGCCGACGTAACGGTCCAGGTACGGCCCCATCGACGGGCCATGGCCTGCGCGCCCGGCAGGCGGCGGATCGGTTCCGCTCCAGCGCTCCGGTTCGACCGTTCGGGATAGAGGAAGAGGGAGACGACACGCCGATGCTCCGGCTGCTTGCAGTCGCACTCGCGACCTCCTTCTTGATTGCCCTGCCGAACGCCGCGCACGCGGCCGGCGGGATCAGCCTCGTGCCCGAGATCGAGATCCTGGCGCTCAACTTCGTCGTTCTCGGACTGCTCATCTATCCCGTGAACAAGCTGCTGATCCAGCCGCTGATCGCGCTCCTGGCCGAGCGCGAGAAGCGCAGCGCCGGCGCGACCGATCGCGTGGCCGAGCTGGCGGGCGACAGCAACGCCCTGCAGGAGACGCTCGACGGGCGCCTCGTCGAGACCCGCGGCGCCGCACAGGCGCGCCGCGGAGAGATCCTGTCCACCGCGCAGGAGGACGAGCGGCGGGTACTCGACGCCGCGCGTGCCGACGCCGCCGCGCAGGTCGAGTCGGTCCGCACCAGCATCGCGGCCGAGCTCGAGACTGCCCGCGCGACCCTCCAGGTCGACGCCCGCGAGCTGGCGCGCGAAGCGGCGACCAGCATCCTGGGGCGGGCCGTTTGATGCGCGCCCTTCCCGCCGCTGCGGCCGTCGCTCTCTCGCTGCTGCTGCTCGCGCCCGAGGTCTTCGCCGCCGGCGGCGGCTCGGAGGCCGAAGCGCACGGCCCGAACTGGACCATGCTGTTCTTCCAGGTGCTGAACGCCGTCATCCTGGCGGTCGTCCTGGTCAAGTTCGCGGGACCCGCGCTGCGCAACTACTTCCAGCAGCGCAGCTCCGACATCCGGCAGGCCATCGAGGGCGCGCAGGACCAGCTGCGCGAGGCCGAGGCCGAGATCGCCGAACTGCGCGCGCGCCTGGCCTCGTTCGACGGCGAAGCCGAGGGCCTCGTCGCCGGCGTGGCCGACGCCGCCCAGGCCGAGGGAGCGCGCGTCAAGCAGCGCGCCGAGGCGACGGCCGAGCGCATCCGCGAGGACGCGCGCCGCGTCGCCGACTCCGAGATCGAGCGCGCGCGCCAGGCGCTGCGCGCCGAGGCCGCGAGGCTCGCGATCGAGATCGCGGCCGACACGCTTCGCGACCAGACCACGCCCGAGGACGACGAGCGCCTGGTGCGCGAGTTCACGGACAAAATCGGAGGCTCGGCATGATCGGCGGTGCAGCGATCGCGCGGCGCTATGCGCGCGCACTGTTCGGACTCGGCGAAGAGCTGGGCGACCCCGCCGCGCTGCTCGCGGAGCTGGAGGTCTTCACCGACACCGTGGACGGCAGCGAGGACCTGTCGCGCGTCATGTTCACGCCGATCCACCCGCGGGCGGAGCGCCGCGCCGTGGTGGCGGAGATCGCCGAGAAGCTCGACCTCGGCAGGGAGCTGCGCGCCTTCGTCATGATCCTGGTCGACGAGAACCGCGCCAAGCTGCTGCCCGATGTCCGCCAGAGCTTCCGCCAGCTGGTCGAAGAAGCCGCGGGACGCGTCACCGGCGAGATCGTGTCGGCGCGGCCGCTCGGCGCGGCCGAGCTCGAACGCATCCGCGAGGCGTTGTCGCGCCGCGTCGGTGCCGAGGTCCGCCTCGAAACGTCGGTCGATCCCGAGCTGATCGGCGGCGTGGTTGCGAAGGTCGGGGATCTGCTCTTCGACGGGAGCGTGCGCACTCAGCTCGGGGCCCTCGGCGAGAGCCTCAGAAAGGGAACGGCATGAAGATCAAGGCCGCAGAGATCAGCGACATCATCCGTCGCCAGATCAAGGACTACGACCGCGAGATCGACGTCGCGGAGACGGGCACCGTGCTCTCCGTCGGCGACGGAATCGCGCGCGTCTACGGGCTCGAAACGGTGATGGCCGGCGAGCTCGTGGAGTTCGACAACGGCGTCCAGGGGCTGGTCCTGAACCTCGAGGACGACAACGTCGGCATCGCGGTCATGGGCGAGGACATCAAGATCCGCGAGGGCGACGGCATCCGACGCACCGGCCGCATCCTCGAGGTGCCCGTCGGCGAAGCGCTGACCGGACGCATGGTCGACGCGCTGGGCCAGCCGATCGACGGCAAGGGCCCGATCGACAGCCAGCAGATGAGCCGCGTCGAGGTCAAGGCACCCGGCATCGTCAAGCGCCAGCCGGTGAGCGAGCCGCTCCAGACCGGGCTCAAGTGCATCGACGCCATGACGCCGATCGGCCGCGGACAGCGCGAGCTGATCATTGGCGACCGCCAGACGGGCAAGACGGCCATCGCGCTCGACACCATCATCAACCAGCGCGACACCGACGTGTTCTGCATCTACGTCGCGATCGGCCAGAAGCAGTCCACCGTCGCGCAGGTGGTCGAGAAGCTTCGCGAGCACGGCGCCATGGAGTACACGACCGTCGTCGCGGCCTGCGCGTCCGACCCGGCGCCGCTCCAGTACCTGGCGCCCTACTCGGGCTGCGCGATCGGCGAGTACTACCGCGACAACGGTAAGCACGCGCTGATCATCTTCGACGACCTGTCGAAGCAGGCGCAGGCCTACCGCCAGCTGTCGCTGCTGCTTCGCCGTCCGCCGGGACGGCAGGCCTATCCGGGCGACGTCTTCTACGTCCACTCGCGGCTGCTCGAGCGCGCGGCCAAGATGAGCGACGAAGAGGGCGGCGGCAGCCTGACGGCACTCCCCATCATCGAGACGCAGGCGGGCGACGTCTCGGACTACATCCCGACCAACGTCATCTCGATCACCGACGGCCAGATCTTCGTCGAGGGTGAGCTGTTCAACTCGGGCCAGCGCCCGGCGATGAATGCCGGCGTGTCGGTCTCGCGCGTCGGCGGCGCGGCACAGGTGAAGAGCATGCGCAGCGTCGCCGGAACGCTGAAGGGCGAGCTGGCCCAGTTCCGCGAGGTCGAGGCCTTCGCCCAGTTCGGCAGCGACCTGGACCAGGCCACGCAGGAGCAGCTGGCGAACGGCCAGCGCCTGACCATGGTCCTGCGCCAGGGCCAGTACGTGCCGCTCCCCGTCGAGCAGCAGGTCGTGCAGATCTACGCGGCGATGGCGCAGGAGTCCCGCGCTTCGTGGGTGCGCAGGATCCCCGTCGAGGACGTGCCCCGCTACGCCGACGAGCTGATCTCGTACATGCAGTCGAAGCACCCGCAGGTGCTCGACGACCTGGCCGCGAGCGGCGAGCTGACCGACGAGATCCGTGAGAAGCTCAATGCAGCCCTCGACGAATTCGGCAACGTGTTCGAGCCCAGCGGCAGCGTAGACTGAGCGGAGGTTCCCCCCCTTGGCCACCATTCGTGACCTGCGCGGCCGCATCGTCGCGGTTCAGAAGACCCAGAAGATCACGCGCGCCATGAAGATGGTCGCGGCCGCCAAGCTGGCGCGCGCGACGCGCCAGATCCAGGCGGCGCGCCCCTACGCTGAGAAGCTGCGCCAGGTCGTGAGCGCCGTGGCCGGCGGTGTCGAGACCGACATCCACCCGCTGCTGCAGGCGCGCGACGAGGTCCGCACGCTCGAGATCGTGCTGTTCACCAGCGATCGCGGGCTCTGCGGCGCGTACAACTCGAACCTGGCGAAGCTGGCCAGGGGCATCGTCGACGAGCGCGCCGGCTCGGTGTCGAAGATCCTGCTGACGCCCGTCGGCCGGCGTGGCGGCGGCGGCTTCCGCCGAGACCGCCGCGTGAGCATGGACCACACCTTTACGGGACTCGGCAACGTGAACCCCGGACAGGCGCGAGAGATCGCGGACGACCTGATGCGCCGCTACCGCGAGGGCGAGGTCGACGAGGTCATCCTCGTGTACAGCGAGTTCAAGTCGGCGCTCACGCAGCGGCCCGGCCAGGAGCGGCTGCTGCCGCTTCAGCCCGAGCACGTCGAGGACGCCGCGGGCTACGAGATCGAGCCCGACCCGGCGCGGTTGCTGGCGCTGCTCATTCCGCGCGCGGTCGAGTTCGCCGTGTACCGCGCGCTGCTCGAGAACCAGGCGGGCGAGCACGGCGCGCGCATGACTGCGATGGACAGCGCCACCACGAACACCGAAGAGCTGATCGGCAAGCTGACCCTCGACATGAACAAGGCCCGCCAGGCAGCGATCACTGCCGAGCTGGTCGAGATCGTGAGCGGCGCGGAAGCGCTCTAGGAGAATCGCATGGCATCGGAAGGCAAGATCCTGCAGGTGATGGGTCCCGTGATCGACGTGGAGTTCCCCCCGGGGAACCTGCCCGAGATCTACACCGCCCTCACGACCACGAACCCGGCGATCAGCGACCAGCCCGAAAACCTGGTCATCGAGGTGGCGCAGCACCTGGGCGAGAACACCGTCCGCTGCATTGCCATGGACTCGAGCGAGGGCCTGACCCGCGGCCAGGCGGTCACGAACACCGAGAAGCCGATCCTGGTTCCCGTCGGCAAGGCGACGCTCGGCCGCATCATGAACGTGGTGGGCGAGCCCGTCGACGAGGCCGGGCCGATCTCTCGCGAACTGGTCGCGCCGATCCACGCGCACCCGCCGAAGATGGAGGAGCAGGACACCACCATCCAGCAGTTCGAGACGGGCCTCAAGGTCATGGACCTGCTCTGCCCGTTCCCGCTCGGCGGCAAGATCGGCCTCTTCGGCGGCGCCGGCGTGGGCAAGACCGTTCTCATGCAGGAGCTGATCCGGAACATCGCGAAGGAGCACTCGGGCTTCGCCGTGTTCGCCGGCGTCGGCGAGCGCACGCGCGAGGGCAACGACCTGTGGCTCGAGTTCAAGGAGTCCGGCGTCATCGAGCAGGCGGCCCTGGTCTACGGCCAGATGAACGAGCCGCCGGGAGCGCGCGCTCGCGTCGGCCTGTCGGCGCTCGCCATCGCCGAGCACTTCCGCGACGAAGAGGGAGCCGACGTGCTGCTCTTCATCGACAACATCTTCCGCTTCACGCAGGCGGGCTCCGAGGTGTCGGCCCTGCTCGGCCGCATTCCGAGCGCGGTCGGCTACCAGCCGACGCTGGCCACCGACATGGGAGAGCTGCAGGAGCGCATCACCTCGACGAGCAGCGGGTCGATCACGTCGGTGCAGGCGGTGTACGTGCCCGCGGACGACTACACTGACCCGGCGCCGGCGGCGACGTTTGCCCACCTCGACGCCAACATCAACCTGTCGCGCGAGATTGCCGCGATCGGAATCTATCCCGCCGTGGACCCGCTCGACTCGGCGAGCCGGATCCTGGATCCGCAGGTCGTCGGCGACGAGCACTAC
>JAFDDB010000235.1 GCA_019311115.1 Deltaproteobacteria bacterium
AGAGGAGAGCTTCGACTTCGCGTTCATCGACGCCGACAAGACGGGCTATCGGACCTACTACGAAGAGATCCTGAAGCGGCTGCGGCCCGGCGGCCTGATCGCGCTCGACAACGTGCTCTGGCACGGCGCCATCGTGAACCCGGACGCCGACGACGCCGACACGCTCGCGCTGCGCGAGATCAACGACCACGTCGCCAGCGACGACCGCGTCGACTCGGTCATGCTCGCGCTCTCCGACGGGCTCACGATCGCCCGGAAGCGCTGAGTGCTCCAGGTCGCGGTCGTCGGCCCCGGCCGGGCGGGCGGCGCTCGCATGCGCGCGCTCGAGGCACGGAGCGACGCGCAGCTGTCCGCGGTGGTCGCGCGCGACGGTGCGCCCACACTCGCGCAGGTGCTCGCCGACGCGGCGGTCGATGCAGTCGCCGTCTCGACGCCCAACGCCCTGCACGCCCGCCAGGTGCGCGCGGCGCTCGAGGCGGGCAAGCACGTGCTGGTGGACTACCCGCTGGCCGCGACTGCGGAGGAGGGGCGCGCCCTCTTCGATCTGGCGGCGCAGACCGGACGCGTGCTCCACGTCGAACACATCGAGCTGCTCTCGCCGTCGCACGCGGCCCAGTGCGAGCGAGTGCGCGACCTCGGACGCCCGCGCGGCGGCGCGCTCACGGTCCGCGGCACGAGCGAGGGCTGGATCGGGGACGAGGCCCTGGCCGGCACGCCGGCGCTCCGCGCGGTGGCGCGCCTGCACCGGCTGCTCGACCTGTTCGGGCTCGCGTCGGTCACCGGGGCTGCGCTCGAACCCGCCGCCGGGGGCTACCGGCTACAGGTGGACCTGGAGTTCCAACAGGGCGGAGCCGCGCGGCTGGTCGAGGAGCGAGGTGATGGGCTGTCGCGCGAGACCCGCTGGTCGATCGACTGCGACCATGGACGCCTCGGCGACCCGCCACCGGCCGCCGCCTCGGGCCTGTTCGAGCGCGACCTCGACGCCTTCCTGGCGCGCGTGCGCTGCGACGCGCCGCACTACGTCGCCGACGAGCGCGTGGTCGAGGTGCTCGAACTCGTCGGCGCGATCGAACGCGCGGTGGCCGCGTAGCCTCCGCCGCGTGGCCTTCGCAGCGTAGCCCTCGCCGCGTAGCCTTCGGACGGGGCGCCCGCGTATGCTACGCGCCGTGCCCGACCCGAGCCCGCGTCTCTTCAGCTTCGCCCTCTCCGCGCTCCTGCTCGCGGCCTGCGGTGGCGAGGCGCCTCCGTCGGGTTCCCCACCGCCCGATCCGGACGAGGCGCCCGACGTCCTCCGGGTCGCCCTGCTTACGCCCGGCTCGATTCGCGACGCGGGCTGGAACCAGAGTGCGTACGAGGGACTGGTCGAGATCCGCGACCGGCTCGGCGCCGAGGTCGCGTACCAGGAGACGGCCACGCCACAGGACTTCGAGGCCGGCTTCCGTGACTTCGCCGCGCGGGGCTACGACCTGGTCTTCGGCCACGGCTTCGAGTTCCAGGACGCGGCCGCGCTCGTCGGCAAGGAGTACCCGGACACGGTCTTCGTCACGACCAGCGGAAGCACCGTCACGGCGAACGTGTCGCCGATCGTGTTCGAGCTGGAGCAGGCGACCTTCGTGCTGGGATTCCTGGGCGCGCGCATCTCGCAGAGCGGACGCGTCGGCGCGGTCGGCGGCATCGAGATCCCGTCGGTGGCCAGCACCTTCTACGCCTTCGAGAAGGGCGCGGAGCGCGGCGGTGCGACCACGTCGATCTCCTACACCGGAAGCTGGACCGACGTGTCCGCGGCGCGCGAGGCCACGCTCGCGCAGATCTCGCAGGGCGTAGACGTGCTGATCCACAACGCCAACGAGGGCGCCCGCGGGTTCTTCCAGGCGGTCAACGAGTCCGACGGCGTCTGGGCGTACGGCGCCAACCGCAACCAGAACGCGCTCTCACCCGAGCACGTACTGGCCTCGGCCACCTTGAACGTTCCGCGCGCCTTGCTGCTCGTGGCGACCGAGGTCGCCGAGGACCGCTTCGAGGGGCGCGCGCTCCGCTTCGGGCTCTCGTCGGGCGTGGTGGCGATCGAGTGGAACGACTCGCTGGCGCCGGGCGTGATGGACGCGCGCGCCGAGGGGCTGCAGGACGAGGTCGCGGCGCTCGTCGCGCAGATCGAGTCGGGCGAGCTCACCGTTCCGCGCGGCGAATTCTGAACGCGATGGCGCGCGCGGCGCTCCGCGGCATCTACAAGCGCTTCGGCGATACGCAGGCGCTTCGCGGAGCGAGCCTCGAGCTCGAAGCCGGCGAGATCCACGCGCTGCTCGGCGAGAACGGTGCGGGCAAGACGACGCTGGTGCGGGTGCTGTACGGGCTGGTGTCCCCCGACGCCGGCTCGATCGAGATCGAGGGCGCGACCGTGCGGCCCCGCAGCCCGCGCCACGCCCTGTCGCTCGGCGTCGGGCTGGTGCACCAGCACTTCATGGGAGTGCCCGCGCTCAGCGTCGCCGAGAACCTGCTGCTCGGCGAGCCCGGCGGCTGGCGGCTCTCCCGCGCGCGCGCCCGCGAAGAGGCGGGTGCCTTGCTGCGCGAGTACGGGCTCGACCTGGACCCGGACCTGCCCGCCGAGCGGCTCGGGGTCGCGCAGCAGCAGCGGCTCGAGATCGTGCGCGCCCTGTCGCGCGGCGCGCGCATCCTGGTGCTCGACGAGCCCACCGCGGTGCTGGCGCCGTCCGAGGTCGAGGAGCTGCTCGCGTTGATGCGGCGCCTCCGCGACGAGGGCCGGAGCCTCGTGCTGATCTCGCACAAGCTCGAGGAGATCACGCGCACCTGCGACCGCGTGACCGTGCTGCGCGCGGGCGAGACCGTCGCGACTCGCGACGTGGCGGGCGTGGATGCGCGGGGGCTGGCGCGGCTGATGGTGGGAGACGAGCCCCCGCCGCCCGGGGCCCCGATCGACTCCGCGCCTGGAGACGTGGCGCTCGAGCTGCACGGTCTCGTCGCGGACGGGCTCGACGGGCTCGAGCTTCGGGTTCGCGCGGGCGAGGTGTTCGCGCTTGCCGGGATCGACGGCAACGGACAGGCGCCGCTCGAAGAGGTGCTCGCGGGGGTGCGCGTGCTCGACGGGGGACGCGTCGACCTGCACGACTCGCCGCTCTCGCTGGTGTCGGGTGACCGGCAGCGGACAGGGCTCGTGCTCGACCTGTCGCTCGAAGAGAACCTGGTGCTCGA
>JAFDDB010000035.1 GCA_019311115.1 Deltaproteobacteria bacterium
CGTCGGTGGTGATGATTCCCAGGTCGATCGAGTCCTTCGTGAGCTTGACGCCCATGCCTGCCTCCTCGTTGGAGCCGCATTCTCGTGGCTCGCGGCGCCGCCTGTCAAAGCCGCCCGGGGGGCGCCTCGCGCGGTTCCGTCGCTGGCACGGGCCGAGGCGGGGAGCTGGTAGAATCCAGGTCCCATGGCGAGCCCCGCTGCTGTGACCCCCGGTGATCCGATCGCGCAGATGGACCTCGCGGCCATCGTCGAAGGACTGAGCTGCGGCGTCATCGCGCGCGACGCCGAGGGGCTCATCGTCTACGCGAACCCGCGCGTGCTGACCTGGCTGCAGTACGAGCGCGACGAACTCGTGGGCCAGCCGCTCGCTTCACTCGTCCCTCCCGAGATGCGCGAGCTGGCGCTCGAGGAGACGCGCGCCGTGGAGCAGGGCGACCTGCGCGCCCGCATCACCGTGTTTCGCAGGAAGGACTCGACGACGCTTCCGATCCTGGCGATCCCCTCGGTTCCCGAGTCGGGCTGCTGTGCGGCCTTCGCGATCATCATAGAGCTCGCCGCGATCCAGACGGCGAAGACCGCTGCCGAGAGCCTGAGCGCCAGCCTGCGCGCGAGCCTCGAGTTCGCCTTGCCGTCGCTGTCGCCGGACCTGCGGAGCGTGTCCGCGCGGGAGCGCGAGGTGCTGACGTTGCTCGTCGGGGGCGACCGTGTCCCGACCATCGCGCGCCGGCTCGAGATCAGCCCCAACACGGTCCGCAACCACCTGAAGTCGATGTACCGCAAGCTCGGCGTCGGAAGCCAGTCCGACCTGATCGAGCGCGTGCGCCAGATCGAGATGGGGGGCTAGTGGCTGGCCCAGACCGGCCATGCGGGTGGCCGACTCGGGTGATACCGCGCTTCGCGCGGGCGCGGTAGGCTGAGCCTGCACAGGGAGGATCCGGTCTGTCCCCGATGGCTTCGATCTCCGTTCTTCTTCGTGCGACGCGCTTCTCGGCGCTCGCGGGCCGCCAGTTCAACGGCAACGCCCGGCTCTTCCTCCCGCGTACCGACGACACCGGTGAGTACCAGGACCTGCACCGCTTCCTGGTCGCCGCGTCGGTCGGCGAGTTGACTGAGTTCCAGGAGTACGCGAGCTGCAAGCTCGAGCAGATCTTCCCGATGGACGAGGCGTGGAAGGCGCACGCGCTGCCCAGCTTCGTGTACGCGGTGGAGCTGGCGAACGACGCGATCGACCGGCGTCAGCGCCCCGGCGCGCGATCGGCACACCGCTCGCTGCGCTACGCGCGGCCGCTGCCGCCGCGCCGCCTCTCGTAGCTTCAGTCGAAGCGCCAGTTCTGCGGGACGTTCTTGCGCGCGGCGCGCGCCTCCAGGTCGTCGAGCTTGCTGCGCCAGACCGACTCCGCCTCGTCCACCGCGTCACGCAGCGGCTCGCAGCTGTAGTTCTCGAGCGACCGCGTGCTTCCCCAGGAGACACGGACGGTCCGGCCCGGCGCCTTCAGCGCCACGGCGCAGGTCCGCGGAACCGCCCAGCCTCCCGCGCAGGTCGTGGCACCGTCGTACTCGGGGTCCATGGGGCTTCGATGCACGCAGGTGGTCCGCGTGCAGCTTGCTGGAATCGCAGCGCGGCAGGTGCCGATCCGCTCCAGACCCTGGTTCAGCTTGGAGAACTCCTCTCTCCAGTAGCTCTCGTGCCGAGCCGAGGGCGCGGGGCCCCTGCGGTGCGGGCTGGCCGGTGGGTGTTCCCAGCTCGCCGCGGCGCGGCTCGGCGCCGCGTGGCTCGCCGCGGGCCGGGCGTACCTGGGCCGCGGCCGGAAGTGGCCGGGCGACTCCTTCGGGGCCCGCGGTGCCTGCTCCACGATCTGGATGTCGCGGGTCGTCGGTGCCCGTCCGCGCTGGTCGGCCGGGACCTTCGACGGGTCGTCGGTCATGTGGACCGAGCCGTGCCGGTCGACCCAGGTGTAGGTCTCGGCCGCCGCGCTCGACGCCGCGAGCCAGGCCGAGAGAGCGAGCAGGATCGCGGGGAATCGAGCGGCCATACGACGTGGATCGGTGTATGTGCGCCGACGCTTGACCCCGCTGCGCGGTGCGCAGCTGCGGAGCAGCTCGCGTGCAGGCGGCGAACGGCCCTACTCGTGGACGGGTCCGGCCGCGACGGGATCGACGACCGTCGCCCCGGCACGCGAAGCGCGTGACGGGATGAAGGCGAAGAGCGAGACGAGCGCGCAGACGGTTCCGCCCATCGCGGCCAGCACGAAACGCTCGCCGACGGCGTCGGCCAGCAGGCCGATCGGTAGTCCCATGAGCCCGAAGCCGGCGAAAGCCAGCATCGTCAGCGACATGACGCGTCCGAAGAAGCCGGGCTCGCTGGTCCGCACGATGACCGCGCCGTTCAGCGTCATGAAGCCGCCGAAGCCCGAGCCGACGGCGAACACCGCGACGCCGGCGGCGGCGTAGCTCGGCGCCAAGGCCAGTGCGACGAGCGAGACGCCGAAGAGCACACCCATGGCGCCGAAGAGTCGCGGCGCGCGGGGATGGTCGGCGTAGCGCGCCACGGTCAGGCTGGCCAGCAGCGCGCCCGAGGCGGAGACCAGGGACAGGAAGGCATAGGCTTCGGCGGCGCGCCCCAGTTGGTGCTCGAGCAGGCCGGGCATCACCGTCACGTAGGGGAAGCCGACCATGATCACGCCCACGTAGAGCAGGACGAGGCGCCGGAGCCGCGGGTGTTCCCAGACGTATCGGAGGCCCTCGGCGACGTCCGCGAGCACGTGCGTGTCGCCCGCCCCCGCGCGCATCCGCGACCGCGGCAGCCACAGCAGCGAGGCGCACGCCAGCACGTAGAGCGCGCCCATGACGGCGTAGGCGCCGGCGGCGCCCGACAGGCTCCAGTACAGCAGCAGGCCCGCGAGTCCCGGTCCCATCACCTGCGACGCGGTGCTCGCGACCTGGGTGAGGGCGACCGCGTTGCCGCGTGCGGCCGCCGGCACCAACTCGACGACGTAGGCCTGCCGCGCCGGTCCCAGGAACGCGAACGTCACACCGATCAGGAGGGAGCCACCTGCCACGAACTCGATTCGGATCGTGTCCGTCGCCACGGCGATCGCCAGCGCCGTGAACACCGCTGCGGGCACGGTCTGGCTGAGCGCGACCACCAGGCGCTTGGGCCAGCGGTCGGCGAGCGCGCCGCCGAGCGGGCCCAGCACGAACATCGACAGCCCCTGCGCGAAGACCACGGTCCCGACGGCCGTGTTGCTGCCCATCAGGTCGAACGCCACGATGCTCTGCACCACCGTCGACATGAAGAACGCCAGGTGGCCGAGCAGCGTCCCGAGCCAGAGGATCCGGAAGGGGCGAATGGAGAGCGCGGCAAAGGTGGTCTGGATCCAGGACAAGGCTGGGCAGGGTAGCTCAACCCGGGCGACCGGGTGACCGCTTGCGCGCTGGCCTAGCGCCCGTCGGCGGCGCGTTCGGGGGAGATGTCCTCGAGTTCGCGGGAGGCGGTCTCGGGAAGCAGGGTCGCGATCAGGATCGGGGGCAGCACCAGCACCGGCGCCATGCAGGTGATGGCGAGCGCGTGGCTCCCCACGAGCTGGTACAGCGGTCCCTCGAGCGCCAGACCCGCGACGCCTCCCAGCGTCCCCACCACGGCGCGCATGCCCGACGCCGTCGAACGGTACGAGGTCGGGAACAACTCGCTGCCGAGCGCCTTGAACAGCACGCCCACGCCGGTGATCGTGAAGACCGCCATCACCCAGAGCGGCGGGAGCATCCAGCCGGACGCGTTGTAGAAGCCGACGATGGCGACCGCGTTCAGCACCATGCCCGCGCACATGACAGGCTTGCGGCCGAAGCGGTCGCCGAGGATCCCCGCGTAGATGTTCCCGAGAATGCCGAGACCTCCCGCCGTCAGGAAGAGCACGGTCACGTTGCCCGGCGAGTAGCCGTGCACCTCTTGCAGCGTCTTGGGCATGAACGTGAAGGCGCTGGCGACGACGAAGTCGAAGGGCAGGATCGCGGCACACAGCACGCCCATGCGCTTGGGGTACATGCGCACCAGGTGGAATGCGGGCTGGAGCCGGTCGCGAAACCTCTGTGTCTGGAGCGTCTGGCTGTGCGACTCGAAGCGCTGCGTCTCGGGCAGGCCGCGCCGGAACCACGCCAGGAAGAGCAGGGGGATCACGCCCAACGCGTAGAGCGCCCGCCAGCCGAACGGCAGGATCTCGACGAAGCCGAAGGCGAGCGCGGCCACCCCGTGTCCGAGCGCGCCCAACGCGCCGAGCAGACCGATGCCGAAGCCGCGGTCCTCGGCATTCAGCTCCTCGGCGATCACGACCACCGCCAGCATCGTCTCGCCGCCGATGAAGACCCTGGCCAGGAACTGGAGGAGCATGAACTCGCTCGCGTCGCGGACGAAGGCAGTTCCCAGCGTGCACAGCGTGAACCCCACGATCGTCGCCAGCAGGATTCGTCGTCGTCCGAGCCGGTCGGCCATGATCGTGAGTCCGAAGGAGAGCAGCATCCCCAGCCGGATGACGGCGTTCACGCCCGCGACCTGCGACTCGGGGATCGCCAGCTCTGCCTGGATCTGCGACAGCGCCAGACCCATGATCGCCATGTCGTAGTGGTCGAAGAGTTCGGCCGCCGCGAGCAGGCCCATGACGCTCCACTGCTTGCGGGCCAGCTCGGGCATCTTTCCCGGGTAGGGGACCGCGAACGTCCACCAGGGACGCCGGACACGCTCGTCGGGGGAGCTCGGCACTTCGGCGCGCAGGCTAGCACGCCCCTGCGCAGCGTCGCTCCTGCATCGCTGCACCTCGAGAGCGCAGAGGCTACCCTCCGAGCCCGGACCGAACCCGCCCCCGCCGAGTCACCGCAGCGTGCTGTTCAACTCGCTTTCGTTCGCCATCTTCCTGGCCGGGGTGCTCGTGCTGCACCGGCTGCCGCTCAGTTGGCGCGTGCGCAAGCTCAACCTGCTGCTCGCCAGCTACGTGTTCTACATGGCGTGGAACCCGCCGTTCGTCGTGCTGCTGTGGATCTCGACGCTCACGGACTGGGTGATCGCACGGCGGATCGCCGGCGAGCAGCGGCCGCGCGTGCGCCGCTACCTGCTCTGGGCGAGCCTCGGGGTGAACCTGGGGCTGCTCGGTTTTTTCAAGTACGCGGGCTTCCTGCTCGACGGCTTCGTCTTCCTTGTGCAGCAAGCGGGCATCGACTACCAGCCGGCCGCGCCCGGCATCATCCTGCCGCTCGGAATCTCGTTCTACACGTTCCAGACGCTCTCCTACACGTTCGACGTGTACCGCGGCCGGTCACAGCCCTGGGGCGAGTTCATCGACTACGCGCTCTACGTCACCTTCTTCCCGCAGCTCGTGGCTGGGCCGATCGTGCGGTCGCACGAGTTCCTGCCGCAGTGCGAGGCGCCGCGCCGCGTGACACTGGACCAGTGGACATGGGGGCTGTCGCTGCTGACGCTCGGGCTCTTCCAGAAGGTCGTGCTCGCCGATGGTCTGCTCGCTCCCGTGGCGGACGGGCTCTTCTCCGGCAGCGGGCAGCCAGACTTCGCGAGCGCCTGGCTCGGCACGCTGGCGTTCTCGGGGCAGATCTTCTGCGACTTCTCGGGCTACTCGTCCTGCGCGATCGGAATCGCCTGTTGTCTCGGCTTCCGGCTACCCGAGAACTTCCGATACCCGTACGCGGCGATCGGCTTCTCGGACTTCTGGAGGCGCTGGCACATCTCCTTGTCCTCGTGGCTGCGCGACTACCTGTACATCCCCCTCGGGGGAAATCGCCGCGGGCTTCACCGGGCCTACGCGAACCTGATGCTCACCATGCTGATCGGCGGGCTCTGGCACGGTGCCTCGTGGACCTTCGTGGTCTGGGGCGGGCTGCACGGCCTGTACCTAGTGGCCGAGCGCTTTGCGCGGGCGCACGCCGGGCACCTGGCGATCTGGCAGAGCCCGCCCGTCCGGCTGGCGATCGGGGCGGCGACCTTCGCGGTCGTGACCGGTACCTGGACGTTCTTCCGCGCGCGCGACTTCCCTCACGCCTTCGACATTGCCTCGGCGCTGATCGGAGCGGCCACCGCGCCGGACCTGATCCTGACCCATCGGGGATTCGACGTCGTGTCGGTCGGGATCGTGATGGCCGGGCTGCTGATCGCACATGCGCGCCTGAGGCACCATTCACTCCGCGATGCCATCGAGTCGGCCCCGTGGTGGATCCACTCGCTGTGGATTTCCCTGATGTGGGTCGCGATCTTCACTGCGCCAGGAAACGACCGTGCCTTCATCTACTTCCAGTTCTAGGGCGCGTCCGAACACGCGGGTGCTGATCGGAGCGCTCGTCTTCTTCGCGTTGATCGCGGGCACGATCGAGGGGTCGTGGCGGCGACTCGGCTATGTGCCGTCGATCCTCGACGGCGTCGACCGCTGGAGCGCCGAGCGCGACCGTGCCGGTCCGGGCACGATCGCGCTGGTCGGGTCGTCGCGCGTGCTCTTCAACGTGTCGATCCCTACCCTGCGCCGACGCTATCCGGAGCATCCCGTCGCGCAGCTCGGGATCGGAGGGACGCTCGCGGGCGCGGTATTGCGCGATCTGGCGGAGGACCCGGCCTTCGATGGGGCGGTGATCGCGTCGATGCGCGCGTCGGCGTTCGAGCCGGCGAACCTGGACAGCCAGCAGCCCTGGGTCGACTACTACCACGAGGAGTGGAACGTCGAGCGGCGCATCAGCCGGCGCCTCGAGACGGAGCTCGCCAGCCGGCTCGCGATCATGAACCCGACCCTGTCGATCCGCCGGCTCGGCGTCGAGCGCGTCGAGAAGGGACGCTGGCTGCCCGACCGCTGCTCGTCTTCAACCGCGATCGCAGCGTCAGTGCCGACTTCAGGCTTCACCGCGTGAGCAAGTCGGCGCTCCGCATGTTGGCGAAGGCGCGCTACGACAAGATGCAGCGCTCGGATCCCGGCGCGTGGCTCGGGGCGACGGATCGGATCGAGGGCTGGATCGAGCGGATCCAGGCACGCGGCGGGCGCGTGGCGATCGTCCGGTTTCCCACGTCGGGTGCGCACTGGGAGTTCGATGAGAAGGCCTACCCGCGCGAGCACTACTGGGACCGCTTCGCCGCCCGCACGAGCGCCGTGACGCTCCACTTCCGCGACTCTGCGGCGCTATCGAGCTTCCGCCTGCCCGACGGCTCGCACGTCGACTTCCGGCGGGCGCCCGCGTTCACCCGAGCGCTCATCGACGCGCTCGAGTCCCGGGGCTTCGCGCCACCGTCCCCACGGCCGCGCCGGGTTCCGTAGAATCTGCGTCGTGGAAGCCACTGAAGTCCGCCGCGCCTACGACGGCTCCCAGCTCTCCTACCGGTGCCTGCAGGCGTGCGGATGGGGCGAGCTCGCGAACCTGGGCTACTACCCGCTCTGGGCGACGCCGCTGCTGCTCGGAGGCCTGGCTCACTTCCAGCGTCGGCTCGCCCGCCAGGCCATCCGCCTGCTCGACCCGCGTCCCGGACAGCGGGTGCTCGACGTGGCGACGGGAATGGGCTGGACGGCGCGCGAGATCTCTCGCAGCGGGGCGACGGTGCTCGGCATCGACCTGCTGCCCGAGAACGTCGCCCGGGCCCGCGACCGCCACGGCCACCGCCAACGTGACGGTGCGGACGGGCGCGTGCACTTCGGTGTCGGTGACGCCACTCGCCTGCCTGCGGAAGTGGATGGCGTGGCGCTCGAGTCGGCCAGCGTGGACCGCGTCCTGTGTCTGGAGGCCGCGTTCGAGTTCGGCCCCAAGGGCCGGCGGGACTTCCTGGCCGAGGCGTTCCGCGTACTGCGGCCGGGTGGGCGTCTCGTGCTCGTGGACTTCGCTTGGCCGACCGATCGCCCGCACGAGATCGCCGACTATGACGACGGGGGCCTGGTCCGCGAGACCTGGCAGTTCGAGGAGTTCGAGCCGCTCGAGCGCTACCGCCGCAGCGCGCGCGAGGTCGGGTTCCGCGAGGCGCGCCTGCTCGACTGGACCGCCCTGGTCACCCGGCGGTTCGTCTGGATCGCCTGGATGATGGCGATGCTCTGCCAGTACCGCTTGCCGCGGCTGGTCTTCGCGCTCTTCCGCCCGGGCGTCTTCAAGCTCTGGAACGAGGACTGGGCGCACCTCCGCGAGGTGATGCGCGTCCACCGCAAGGTGCAGCAGGCGTCGATGTACGTGGCGCTCGTGCTGGAGAAGCCCGAGGCGTGAGACCCCGGACGCGGGCCGCCGGAATGCTCGCCGTCGGGATGCTCGCCGTGGGCCTCGCGTCGGCGGCTGACGACGAGCCCTGGCGCGAGGTGCTCGACAAGGACGGCATCCGCGTGAGCCAGCGTCTCTCCTCGGGCCGCAGCATGCCCGAGTTCCGGTCCGTCGCCGAGATCCCCGCCAGCCGCTGGCACGTGCTGGCGGTGGTCGTCGACGTTCCGAACCAGCCCCGGTGGATGCACCGGCTCTCCGAGGCGAGCGTGCTCCACGCCGAGGCGCCGTTCAGCGCCGTCTTCTACCTGCGCATGGACCTGCCGTGGCCGATCTCGGACCGCGACGTCGTGGTCGAGAGCGACACCGGGTTTCCCGGCGAGGACGTCTCGCTCACGCGCTTCGCCCGGACGACGCATGCCGACCGGAAGCCGGTCGAGGGCGTCGTTCGCATGCCGCGGCTTCGCGGCCACTACCGTCTGACGGCGCTCGCGCCGGAGCGCACCCGGGTCGAGTACCAGGTCGATGCCGACCCCGGCGGCAACCTGCCCGCTTGGCTGGTGACCCGCATCAGCCGCGATGATCCCTGGTACACGCTGAAGGACCTGCGTGAGCGCGTTGCCGCGACCGGCGGCGAGTACGCGGACTTCGTGCGCCGCTGGGATCCGAGCCGCACGCCCGAGCGCTAGCGTCGTCCCGGCGGAGCAGCCAGATATGGTCTACTCAAGCCCGCCTCGTGGAGCGGGAGAGGGTGGGCAGGTCGATGCGGCCATCGATGCAGGCAGACGGGGATCGCGCGGTCCTCCTGACGGGAACGACGGGACTCGTCGGGGGCGACCTGCTCGGGCGCGTGCTCGCAGCCTGGCCCGACGCCACGGCCTACTGCCTGATTCGCGCGCGCGACGCCGCGCACCTGGAGGCCCGCCGCGAGGCGCTGCTCGACCGGATCGGCATCGTGGACCAGGCCGATCGCGTCGTGGCGCTGGCCGGAGACGTCTCGAAACCGGGCCTGGGACTCAGCGAGGCGGAAGCCGGCGTGGCCGAGCGAACCGCGCACGTCTTTCACGCCGCCGCGGCCACGCGCTTCGACCTGCCGCTCGCGGATGCGCGAGCTCTCAACGTCGAAGGCACGCGCCGCGTGCTCGACTTTGCGCGGAGAGCGCAGCGCGCGGGTTCGCTCGAGCGAGTCCACTACGTTTCCACGGCGTACGTCGCCGGCGATCGAGCCGGCGTGCTCGACGAGTCCGCCGCCGACGCGCCGGGTCCGTTCCGGAACGGGTACGAGCAGAGCAAGTGGGAGGCCGACCGCCTGGTGCAGGACGCGTCCGGAGACCTGCCCGCGACCTGCTATCGGCCGAGCATCATCGTGGGGGACTCGCGCACCGGCGCCACTCCCCACTTCCGGGTGCTCTACGACCCGATGAAGTGGATCCTCTACGGCAAGATCGACATCCTTCCATGCCATCCCGAAGTCCGCGTCGACATCGTCCCCGTGGACTGGGCGTGCGACGCCATCACCGCGCTGGCTCTCGACCCGCGCGCCGAGGGGCGCGTGCTGCACGTGACGAGCGGGCCGGAGAACGCGTCGTGCATCGGGGAGATCCTCGACCTGACCGCGGTAGCGGTCAACGACTACGAGGCGCGCCACGGTCTGGAGCTATCGACGAAGCCCCGGCTCGTGTCGCCCGACGACGACTCCGACCCCGCCGTGGCGGCGCTCTTCGAGGCCGGTGCGAAGGCGATGCGGACGCACCTGCCGTACATGCTGACCGAGCAGCTCTTCGACACCGCGTCGAGCGACGCGTTGCTCGAGGGCGCCATTCCCCGCTGCCCGGCGCTTCGCGACTACCTGGCGACGCTGATCGACTACGCCATGGAACGTCGCTTCGGAGTGCGTTGAGTTGATCAGTCTCGAGGTCTTCGCGGCGGGAGCGGTCCTGGCGATCGGAGCGGGCGTGGCCTTCGCCTCCCTGCGCCCCGCGTGGATCGTGGATCACCCGCGCACCGTCCTGTTCGTCCTGGCGGCGATCACCCTGGGCGTGCTGGCGATCCTGGTCCGGGTCGACCCACCCGGACTGCGCCTCGGCGTCGACGCCTCGAGCGAGCCCCTGCTGCCGCAGTTCGACGAGGCCCAGGCCATCTACCGCCAGGCGTCGCTCGACTTCGGCTCGGACGACGTCTACGTGATCGCGATGGAGACGCCGGATATCTTCCGGTACGAGGAGCTCAGCGCGCTGCGCGACATCTCGGATCGCATCTCGGCGCTGCACGGGGTGCGCGGCGTCGAGAGCGTGGTGGACGCCTATGCCTTCCGGTACGACCCCGAAGAGCAGTGGCTCAACCTGGGGCGGTTCGTCAAGGAGATCCCGAAAGACCCGGCCGAGCTGCTCTCGCTGCGCGAACAGGCGCTGTCCAACCCCATCTACACCAAGACGATCCTGTCGGCCGACGGCCGTACCGCTGCGCTGAACGTCACCTTCCAGACGATGACCGACGGCGAGTTCGTCGACCGCGACCTCGACGGCAGGATCCGCCGCATTCTCGACGACCACGCTTCCGACGCGCGCCGCTTCTACACCACCGGACGCCCGCACATCCGCAGCGAGGCGCACCACCTGATGATCCGCGACATGCTCGTGCTGATCCCGATCGCGGTCGTGGTGGCGGCCTTCCTGCTCTGGCTGATGACCGGTTCGCTGCGCGGCACGTTCGTGCCGCTGATCAGCAACCTGACGTCCACGTTCTGGACGTTCGGGGCCATGGTGGTCGTCGGGCGCGAGCTGACGGTGATCACGCTCGCGCTCGGCCCGATGCTGATCTGCATCGGTGCGGTCTATGGCGTGCACGTGCTGGCGCGTTACGAGGAGATCGCGCGCGCGGCCGGTGACCCGCGCTCGGCGGCGCTCGACATGCTGGTGTATACGCGCGCGCCGGTGCTCATGGCCGGACTCACCACCATGGTCGGCTTTGCGGCGCTCACGCTGGCCGACGTCCAGGCCGTGCGCGAGATGGGCGGCTTCGCGGTCTTCGGCGTTGCGACCGTGACGCTGCTGTCGCTCACCGGGGTGCCCGCGGCCCTCTCGCTGATGCCGCTCCAGAGGGGCGACCGCGAGCTCTTCGGCCCGCAGACGCGGCTGTCGACGGCGTTCCGCGAGTTCCTCGCGGGGCGACTGCGCAGCATCGCCTGGCTTTGCACGACCTTCCCCACGTCGGTGCTGGTCTTCTGGGCGGTGGCCGCGACCGGCGCCGTCGTGCTCATCCCGCGGATCGTGATCGACACCGACTACCTGATGTTCTTTCTCGAGGACTCGCCCGTGCGCACCGACTTCGCGGCGGTGAACCGCCTGCTTGCGGGCGCCGTCCCCATCTACGTTCCCGTCCACGGCGGGGTCGAGGGGGCGTTCCGCGACCCCGAGGGGCTCGCCGCGGTGGAGCGCATCCAGAACGAGCTGTCGCGCACCGAGGGTGTCAGCCAGGTGCTGTCGGCCGTCGATCTCGTCCGTCTGGCGAACCGCGGGCTGTACGACGACGACCCCGCGTACGAGCGGATTCCGGACAACCGGCCCGAGCTGGCGGAGATCTTCTTCCTGATCCCCAAGGAGACACTCCGGCGTTTCACGAACTCGAACCAGAGCAAGGCCAACCTGATCGTTCGCACGTCCAAGCTCGGCTCGGCGCCGATCCGAGCGCTGGAGGACCGCATCCACGAGGCAATCCGCCGGGCGGACATCCCCGACAACCTGCAGACCTACGTCACCGGCAACGCCATCCTGATCAACCGCAGCGCCGACGGCATCGCCGGGAACCAGGGCCTGCAGGTCGGCCTGGCCGCGTTCACCATCTTCCTGCTCGTGACCGGCGTCTTCCGCTCGCTGCGCCTCGGGCTGATCGCGATGGCGCCGAACATCGTCCCGGTGCTGCTCTTCTTCGGCACGCTCGGGGCCGGGGTCGCGACGCTGTCGATCGCGACCAGCCTGATCGCCTGCATTGCGCTCGGGATCGCGGTGGACTCGACCGTCCACTTCCTGGTGTCGTACCGCCGGGTGCGCCAGTCGACCGGAGCGACGCCGGAAGAGGCGGTGAAGGACGTCATCCGCGTCATCGGCCGGCCCATCGCCACCACGTCGATCATGCTGGTGCTCGGCTTCATGGTGATCACCGTCTCGGGCTTCGCGACGCTGCGCGAGTTCGGCTACCTGACGGGCACGACGATGGCCATCTGCATGTGCACGGACCTGGGTCTGCTGCCCGCGCTGGTCACGCGGCTGCGGGCCTGATCAGCGCTGGAGGCCGAGCCGGAAGGTGCTGAACAGGTGCTCCCCGATCTCGGGGTTCGCATCGAGGTCGTCGACGATCACCATCGTCGTCGTGTTCTCTTTCAGGTTCACGAGTCGCGACTCGGTCGGGATCCAGATCCCGTCGAAGTTGCGGATGCTGTCGTGGTTCGAGACGGCCTCGCGCAGCGCCACGCCGTTCTCGTCCTTGTAGACGGCCCTGATGGGAACGAAGTGTTCCTTCTCGAGGTAGGCCGTGGTCGTGCGGTACTGCGCCTGGACGAATGGCTTCAGCGTGGCCTCGACCACGTATACGGGAACGCCGTCGATCTCGTCGTCGGGCAGGCGGTGGTAGTCGGCCTGTTCGATATCGCGGCCGGCCAGGTCGTCGAGGGTGTAGTCCGTACCCATGATGCCCACGTCGCGCAGCTTGACGCGCCGGATGCGCCGCGTAGACGGGCGGTAGACGAACTGGTCGGGTCCGCGGCCCTCGTTCATGATCATCAGGAACCCGGTGCCGCGCATGTCGTCCGGCGCCTTGAACTTGATCAGCCCCTTGGCGAGGATTCCGTCCGCGTTCGCGTTGTTGTTCTCGTCGCGGAAGTCCTTCCAGCGCACCCAGAACTGGATCAGTTGCTCGCCGCCCCCGGGGTCGCTCGAGATCACGCGCATGTACTGCACGGCCGCGTGCATGCGGTTCTCGAAGAAGCGCTCCCAGATTTGGCGGCCGCTCATGCTGGCGCCCTGGGGCAGGGCGTCCTCGATCTCGCCGCGGTCGGGTAGCCGGATGTCTTCGGAGGCCAGGCCGGACACGGTCTCGGGCACGCGGATGCCGGCCGGACTCAGGTCGGAGACGTGGTCGCTCATCGGCACGGCATCCGCGCCCAGCGCGGCCACGGGAGCCAGCGTCAGAGTCAGCACGAGCAGGGGTGCGATTCGTGACATCAGAGGCGTGTATCGCCGACCGGCAGGTGTGGAGTCAAGACCCCGCGAAGCGGGGGCCGGGCGGCGCTGGGGATGAGGGGACATGGCGTCCTCCTGGCCCGTGGGGCGGCCGAAGATGTTGCAATCGGACGGCTTCGACTTTACCGTACGGTAAGGTCGATGCCAACGGAAAAGTCCAAGAAAGAGGCCACGTCCTCCCGGTCCGCTCCCTCCGGGTCCGCTCCGGGCAGGCTCGGTCCCCACGCGCGCGACCGGATCCTGGACGCCGCGGCCCGCCGCGTGGTCGAATCTGGGCCCGACGGAATGCGCCTGGCCGTCATCGGGCGCGATCTGGGCGTCTCGCACCAGACGATCCTCCACCACTTTGGCTCCCGCGAGGGCCTGCTGCTCGCGCTGCGCGAGCGGGCCAGCCGCCGCGTGTTCGCACGCACCGTGGAGACCTCGGCGCCCCGGGAGTCGATCGAGGCGGTCTTCGACTCCTATGGCGAGAGCGGCCAGGCGAAGCTCCTGGCCTGGTCATTCGCCGTGGGCGGCGTGAGCGAGGTCCCGGTTCGCGGCGACATGAAGCGCCTGGCGGACTTGCTGATGCGGCAGCGCGCCCGCCCTTCCGAAACTTCCGGTTCCTCCGAAAGACGCGATGTCGAGTTCGGCCTGCGCCTCGTGGCGACGGCCCTGCTGGGCGAGGCGATCCTGGGCGAGGCCCTCACCGCCAGCGCCAGCCTCGGCGACGCCGACGACACCTCTCGGCGCTTTCGCGGCTGGCTCGCCGACCTGATGGAAGGCGCCGGCATCCTCCGCGCGGTCGCCGACCCGCGCCCCTAGCCTTCGAGCCGCTCCGCGACCGCGCCGCCGACCTGTGGGTGGCTCGAAGTTCCTAGCCTCCGGGCGTCGGGCGGCGGCGCGGATTGTAGACGCCGCTCATCAGGCTGTAGCGGAGCTGCGCGTCGCCGGGCCGGTCGATGTGCCCGATGTGCGAGCGGCAGGCCGTGGGGCGCAGGCCGTTGTCGCGGAAGAACGTCGCGTAGTCGCGCAGGCTGTCGCAGATGAAGAGAGCGTAGATCGGCATGTGGTGGATGACCTCGCCCACCTCGAGGATCTCTACGGGATGAAGCTCCGGATCCTCCCGATCCATGTAGGCGAGGAACTGCTCGAAGAGGTCGCTGTCGGGGTCGCGTTGGAACCAGGTCAGGGCGATCTCGTACGGCTTTCCGTCGAAGCGTTCGAGGATGCGGTCGTACTGCTGCGTGACCGCAAAGCGGTCCGTCAGCGCCGAGCGCACCTCGACGTGGTTCACGCCGAAAGACTCGTCGTGGATGGCCTCGAAGAAGCGGCGCAGCGAGATGTCGTCGATGCAAGAGACGCGGAACACGAAGTCGAACTCGCCGTAGATCTTGGCCGCCAGGCACAGGGTGACCTCGCTGTCGAGCCGCGAGCCGTCGCTCGCCTCGCGCAGCATGTGGACGACGTGGTCGATGTAGTCGTCGTTCATGTGCGAGCCCAGCGCCACGTTCACCAGGATGACCGCGTGGTGGTCCTGCCGGACCTTGATGGTGAGCCGCTGTGGGGAGCCGCGCTCGATCAGGCTCTCGGGGCTCTCGAAGCTGACGAGGAAGGCGCTCTGCGCGTCGGGGATGCCCTTCATGCGCGCGATCTCTCTCGCGTCCGTCAGCCAGAACTCGATCGGGGAGTCGCCGTCCGCGATCTCGAGCGCTTCGCTCGTCCCCTGCAGCGGCCCGGGCGACTGCGCGCCGAAGTGGCGTACCAGGTGCGCGCGCTCGAGCAGGCGGCGCGAGTCGAGGTCGTGGGAGTCCGCCGCGGCGCCGCGCCCGCCCTGCGGCGTGGACCGGGCCAGCAGCTCCGACACGAACCTCTCGGTCACCAGCACCTGGAGCCGCCAGGCCACCGCGGACAGCCTGAAGGCCAGGTCGATGTCGGGCCCCACCAGTTCCTCGGCCAGCAGGTCGGACCCGCCGCGGCGTCCATAGCAGTAGGCGTCGTAGATCTGGAGCGTGAGCTTGGTGCGGAGCCTGAACTCACCGCCCGAGAGCGTCGGGATGGGCTCGAGCGCCTCGAAGGCGTGGACGATGTCGCGCGCGGCGCGCAGGCAGCTCACGAGCCCGGCGCGGGGATCGGACGAGATCGGGAACTTGGCGACGACCGCGTCGCCGAGCGCGTTCAGCAGGACGCCCGCGACGGGCGCGGCCTTGGCGCAGTGCTCCATGACGATGCGGTTGTGCTCGCGGAGCGCCGCAAAGGCGCCCGTCTCGCCCAGCGTGAACTTGCTGCCGGTCGAGCCCTCCATGTCGGCGATCAGCAGGAAGCCGCGCTCGCGATCCGCGTCCAGGGACTGGGTCTCGTCGGCCTCGCTCGCGCGGATCTCAGAACTGGACATGGAAGCCTCCGGGAGGAGGGCAGTCTATCGTCCCGGCCGCCTTCGCGTCTGGCCGGCCTTGCGACGGAACTGGCCGAGCACCTTGCGGCGGAACTCGCGCACGACCGGCATCTGCTCGAGCCAGGGCGAGGCGCTCGCGCGCGAGGGGTCGTTCGGGTTGATCGGTCCGACGAAGCCGGGCGGGATCTGGCTCACCAGCACCGGGGGCTCCTGCGAGTCGTCCCAGAAGTGGTACTCGTAGCCCGGCATGAACGCGTCCTCGTCGCCGATCACGTCGATCGTGCGGACGCCGTAGCTCGAAAGCTCGGTGCTGGTCGCCTGCGGATGGCCGATCCAGACTTGGCGCGGGCTGGCGAAGAACAGGAACTGCACGCGGCGGTTGCGCGACACGATCCGGAAGCGCCGCAGCCTGCCGCCGTAGAGGCGGCTCTTCGAGACCGTCCGCTCCAGCACGCCGGAGGCGAAGTCGGGCTCGAAGCCGGGCGTGAAGACCAGCGACGTCGGGTCGCCGCGCCGCCGGAACCGTGCGATCGGCCGGCCCCGGTTGATCCGGTTCCGCGGATCTGCGGCGGCCCGCCGCCGCGGATCGACGAAGTCGCGGTACGGCTCGATGCGCGAGTCGGGCGCGCGGCGCAGCACCAATTCGACCGCGCGGTGGTCCTGGCGGATGCTCCGCACGCGGCGCAGCAGCGTCTCGAGCGCCGTCTGGATCTCGAGCGGCAGGTCGGTGGTCTCCTCGGCCGACTCCGTAAAGGCCTCGCCGTCGACCACGACGGTCTTCACGTCGCCCTTGCCGATCCAGTTCTCCTGCTCCGAGCGGATGAAGTGCGACGCAGATCGCCAGACCAGCGACACGTCCTTGTAGAAGATTCGCGGGAAGATCTCGCGCGCGTCGCCCTGGACGACGTAGGCCACGTAGAAGCGGATGTCCGCGTTCTGCCGCACGTTCGTCAGGTAGAAGCGCGTTCCGAACAGGTCGACGCGGTAGCGCGGCGAGTAGCCGCCGGAAAGCAGGCTGCGGGGCCGGTTCCTCGCGCTTCCGGCCGGACGCAGACGCGCCCCGCCTTCCAGCAACGCCAGGAACTCGCGCAGGATCTGCGTGGGAGTCCGTGCCGACGGCATTGCGGCCGGCTCGACGCGTGTCGCGATGGGCTTGGCCACGTTCGTGACCCGGCTACTTGATCGCGACCGGGTTGAGCGGACTGCCGACGGCGCCGGGAATGTGCAGCGGCTGCGCGGCCAGGAAGAACTCGTAGCGTCCGTCCTTCGCACAGTCCGCCGCCAGGTCCTCGAGCCACCAGATCTCGCCGATGTACACGCCCATGTCGCGGAGCATGTTGCCGTGAAGCGGGGCGAGGTGGTCGGGATCGTCCTCGTTCGGCATGCGCTCGAACGCGATGTTGTCGGTGGCGACCGCCGCGACCTGCGTCTGCTTGATCCAGGGCACCACGTCGCTGGCGATGCCGGCCTGCGGCCGGGCCCAGAACTCCGCCCGCTCGACGGCGTTCTCCAGGGTGTAGAAGTGGGGAACGACGCCCGTCCGAACGATCACGATGTCGCCGGGCAGCACCTTGGACCCCTGCTTCTTCAAGGCTCCCTCGAGGTCGGCGCGCCGGATGCTGTAGCCGGACGGGAGCGGTCCTCCCTTGAACGCGACCACGTCGATGAGCACTCCCCGCCCGATCATCGAATCCTTCAGGTTCTCCATTCCCAGCTTCGCCGCTCCCGTCGCGCCGATCTGCGTCTGCGGCACGCCGTTGTAGAGCGTGTCGCCGTACCAGCCGTGCGACAGGCCGTCCCACTGCGTGGAGCCCTGGAGCGGCATGTAGATGTAGTCGTCCGCGAAGCGGTACACGCCGAAGTCGAGCGGACCGCTGAGCCCCGCGGCGTAGTCGGTGCCGGTCGCGACCATGGTGTGGTGCGGGTTCAGGCGCCCCGGAAAGACCGGACCCGTCGCGTCGATCGGAATGGCGAGGCTGAAGCGCTTGCCCGTGCGGATCAGCCGCGCCGCTTCGACGACGCGCTCGTCGGTCATGTAGTTCGCGGCGCCCTTCTGGTCGTCCTTTCCCCAGACGCCCCAGTTGTGGACCTCGTCGTGCGGGTGGAGCACGTGCCCGTCCGCGTTTGCGGGCTGCGCAGCCATGCCGGCAGCGATCAGGACCAGGCAGACGATCAGCGTGTCGGGTCGCGCCATCGGAGTTCCTCCGTTCGGTGATCGGGCAGCGTGTTCGGTTCCGCGCGCGTCCACACGCGGCTCATCCGCCCTGCTACGATCCCACGCCCGACCCCCGCAAAGCCAGCCGGAGTTCGCATGAGACCCGACACCGCCGCCTCGCCGCCTTCGGGCAAGCGGGAACGCGTGCCCACGCGGACACGGATCTTGTTCGGCTTGGGCTCGGTGTCGGAAGGCACCAAGAACACCGTCTTCAACACCTTTCTGCTCTTCTACTACAACCAGATCCTGGGCGTCTCGGGGACGCTCTCGGGAGCGGCGATCTTCCTCGCCCTCTGCGTGGATGCGATCACCGATCCGCTGATCGGTTCCCTGTCGGACCACACGCACTCGCGCTGGGGACGGCGCCACCCCTATATGTACGCCGCGGGCCTTCCGATGGCGGCCAGCTTCGTCTTCCTCTTCAACCCGCCCGCCGGGCTCGGTGAGGTCGGGCTCTTCGCGTGGCTGACGGTGTTCGCCGTGCTGGTGCGCGTGAGCATGACGCTGTACTCGATCCCGAGTGGTTCGATGGTGCCGGAGCTCACCTCGCACTACGACGAACGCACCACGCTCATGTCGTATCGCTTCGTCTTCGGCTTCGCTGGGGGGCTCGGCTGTGCGCTCGTCGGCTACCTGGTGTTCTTCGTCCAGAAGGACGGCGTCGACTACCGCATGGTGCCCGAGGCCTACCAGAGCTTCGCCGTCGTCTGCGGGGCGGTCATGTTCGTGTCCATCCTGGTCTGTGCGGTGGGCACGCACCACCTGATCCCGACTCTGCGTTCCCCACCCGAGGGCGGACTCACGCTGGCGGGTTTCTTCCGCGAGCTGGCCGGCGTGCTGCGCAACCGCTCCTATCGCAACGTGGTACTGGGACTGCTCTTCGCTTCGGTCGCGGCCGGCTTCAACGACGTCGTCGGCCTGTACATGAACACGTTCTTCTGGGAGTTCTCGTCCACGCAGATCGCGTTCTTCGTCGTCGCCATCCTGCCGGGGATCGTGCTCGCCGCGGTGCTGGCCCGTCCGATCAGCGAGCACTTCGACAAGAAGCAGGCCGCCCTCGCGCTGACGACCTTCGCCGTATTCTTCGGCCCCCTGCCGGTCTTCCTGCGCCTGCTCGACCTGATGCCGCCGAACCTGGCCCCGTGGCTGTTCCGGCTGATGCTCGTCCACGCCGGGCTCATCGTCGGGGTGATCTTCGCCGTCAGCGTCATCATCGCGTCGATGATCACCGACGTGGTGGACCAGAACGAGCTCGAGACGGGCAAGCGCCAGGAGGGGCTGATCATCTCCGCCGTCACCTTCACCCAGAAGGCGGCGTCGGGGATCGGCGGGTTGGTCGCGGGGATCGCGCTCGACCTGATCGCCTTTCCGAAGGGCGCCGAGCCCGGGATGGTCGCGGCCGACAAGCTCTTCTCGCTCGGACTCGCCGTCGGTCCGGGCCTGCTGGTCTTCTACCTGCTGCTGCTCTTCTTCCTGACGCGCTACGACATTACGCGCGAGAGCCACGGTGAGACGCTTGCGGAGATCGAGCGCCGGCGCGCCGCCGCGGAGACCGGGGCGGGCGGCTGAGCAGTTCCCGCCGCCCGAGCCCTTCCGTCGCCGCGCTCAAGGCGCTCAACCGCGCGGTCGTGCGAGCGTTCGACAACGCGATGAGCCAGCTTGCCGGTCGCCCGGTCAGCGTCCGTGTCGACGCGGGGATCGAGTCGTTGCGCGGGCGCATCCGGTCCATCGACGCGGAGCTGACCGAGGTCGACCTCGGCGGGCTGATCGTGGACCACCTGCTCGTGCGCGTGCCCGACATCGAGATCGTCCCCGGCGTTCCTCCCCGCGTGCGTTTCGCCGGCGTGAACCTCGCCGTGACCGTGACGCAGAGGGGGATCGACCGCTGGCTCGCGCGCGAGCGGCTTCCGCTGCGCATGCGGCTCGGAGCACGGGGACTCGGCACCGCGTTCTCACTCGACACGCTCGGGCTCGCGGAGATCGAGACCGAGCTTGCGGTCTCCGGCGGCTGGCTGCAGCTGCGTCCGCGCCGGGCGGGCATGATCGACCTGCCCGACGTCGCGCGCGAGTTCTTCTCGGGCTACCTGCCCCTCCCGCGCCTTCCAGCGGGCGCCCGCCTCGACGCCATCCAACACGAGCCCCGCGAACTCACCGCCCACCTCGTCCTGCCCGGCCTCGAAGAGCCCCTGGGTTCGGGCCTCGCAAAGAGAGTCCGAGCGCACTTCTTCCCGGACCCCGATCGCTCCCCACCTGAGGAGAGCTGAAGCCGACCCGCCCGCTCTCCCGCGGCCCGGCTACGAAGCGGCTTCTGCGAGCGCTTCCTCGAAGAGCGAGAGCGCGGCCTCGGCGAAGCGCCACATGTTCTCGGCGCGCTCGTCCTGTCCCGTCTCCAGCAGCCGCGTCTTCTCGACCGGTCCCGCGACCGCGAGCGCCGCGTGGCCCGCGGCGTCGCCGTAGCGGTTTCCTGAAGGCCCGCTCGCTCCGCTCTCGCCGATGGCCCAGGTCGAGCGGAACTTCTCGCGAGTGAGCCGGGCCAGCGCCAGGGAGAACGGCTCGGTGCTGCCACGCAGTCCCTTCAGCTCGTAGCGATCCTCGCGCAGGATCTCCTCGAAGGCGGGCCGGGTGTAGAGCACGGCGCCCGCCACGTAGAAGCCCGACGCGCCCGGCACGGCGACGAGCGCCGCCGAGATGAGTCCGCCGCACGACCCCTCGCCCACCGAGACCGACTCGCGCCGCTCGCGCAGCAGGTCGCCGATGCGCTGCGCGCTGGGCATCAAGCGCTCCATCGTCACTCCTCCTTCAGCGTCGAGAGGAAGTCGATCAGGTTCCGCGTCTCTTCGTCGCTCATCGGCTGCTTCATGCAGCTCGTGGCGCCCACGCGCGTCTTGCGCGTGCGCTTCTTGAGGTCCGCCGTCTCGGGGTGATCGGACTTCCCGGTCCCCTGTGGGTCCTTGAGCCAGCTGCGGAGCCACTCGTCCGAGTGCCGCGTGGTCACGTCCCGCATGCCCGGTCCCACCAGGCGCCGGTCGTTCGTGTAGTGGCAGGTCTTGCAGTTGCCGCCCTTGATGCTGTCGAAGTAGACCTTGCCGGCCTTTGCGCCCGCGTCCGCCTCCGCCGCGCCCAGTCCGGCCGCACCGGATCCAGCTGCGAGCAGGACGCCCAGTACGCATGCGAGTCTCTTCATCACTCCACCCCTTTCACATGGCAGGCGGCCCCCTCCGTGTTCGGGGAGGGCCCGCGAACTTGGACGGTCCGGCCGGGCCGCGATTCGATGCTCAGTATCCCGGAGGCCGCTGGAACCCGCCCAGGATGCGTTCCAGGTGCCGGGCCAGCGCGAGCGTGGTGCGGTCCTCGAGGAAAGGTCCCGCGATCTGGATGCCGACCGGCAGGCCTTCCGACGTGACGCCCACCGGCACCACCGTCGCCGGCAGGAAGACCACGCCCGTCAGGCCGACCCAGAGAGTCTGGTCGAAGTACGGGCGACGCTGGCCGTTCACCTCGAGGGTCCGCTCCGCGGCAGGCTGCGAGTGGTCGTGCGGGATGGCGGCGGTCGGGAGCACCGGCAGCAGCACGGCGTCGTGGTCCTTGAAGAACTCGTGCCAGCGCTGCCGGAGCTGCAGGCGGCGCTCGTTCAAGCTCAGCCATTCGCGATGCCGCAGGGCGCGGGCGCGCAGCGCGCGGGGGACCGGGTCGTCACCTGCGACGGCGGCCGCCGACTCGATGCCCTGGCGCGGGATCTCCCCCGCGAGCGCCGCCGCGAGCAGGCGCTCGAAGGTGTCGATGGCCTTCTCGAACGTCAGTGCGGGCCGCGCCTCGAAGTCGACGCGGGCGCCGCCTTCGGCCAGCGCCTTGGCGGCCTGCTCGAGCAGCGCCGCGACCTCGTCGTCGATCGGCGCTTCGCTCTCGCGGAACCAGGCTGCCACGCGGAACCCGTCGAGCGACTCGTGCCGCGCTGGCGGCAGGTCGATCCGGTAGGCCGGGCGGTGCCACTCGTCGGGGCCCGCCAGGATGTCGAGGCCGAGCTCCAAGTCGTCGACGCTCCGCGCCATGGGCCCGGCGACCGCCAGGTCGGCCTGCGTGAGCGTGCCCGGGGGCCCCGGGATCTGGCCGCGCGCCGAGACGAGGCCGTAGCTGGGCTTGTGCCCGGCCACGCCGCAGGTCGAGGCGGGTCCGCGGATCGAGCCTCCGATGTCGCTCCCGACCTCGATCGGCGTCAGCCCTGCGGCCAGCGCGGCTGCGGCGCCTCCGGACGATCCACCCGGGGTGCGCGTGACATCCCACGGGTTGTTCGTGGTGCCGAACACCTCGTTGTAGCTCTGGCAGTCCCCGGCATAGACAGGGAGATTGGTCTTGCCGACGATCACGGCCCCCGCGGCGCGCATCCTGGCGACGGGATCGGAGTCGCGCTCGGGAACGTGGTCGGCCAGCTCGGGCGCGCCCGACGTCGTGCGCATGCCCGCCGTCTCGAACGAGTCCTTCACCGTCATGCAGACGCCGTGGAGGGGTCCGCGGGCGTTCCCGCTCCTGATCGCGGCATCTGCGGCGTCGGCCTCACGCCGCGCCCGCTCCGCATCTAGGGTGACGACGGCATTGAGCGGTCCGCCGACGCGCTCGATCCGGTCGAGCATCGCTTCGAGGGCGTCGCGCGAGCGCAGCTCGCCGCTGCGGACTCGCCGCGCCACCTCGGTGGCGGACAGCCAGGCCAGCTCGTCCATGGGCAGGTTCCTCCTGCAACGCACGCTACTGCGAAGCGGGAGGGAACCTCAAGTCAGGCCTTCATCTCACGCGAGCGCGTCGAATTCCGCCTCGATCCGGGCCGCGTCCGGGTGCGCGCGGATGTGCTTGCGGAGCTCGGACTCCTCGCGCTCGCGGCGCAGCTTTGGCTGCTCGACCGTGGTCTGCCGCATCTGCTCGGCCCAGAGCCGGTCGATGACCTCGCGGCCCGCGATCGTGCCGCCTTCGAGTGTCTTGATCGTGGCCGAGGCGAGCTCTCCCAGGAACGTGCGCAGCGAGCTCACGTGGATCTCCTCGTCCTGGCAGATCCGGTCGACGATCTTCGCCGCTTCTTCCGCCTGTGTGCGCCGGTCGGTGAACAGGTCGACGTCGCGCAGCAGCCGCTGGTTGAAGTCGAAGGTCGCCGCCGCGGCGTACTCGATCATCAGCAGGGTCATCATGAAGCGGATCATGCCCTCGTAGGGCTCCGCGATCTCGGGCACGAGCCGCTCCCGATCCACGTTGCCGAAGGCCGCGTCGGGCGTCGCGTAGTCGCGCGGACCGAAGGCCAGGTCCCGCACGGCGATCCACATGACGTCGTGGGCGCCGATACCCTTGTCGGGCTCGCCGCCTTCGTCGAGACCGTGCGCGAGCAGCAAGCCCTTGCGCAGGTGGCCGAGGCCCATCTCGGAGACGTCCTCGACGATGATCTGCTGCAGATCCGGCCACGGCTGCTCGCCGATGAAGCGGCCGCGGCCCTCGAGGATCGAGATGATCGTCAGCGAGTTCCAGAGCGGCTTCTCGATCCCCTCGCGGAGCAGCAGCTTCATCTGCGCGTAGTTCGGGAAGCGCGGCAGGTCCTGCACGACGGGGTCGACCGCCAGGATGTCTCCGCCGCGTTCGCGCAGCGCGTCGGCCCAGGTGTCGACCGCCGGCTCGCGCACGAGCGTGCGGGGAGAGATGTAGTTGCCGTCGGCGTCGAAGCCGCCGTGCAGCCGGTGGCCGTGCACCTCGTGCGCCTTGGCGTACGGGTGGTCGCTCATGATCTCTTGCTCGCTGAAGACCCGCTGTGTCATGTCTGTCGCTCCCGTGGAGTTCGTCGCTGCGCGCAGGGATCCCGCGACGGTGACTCCCAGCCTAGGCCCGGAGCGATACGGGCCGAAATGACGCCCGTCATACGCGCCCACGGTTCCACCGGTGTGCGGGCGCAGAAGGCGTGCGGGCCGGGCTAGCGCTCGACGATGTCGGCGCGCGTGCCGTCGATGAACGCCAGCACGTCGCCGGTCTCGCGGTCCGGCACCGAGAACTCGGCGAGCGTCGCCTCCAGGTGTCCCCGGAACGCCGCCCAGTCGGCCTCGTCGATGCCCATGCCGCGATGCGAGGTCGCCATGTCGCGGCCGGTGTAGAGCAGCGGCCCCCCGGCGTTGTGGCAGAGGAAGTCGATCAGGAACTGCTTCTCGCGGCGCACGCCGTCGTCCCCGCGGTTCGCCCAGAAGCGGCCGAGCCGCGCGTCGGCCGTGAGCCGGGCCAGGAGTGAATCCGCCACCGCCGCGATCGCGTCGTACCCGCCGAGACGGGCGTACAGGGAGTCGTCTGCCATGGACCGAGCCTAGGGCCGCGCGAATCCGAGCGCCACATGACGCAGGTCATAGGCGGGCGGGCCTCGGGGCGTCAGCCTGCGTGCCCATGCATCGCGCCACCGCAGCAGAGCTGGAGCAGTACGCGGAGCAGGGCTTCTTCGTGCGGCCCGGCGTCTTCTCCGAGGCGGAGCTCGTCGAGCTACGCCTGGGGGCCGAGAACGTCCACGCCCAGATCCTGGAGGCCGCCGCCCGCGCCGACGCCGGGCCCATCGACCAGGTGGACAACCAGAAGTACCAGGTCGTGCTCGGCTCGACGATCAAGTGGGAGTGGCGCGACGACCTGCGCGCCGTGCGCTCGATGGAGCCCACGGGCCACCTGGACGCGCGGCTCGACGCGATGATCGACGACGCCCGGCTCTGGGCGCCGGTCTGCTCGATCAACGACTGCGACGCGCTGAGCGTGTTCAGCGACAAGCTCAACGTGAAGCGCCCGGGTGGGGCGCCGTTCCCGTGGCACCAGGAGGGCCTGTACTGGGAGAACGGAGCCGAGGACCTGGGCTCGCTCGTGAGCGCGCTCACCTGTCTCGATGACGCCACCGTGGAGAACGGCTGCCTCTGGGTCATCCCCGGCAGTCACAAGCACGGCAACCTGCCGGGCCTGCGCGACCGGGGCGTGTTGGGTGCGCTGTACACCGATGTCTCCGGGGTCGAGGGCGAGGCGTATGCGGTAGAGGCCGCGGCCGGCTCCGTACTGTTCTTCCACCGCGACCTGGTCCACGGCTCACAGACCAACCGCAGCGGGCGCGACCGGCGCGTTTTCGTCGTGGCCTACCAGTCGAGCGGGCTGCACCGCTGGCGAATCAACGCCCGGCGCGAGGTCCGGACCGGCTGACGGGTTGTCCCGTCTTTCGCCTGAATTTCGCCTGCGCTAGATTGCCCCGTCTACCCGGGGGCGGAACGAGGATGGGGAAGGCCGATGACGTGCGGGGCCCGGGCCGCGACCGGCTGAACCCGGCCCAGCGGCGCGCGGTCGAGCACGGCGCCGGACCGCTGCTCATCATCGCGGGCGCGGGGTCCGGCAAGACGCACACGCTGGCGCATCGCGTCGCGCGTCTGATCCTGGACGGCGCCGATCCGCGGCGCATCCTGCTGCTGACGTTCACGCGGCGCGCGGCGGCCGAGATGACGCGCCGCGCCCGCCGCATCTGCGCCGGCCAGGCGCGGGCCCCC
>JAFDDB010000036.1 GCA_019311115.1 Deltaproteobacteria bacterium
GGCGACACGCTCCAGGAAGGACTCCAGTTCGAGTTCTACAACGACGAGGAGGACGCGAAGTTCAGGGCGGCCTTCGGCGACGACGGCGAGTTCTTCCCCGTCCGGTCACCCGTCAACTGCGCGACGGTAACCGCGATCATCAGCGCCAGCGGCCAGACGCTGCCCTTCAAGAAGGCCCGCGGTGACGGGAACTTCGGCCGCCGCGACTTCCAGTGGCAGGCCGGGCGGCAGCTCACGATCGAGTACCAGAAGCGGAACGTGTTCGGCTTCGCGCTCGACTTTGCCGAGGACGTCACGCGAACGAGCTGGGGCGTCGAGTTCTCGTGGATCGCGAACCAGTCGATCAGCAACGCGAACCGCTACAGCGGCCGGAGCAACAGCGACATCTACGTGCTGACCGTCTCGGTCGACCGTCCGACCTTCGTGAACTTCATCAACCCGAACCGGAGCTTCTTCATCAACTCCCAGATGTTCCTGCGCTACATCCCGGACTTCCACTCCAGCAGCAGCAAGGATGGGAACCACTCGGCGTTCTCCGAGCGCTGGACGGGCCTGCTGACGTTCACCGCGTTCACGGGCTACTTCCAGGACCGGCTGTCCCCGCGCGTCACGTTCGCATATGCGTGGGACACGCAGACCTTGGCCATCCTCTGGGGCCTGGGCTACCGGTTCAGCGGCAACTTCACCACCGCCATCAGCCTGAGCCACTTCCTCGGCAGCGCGGGCGAGGTGCAGAAGTCGTACTTCCCGGCGCTGCTGAACGGCAACCCCAAGCTCAACACCGAGGGGCAGTCTGGCATCGCGGTGGTCAGGAACCGCGACGAGGCCCGATTCACCCTGCGCTACAGCTGGTAGGCGCGGGAGTCCGGGAGACATGGAAACCGGCGCCCCTCTCTCCGCTTGGCGGGGTTGGGGGGCGCCGTGCTTCGTTCCGGGCGCGTTTCCGGGAGGGTTGGCGTGACGGTCCGCATCGGCGTTCTGCTCTCGGGAGCCGGCACGACGCTCGAGAACCTGCTGGGCCTGATCGACAAGGGCGCCCTCGAGGCCGAGGTCTGCCTGGTGGTGTCGACCCGGTCCGAGGCGGGGGGCCTCGAGCGCGCGCGCAGGAGAGGCATCCCCGCGCACGTCGTGAGCCGCCGCGATCTCCCGGACGAGGCGGGATTCAACGCCGCCCTCCACGCGGTCCTCGACCGCTACGAGCCGGACCTGCTGGTGCTGGCGGGCTTCCTGTCGCGCTTCGAGCTGCGCGGCTACACGGGGCGCGCCATCAACGTGCACCCGGCGCTCGTGCCGGCCTTCTCGGGCAAGGGCTTCTACGGCGCGCGTGTCCACCGCGCGGTGCTGGCGTCCGGCGTGAAGCTGACCGGCGCCACGGTGCACTTCTGTGACGACGAGTACGACACCGGCCCCGTGATTCTCCAGAAGGCCGTTGCCGTCCGTGAGGACGACGACGTCGAGCGCCTCTCCGCGCGCGTAGTCGAGGCGGAGCGCGAGTTGCTGCCGCGCGCCATTCGGCTCTTCGCCGAGGGCCGCCTGTCGATCGAGGGCCGCCGGGTGCGAATCCGCGACGAATCCGCTTCGGGCGCTTAAGCGACCGGCAACACCCGCCGATCCGAACCCGTAGTTGCGTCCTTCGGGGCGCCTCGGCGGGGGTGGCGGGGGTTCGATGGACAAGCGCATCCTGGTCGTGGACGACGATCGGCTCGTCCGCGAGATGATCCGCGACGCGCTCGCGGAGGAGGGGTTCCGCGTGGCGGCGGTGGAGTCCGGCGCTCGGGCGCTGGACGCGCTGCGCGACGATGGTCCCTTCGAGCTGATGCTCACCGACCTGTCGATGCGCGAGATGGACGGCCTCGAGCTGATGGAGGCGGCGCGGCGCGACTTCCCGCGCACCGACGTCATCGTGCTGACGGCATACGCTTCCCTCGAGAGCGCGCTGCAGGCCATGCGGCTCGGCGCCGCCGACTACCTGCGCAAGCCCGTCCGCCCGCCCGAGATCGTCTACGCAGTGAAGCGGACGGTCCTGAGGCGCCGGCTGGTGGCGGAGAACGAGGCGCTTCGGGGCTCCGTGCAGGCGCTCGAGGCGTCGCGCGTGCTCACCACGTGTCTCGAGCCGGGAGACGTACTGCCGCTGGCGCTCGACATCATCCTGCGCCTGACCGGCCGCAGCCGCGCCGTGGGCCGCCTGCTCGAGCTCACGTCGCGCTACGCCGACGGCGTGAGCCTGGTCGGTGTGCCGGCCGATACGGAGGACGCCCTTCGCGACCTGATCGACCGGCGGAAGATCTTCGACCCGAACCAGCTCGACAGCGGTGCGCACGCCCTATCGGGAGCGCTCGAGCAGGAGTTGGCGCGCCTCGGCCTCGACGACGACGAGGTGCTCGAGCTGCCGCTCCGCCTCGACGGGCAGCTGGTCGGCGGCCTCTGGATCTTCGCCGAGCGTCGCCCGTTCACCGACGACGAGGTGCGGCGCGCGGAGTTGGTGGCCGCGCAGGCCGAGCTTGCGCTGGTGAACGCGGAGCGCTTCCTCCAGGCGCGCGAGAAGGCGTTCATCGACGACGTGACCGAGCTCTACAACGCGCGCTACCTGCTCGCGGCGCTCGACCGCGAGGCGAGCAGGGCGGAGCGGTCCCGGCTCGATCTGAGCGTCCTCTTCCTGGACCTGGACCGCTTCAAGGTGGTGAACGACACGCACGGCCACCTGGTGGGCTCCCGCGTGCTGCGCGAGCTTGGCGCCGTGCTGCGCAAGTCGATCCGCACGATCGACACGGTCGGCCGCTACGGCGGCGACGAGTTCACGATCCTGCTGGTCGACACGAACCACGACGGCGCCATGCGGGTGGCCGAGCGCATCCGCGAGACCGTCGCCGAGACAGCCTTCAGCGGCGGGCGGGGGCTCAAGCTCCAACTGACGTTGAGCATCGGCGTGGCCAGCTTTCCGACGCACGGCTCCGCCCGCGAGGACCTGCTGGACCGGGCGGACAAGGCGATGTACCTGGGCAAGGCGATGGGCAGGAACCACGTCTGCTCGGCCAACGAACTCACTCCCTGAACGGGTTATCGGCGGGGCAAGCCCGCCTGCCGCTCCTGATCGGGTTATCGGCGGGCAAAGCCCGCCTGCCCGCACGGCGTGCCCTTCGGGCTCGCCTTCAGTGGGTGTTCGCGAGACCTCGGCGCGCTGGGAGGGGTCCCGGCGGGGTGCCTTTGACCGGGGCGGGGGGGGTTGGTAGCCTCGCCGCTCGCTTGGAGGCGTCGGTGAAGCAGTTGGATCTGTTGGGGAATCTCCGCCGTACGCACTACTGCGGCGAGCTGCGTGCCGAGCATGTCGGGCAGCGGGTGGTGGTCTGCGGGTGGGTGCACCGGCGCAGGGATCACGGCGGGGTCGTGTTCGTGGACCTGCGCGACCGCACGGGGCTGGGGCAGGTCGTGTTCAAGCCAGACGCTTCACCCGAGGCGCACGCGCGCGCCGACGTCATCCGCTCGGAGTACGTCCTGGTGGTCTGCGGCGTCCTGGAGCGGCGTGCGGACGACGCGATCAACCCGAACCTCCCGACCGGCGAGGTCGAGCTGATCGCGGACGAGCTGCGCATCGTCAACTTCGCGACGCCGCCGCCTTTCCCGCTCGAGGACGACGCGCCGGTCGAGGAGTCGACGCGCATGCGCTACCGCGCGCACGACCTTCGACGGGCCGTGATGCAGCGCCGGTTGGAGCTGCGGCATCGCCTGCACCAGTCGCTCCGGGCGGCGTGTGTCGAGGACGGGTTCCTCGAGATCGAGACGCCCATCCTCACGCGGGCCACGCCCGAGGGCGCGCGCGACTTCCTGGTGCCGAGCCGCTTGCACCCGGGGAGCTTCTTCGCTCTCCCGCAGTCGCCCCAGATCATCAAGCAGCTGCTGATGGTCGCGGGCTACGACCGCTACTTCCAGATCGCGCGCTGCTTTCGCGACGAGGACCTCCGCGCCGACCGGCAGCTGGAGTTCTCGCAGCTCGACCTGGAGATGTCGTTCGTCGGCGTCGAGGACGTGCTCGAGGTGCTCGAGGAGATCACCGCGCGCGCCTTCCGCGAAGTGCTCGACGTCGAGCTCGCGCGCCCGTTCCCGCGGCTCTCCTACGACGAGTCGATGGCGCGCTACGGGACAGACCGCCCCGACACGCGCATCGAGCTCGAGATCGTCGACCTGACCGACGCGGTGGCGGACTGCGAGTTCAAGGTATTCTCGGGCGCGGTCAAGAGCGGCGGACTCGTGCGCGCGCTGCCCGTCCCCAAGGCCGACGAGGTCTCGCGCGGCGAGCTCGACCGCCTGGTGGCGCTCGCCCAGGAGTGGGGCGCCAAGGGTCTGGCGTGGATTCGCGTGGCGGACGACGGCAGCTGGCAGTCGCCGATCGCGAAGTTCCTTTCCGACGACGAGCGGGAGGCGATCGCTTCGCGCGCCAACCTCGAGCCCGGCCACCTGATCTTCTTCATGGCGGACCGGGAGAGCGTGGTCTGCGACGTGCTCGCACGCCTCCGAAGCGAGCTCGGCCACCGGCTGGGCCGCGTAGCGGATCGTCCGTGGGAGCCCCTCTTCGTCCTCGACTTTCCCGTCTTCACGCAGGACGACGACGGCAAGATCACCTACATGCACATGCCCTTCGTGGCGCCGCGCGAGGAGGACATCGGCCGCATCCGTTCGCACCCGCTGGAGATCCGCTCGACGCACTACGACCTGGTGATGAACGGGATCGAGCTGGGCTCGGGAAGCCTGCGAAACCACCGCAGCGACCTGCAGCTCGAGATCTTCGAGGTGCTCGGCTACGCGGAGGCCAGCGCGCGGGAGCGCTTCGGCTTCCTGCTCGACGCCCTCGACTCGGGCGCGCCGCCCCATGGTGGCTTCGCCTTCGGCCTCGACCGGCTGGCGCTGCTGATGGCGGGGGGCGAGAGTCTGCGCGACGTGATCGCGTTCCCGAAGACCCAGCGCGCCCAGGACCTGTTCATGCAGGCACCCGGTCAGGTCGATCCCGACCAGCTTCGCGACCTCGGCCTGCGCCTACGCCGCAAGCCGGATCCGGCGCAGGACCCGGGCGACTCGTGAGAGCGGCCGGACTGGCTTGGCTCGCCGCCCTGGCGCTGCCCGCCAGCGTGCTCCCCTGGACCGTGCTTCCCGGGGCGGTGCTCCCCGCGGAGGCGGCGGTGACGAAGACGATCGAGCACGTGGTCGAGCGTGGAGAAACGCTCTGGTCGATCGCGGCTCAAGCCGACGTGTACGACGATCCCTACCTGTGGCCGGTGATCTACCGCTTCAATCGTGACCAGATCGTCGACCCGGCGCAGATCTACCCGAGGCAGACGCTGGTGATTCCGATCGGCCTCGACGCAGAGACCAAGGCCCGCGCCCGCTCCGAAGCCGGCGCCCCCTGATCCCGGGATCGAGGGGAGGCTTCAGGCAGCCTGTGCTGCGGGTGTCGCGAGCACCGCCGCGTCGCCGTAGGTGTACCAGCGGCCCCCGTCGAAGTCGTAGAGCTTGCACTCGCGGGTCGCGCGCAGGTAGTCGCGCAGCAGGTAGTCGCGTTCGATCAGGTCTTCGCCCAGATGCTCGCGCAGAGCGTCGACCGCGGGCGGCAGTCCGTAGAACGGAATGCGCATGTCCACGTGGTGCGGGACGTGCAAGAAGATGTTGTGGAAGAAGAAGTTCAGCCAGCCCGGCATGTGCAGCACCGTCGTACCTTCGACCTGGCCGCGGTACTTGGTCCACTCGCGGCGCTTGAACCAGCGGATCTCGGGCGCGATGTGGTGCACGTAGACCGCGAAGCCGATCACGTAGTTCCACGCCACGAACGGGACTGCGAAGACCTTGAACCACATCCACAACGCGCCGGCCGCCGTGCCGTAGGCGGCGGCGCCCCAGGCGAGCAGCGCCGCGCTGAACAGCGCGAACCACGTGCCGACCACGATGCGGTCGCGCCGGATCGGGGCGCGCATCTTGTCGTTGGGCTCGAAGCAGATCATGTTGCGCCACCAGATCTCGATCCCGTAATAGACGCCGGAGCCGAGGCAGGACCACTCGATGCGGTGCAGCAGCTTGCGCAGCGGCGACAGCGCCGCGTACTCCGCGGGCGTCGAGGGGTGCCAGACGTAGTCCATGCCTTGCCGCGTCGTGTGCCCGTGGTGGATCCGGTTGTGTCCGAAGACCCAGGCCTCGTGGATATGCAGCGAGGGCAGCATGGCCAGTTGGCCGACCAGGTAGTTGAGCCGCCGGCTCTCGAAGAGCGATTGGTGGGCCGCGTCGTGGCCCAGGATGAAGAGCCCGCTGATCGCCAGCCCGGCTACCGCCCAGAGCGGGACGAGCAGCCAGGGGGAGTCGACGGCCGCCAGGGCGGCGACGACCGCGGCGTAGACCAGCAGGTCTCGAGCCAGCCACGCGAGGCCCCGCCAGGTGGGCTTCTCGTAGCACTCGTCGGGAATGGCCTCGATCACGCTCGCCAGGGTACGGTCGCTCATGGGGCGGCAAGTTAGCCGCCGGGACGGGTGGGGTCAGCCGGGGCAGGTGAAACTTCGGTAAAAGTCCCCGGGCGCCTCAGAGGGCTCCAGGGGTCCGGGGAGCGGCGGCCATGGCCTCTCGCCGCCGCTACGCCCCCCAGCGCCCGACGAGGCAGTAGAATCGCCGCAGGAGGGTGTCATGAGGGTCAGGGCCGCAATCGCCTTCGAGCCGGGCCGGCCGCTCGAGATCGACGAGGTGGACCTCGAGGGGCCGCGGGGCGCCGAGTGCCTGGTCCGGCTGGCGGCTACGGGCGTCTGCCACACCGACGCCTACACGCTGAGCGGCCGCGACCCCGAGGGGCTCTTCCCCGCCGTGCTCGGCCACGAGGGCGCCGGGGTGGTCGAGGAGATCGGCCCGGACGTCCGCTCGCTGCGGCCCGGCGACCACGTGATCCCGCTCTACACGGCGGAGTGCCGCGAGTGCAAGTTCTGCCTCTCCGGCCGCACGAACCTGTGCGGAGCGGTGCGCGAGACCCAGGGCCGCGGCCTGATGCCGGACGGCACCAGCCGCCTGTCGCATCGGGGCAAGCCGCTGCACCACTACATGGGAACGTCGACCTTCGCGGAGTACACGGTCGTGCCCGAGATCTCGCTGGCCCGGATCCGCGAGGACGCGCCCCTCGACAAGGTCTGCCTGCTCGGTTGCGGCGTTACGACGGGGATCGGCGCGGTGCTCAATACCGCGAAGGTCGAGCCCGGCTCCTCGGTCGCCATCTTCGGACTCGGCGGAGTCGGCCTCTCGGTGGTGCAGGGCGCGGTGCTCGCCGGGGCCGAGCGCATCATCGCCATCGACACGAACCCCGCCAAGTTCGATCTCGCAAAGCGGTTCGGCGCGACCGACACGCTCGACCCTGCAGGCGTCGACGACGTGGTGGAGGCCGTCGTCGAGATGACCGACGGTGGCGCGGACTACTCGTTCGAGTGCATCGGCAACGTCGAGATCATGGGCCAGGCCCTGGCCTGCGTTCACAAGGGCTGGGGAGAGTCGATCATCGTCGGTGTGGCGGGTGCGGGCGAGGAGATCCACGCTCGCCCCTTCCTGTTGGTGACGGGGCGTGTCTGGCGGGGCACCGCCTTCGGCGGCACGCGCGGACGCACGCAGGTGCCGCAGTACGTCGACCAGTACATGCGGGGGCGCATCAAGATCGACGAGATGATCACCGCCACGATGCCGCTCGAGCGGATCAACGAGGCCTTCGACCGCATGCACTCGGGAGATGCGATCCGCAGCGTCATCCTGTATCCCTGACTCCGCGCTTCCGACTCACTCGCGTTCCGATCCACAGGAGACTCCGAATGGCACAGACGACCTTCAGCGAAGCCGACTTGATGGCGGACCGCGACTACGCGCGCGAGCACGTCGTGGCGACCCACCGCCTGCACGGCGGCTTCGACGAGACGGGCCGATACATTCCGCCGCGCAGCCGCTTCCGGCCGCAGGCGATCGAAGCCTGGACCGAGTCGTTGCGTGCCCGCGGGGGCGACCTGCTCGCGGCGGACGCGTCGCTGCTCGCGGGGCAGCGCTACCCGACCGTCGCGCAGTCCAAGCTGCTGCTGCTCCACGGGCTCGGCCAGAGCTTCTGGAACAGCCTGACCATCACCGGCAAGATCGAGGCGCGTGGCCGCGTGCTGGCCGAGATGCCGTTTCCGGACCTGCAGGACCTCGCGGTCGAGGACGTCTCGGAGATGGCCATCGGCCACTTGAACGGCGGCCTGCTGAAGGCGCACGGGTTCGACGAGGGGGGAGAGCCCGCGCGCGGCATCGGCGGCCACGACGTCATGTGGTTCGCGGCCCGCGACCTGGCCTTCGGTGCGGGCGCGTATCCCGACGTGGACCCGCCCGAGCGGATCGGACGTGCCGGCGCACCGCGCGAGGTGCCCGAGATCCCCGAGAACTTCGAGGGCATGCTGCGCTTCCTGATGAACCTGCTCTTGATCGAGTTCCGGGCCGAGCTGGGCTTCGCGTCGTCGGAGCAGCTTCTGCGCGACGTGGACCTGTTCCAGGACCGGCGCGCCGCGGCCGACGAGGCCGCCGACGTGATCGACCGCATCCGGCGCGACGAGGAGATCCACGTCACCTCGCTGCGGCTCTGCCTGGGCGAGCTGCGCCACCTGGACCTGCGCACCCTCGACGGTGGCCAGAAGCCGGGCGCCGAGGTGATCGATCCCATGTGGGACCGGCTCGTGCAGTGGGCGACCGTCGAGCAGCCCAAGCTCCAGGCCGAGGAGCAGCGCAAGGTCTACCGCGATCGCATTCTCGGGCACGAGGACGGGGAGCGGATCCTGGCCGAGTTCGAGGCGCTGGCCGGGTCCTGAGCCCTGCCAGGGACGGCGGCGCGTCAGCCGAGCAGGCCTTCCAGGTCGCGGAGCAGGTCGGCCGGCGCCTGGCCGGGTCCGATGTAGCGCCGCACGATGCGTCCATCGGGCGCGATCAGGTAGGTCGCCAGCACGTGGTCGAGGGCCAGGCCCGAAGACGGCGCCACGTGGTAGGCGCGCGCCACGTCGAGGACGCGGTCGGGCTCGCCGGTCAGGAATGACCAGCTCGACAGGTCGGCCCCACGGGCCTCGGCGTACGCTTTCATGCGCTGGGGCGTGTCGTACTCGGGGTCGAGCGTGATCGACACGAAGCGAGTGCGCGCGGCCAGTGCGGGCGCCAGGTCTCGCTGCACCGCCACGTGCGCCGCGGTCACCAGGGGACACGGACCCGGACAACGCGTGAAGATGAAGTCGAGCAGCAGCGCGTGTCCGCGCTGCTCGGCCAGGTGGAAGGGCCGCCCGTCCTGGTCGACGAGCTCGAAGTCGGGTGCGCGCTCCGGAGCGGCAGCCGGAGCCCCGGATCGGCCGGAGACGCCCTCGCCCAGCACCTCGATCGCCACTACGCGGAGCTGCGCGCCGCGGCGCTCGAGCTCGAAGCGCACCTGCAGGCCGGGCTTCAGGCCCGCCAGGATTTCCGGAGACGCCGCGTCGAAGTGCATCGTCATCGCCGGCATGAAGCCCTGGATGTCCTCGTGCGCGATTTCGACGCGCGACCCCTCGACGTCGACGCTCACGATCTGGCCGTCCACGCGGTAGACCTGCGTCGACTCGCAAGCGAGCAGCAGCACGACGATCGCGAGCGCGAGGCTTTGGGCCAGTTGCGTGGGGGCCGTGGCCATCGCGTTCAGTAGCCCAGGACCTTCTCGCTCAGGTAGGCGGGAAGCGCGGAGATCGAGATCCGCTCCTGCTTCGTCGTGTCGCGGTCGCGCACGGTCACGCTGTCGTCCTCGGACGAGTCGAAGTCGTACGTCACGCAGTACGGTGTGCCGATCTCGTCCTGGCGGCGGTAGCGGCGGCCGATGTTTCCGGTCACGTCGAAGGCCGTGTTGAAGCGGCGACGCAGGTCGGCCGCGATGCGCTCCGCTGGCTCGGCGATCTTTTTCGAGAGCGGCAGCACCGCCACCTTGACCGGGGCGACGCGAGGCGAGAGCTTGAGGAGCGTTCGCTTCTCGCCGGCCACCTCGTCCTCGGTGTAGCCGTTGCAGAGCAGCACGAGCATCGTGCGGTCGACGCCGACCGACGTCTCGATCACGTACGGGACGTACCGCTCCTTCGTCTCGGGGTCGGTGTAGGCCTGGTCCTTTCCCGAGTGGTTCGAGTGCGCGGTCAGGTCGTGGTCGCCGCGGTGGTGGATGCCCTCGAACTCGTGCCAGCCGAACGGGAACTCGAACTCGATGTCGTAGGCGCGCTGACAGTAGTGCGCCAGCTCGTCTCCGGTGTGCTCGTGCCAGCGGATCTTCTCGGGGTCCACGCCCATGTCCAGGTGCCACTGCCAGCGTCGCTCGCGGAAGTGCTCGAACCAGTCGTCCGCCTGGTCCGGCGGACAGAAGAACTCGAGCTCCATCTGTTCGAACTCGCGCGAGCGGAACGTGAAGTTCCGCGGCGTGATCTCGTTGCGGAAGGCCTTGCCGATCTGCGCGATCCCGAAGGGCGGCTTCTTGCGCGCCGATTGCATGGCGCGTTTGAAGTCGAGGAAGATCGACTGGCAGGTCTCGGCGCGCAGGTACGCGTCGATGGCGGTGTCGTCCGACGCGCCGATCCGCGTCTTCAGCATCAGGTTGAACTGCTTGGGCTCGGTCAGGTCGTGCCGGCCGTCCTCCGACGCCTTGCAACGGTCGTCGTCGTCGACCTGGTCGGCGCGGAAGCGGCGCTTGCACTGCCGGCAGTCGACCATCGGATCGTGGAAGTTCTCGACGTGGCCCGACGCGACCCAGGTCTGGGGGTTCGCGATGATCGACGTGTCGAGGCCGACGACGTCCTCGCGGTCTCGCACCATGCGCTGCCACCAGGCGGCCTTCACCTCGTTGCGCATCTCGCAGCCGAGCGGGCCGTAGTCCCAGAAGCCGGCGATGCCTCCGTAGATCTCGCTCGACGGGTAGACGAAGCCGCGGTTCAGGCAGAGCGCGACCAGCTTGTCCATGGTGTCTTTGGGAGCCATCGGCGCGGCAGTATCGAACTATGGAGCCAGCCGCGCAAGCAGAGCGACGACAGCGGTCTCGACGCGCAGCACCCTCGGTCCGAGTCCCACGGCTCGCATGCCCTGCGCGAGCAGCAGATCGCGCTCGAACGGGATGAACCCGCCCTCTGGGCCGACGACCAGCGTGACGCGGCGGGTCGGGACCTGCCCCCGGGGGCAGGTCTCGGAGGCCTCCGGGTCCGCCAGCAGTCCGGTCGAGCTTTCGAGCAGACGCGGCAGGTCGTCCTCCGCGAAGGGCCGGAAGCGGCGGTGGAGCGAGACCTCCGGGAGCACCGTGTCGCGCGCCTGCTCGAGTCCCAGCCGGAGCTGGTCCTCGACGGCGGCGGGCTCCAGTGCGTGGCTCTGCCAGTAGCTCTTCTCGACGCGGCGGCTGGCGATCAGGGCGATCCGCTTCACCCCCATGGCGGTGGCCTGCTGCAGCACCTTCCGCAGGCTCGGTGGTCGGGGCAGGGCTAGGACCAGGTCGATCGGGACTGGCGCGGGCGGCGGCCGGTCCAGCACGACCTCGAGCTCGAGCTCATCTTCGGTCAGCCGCAGCACGCGGGCCTCGCCGACGTCCCCGCCCGTGCGCCCGACGCGCAGCCGGTCGCCGACCGCGGTCCGGCAGATCTCACGGACGTGGGCGAGGCGCCGGCCGCGAAGCACGACGCGCCGGGCCGCGCCGGGGTCCGGATCCGCTTCGGGCGCGAAGTCGGAGGCGTCGAGCAGGATCAGGTTCACGACGTCACTATACTCAGGGCATGCGCGCCATGGTCCTGCACGCTCCGGGCCCCGTCGGGTCGTCGCCCCTCTCGCTCGAGACGCTCCCCGAGCCCGAGCTTCGCGACGATGAGATCCTGGTGGACGTGAGCGTCTGCGGCATCTGCCGCACGGATCTGCACGTGATCGAAGGCGAGCTCGCCCCGCGCAGCGACCGCGTCGTCCCGGGTCACCAGGTCGTGGGCCGGGTCGTGGCGTCGGGTGCGGCGGTGCGCAGGTTCGCAGAGGGAGACCGCGTCGGCATCGCCTGGCTGCACCGGAGCTGCGGGCGCTGCGCCGAGTGCCTGGCCCGGCGAGAGAACCTGTGCCGCGCGCCGGTCTTCACCGGCTGGCACGTGGACGGCGGATACGCCGAGCGCGTGCGCGTGCCCGCCGAGTTCGCGTACGCGATTCCGGACGTGTTCAACGACGCCGAGGCGGCGCCCCTGCTCTGCGCGGGCATCATCGGCTACCGTGCGCTGCGCCGGTCGCGCGTCGGGCGCGGTGAGCGGCTGGGCCTGTACGGCTTCGGCTCGTCGGCCCACCTCTGTCTGCAGGTCGCCCGCCACCGGGGCGCCGAGGTCTACGTGTGCACGCGGGACGTGCGCGCCCGCGAGCTGGCGCTGGAGCTCGGAGCCGTCTGGGCGGGCGGAGCCGACGAGCGGCCGCCGGTAGCGCTGAACGGCTCGATCCTGTTTGCGCCCGTCGGCGAACTCGTGCTCCCGGCGCTCGAGGCGCTGGCGCCGGGCGGCACCCTGGCCTGTGCCGGCATCCACATGAGTGCGATCCCGGCGCTCGACTACGCGAAGCACCTGTTCGACGAGCGCACGCTCACGAGCGTCACGGCGAACACGCGACAGGACGGCGTGGAGCTGCTCGAGCTCGCGGCCGAGATCCCCCTGCGCCCGCACACCACGGAGTTCCCGCTCGAGGACGCCAACCAGGCGCTGCGCCAGCTGGCGGAGGACGGCATCCGGGGCTCCGGCGTGCTGCGCGTGTCCGACGGGTAGCGCGCGTTCGCGCGCTACGAGAGCGTGCCGAGTACCGGCTCGCGCCGGCCGCGCGGTTTCTCGAGCAGGATCTGCGCGACGCCGATGGCGCGCTCGGAGAAGCCGCCCTCGCAGTAGCACAGGTAGAACTCCCACGTGCGCAGGAAGCGGTCGGGCAGCCCCAGCGCACGCACGCCCTGCAGGTTCTGGTCGAGACGCTCGCGCCACGCCGCGAGCGTGCGGGCGTAGTGAGAGCTCAGCTCCTCGACGTGCAGCAGCCGGAAGTCGGTGGCGCGGGCCAGCGCCGCGTGGATGGCGGAGAACGACGGCAGCTGCCCGCCGGGAAAGATGTACCGCTTGATGAAGTCCGTGGTCCGCACCGACGCCTCGTAGTCGCGGTCGGCGAGCGTGATCGCCTGGAGCAGCGCCAGTCCGTCCGCCTCGAGCCGGTCGCTGCACACGCGGAAGAAGTCGTTCAGGTACTCGTGTCCCACGGCCTCGATCATCTCGATCGAGACCAGCTTGTCGTAGCGTCCGCGCAGGTCGCGGTAGTCGTCGAAACGCACGTCGACGGTGTCCGCGAGACCCGCGCGCGCCACGCGCTCGACGGCAAAGTCGTACTGCTCGCGCGAGACCGTCGTCGTCGTGACGCGGCAGCCGTGGCGTTGCGCCGCGTGCAGCGCGAACCCGCCCCAGCCGGTGCCGATCTCGAGCACGTGATCCCCGGCGCGCAGGTCGAGCTTGCGGCAGGCGCGCTCGTACTTGGCGATCTGCGCCTCGTGCAGCGTCGTCTCCGGCGTCTCGAAGACCCCAGCCGAGTAGGTCCAGCTCTCGTCGAGCATCAGCTCGAAGAAGTCGTTGCCCAGGTCGTAGTGGGCGGCGATGTTCCGGCGCGCGTTGGGGCGGCTGTTGCGCCTGAGTCGGTGCAGGACGCGCGCGCCCGCCGCGCCGATCCGCCCGAGGCTCGAGTCCACGCTCGCCAGCATGTCCAGGTTGCGGGCGAAGATCCGCACCACGGCCACCACGTCGTCCGCCGTCCAGTGGCCGTCCAGGTAGGCCTCGGCCGCCCCGAGCGTCCCGCGGAGGGCGACCTCGCGCCACAGGCGGGGGTCGTGGACGAAGAGCGTCGCTCGCAGGGCGCCGCTGTCCTCCGCCCGGCCGAAGCTGCGGGTCTCGCCCGCTTCGACGATGCGAAGCTCGTCGCTCTCCAGCACCTCGAGCCGCCGTTCCACGGCCCGGCGCCAGAACCGGTCGACCATCTCGGCTGCCAAGTCGGTTTCCGTCCCACCCGGCCCGCGCACGTGCCGGATGCCAGCTCCATGGTACCAGCACGCCTGCCGTGGTGGGGGGGGCGTTTCGTGGCCCCGCCCACGGGACCGGGAGCCACCCCGGCGGACCCCCGGGTCGACTGGCCCCGTGGGGCGTGGCAGCGTATGGGGAACAGGGCGGAGCGGGGAGCGGAGTGAGGGAATATCGACTCGAGCGTGAGCAGTGGATTCCCGGCGATCTCGACCGAGTATTCGGCTTCTTCTCGGACGCGGGCAACCTGGCCGACATCACGCCGCCGTGGATGGGCTTCCGCGTGCTGACGCCCACTCCGGTCGAGATGCGCGAGGGCCTGCGGCTGGACTACCGCATCCGCCTCGCCATCCTGCCGCTGCGCTGGCGCACGCAGGTCACCGAGTGGAAGCCCCCCTATGGCTTCGTCGACGTGCAGGAGCGCGGGCCCTTCAAGCTGTGGGAGCACACGCACCGGTTCCGTCCCATGAAGAGCGAGGTGGGCGAGGGCGTTCTGGTGACCGACGTGGTGCGCTACGGGCTGCCGCTCGGCCCGATCGGCAGGCTCGCGCACGGCCTCGCGGTGCGCGCCATGCTCGCGTCGGTCTTCGACTACCGCCGGGCCAGCATCCGGAACTGGCTCGGCTGACGGACGGGCGCGGGTCCGGCCGCCGGGGCCGTGTCAGGAGCCGGCCAACTCCCGGGCGACGCGTTCGTTCTCGCGCATGACGCGCAGCAGGTTCTCGCCGAGCACCTTGCGCACCGTCTCGGGCGAGTGACCCCGCTCGATCAGGCCGTGCGTCAGCGCCGGCAGCTTCGACACGTCGTCGAGCCCGCTCGGCATGCTCGGCACGCCGTCCCAGTCCGCACCCAGGCCCACGTGGTCGGCGCCGGCCACCGCGATCGCGTGGTCGAAGTGGTCGAGCAGCGTCGACAGGGGCGCCTGCGGCCAGGGGTGCGCGGCGTTGAGCTTGCGCCCCTCGCGCATGCGCAGCAGCAGGTCGCCACCCGCGCGTTCGCGGATCTCGTTCATCTGGTCCTTGATCGTCTCGTAGTGCTCGCGGGCTCGCTTGCCGACCTCGACGTCGATGTACGAGGGATAGAAGTTGATCATCACCACGCCGCCGTTCTTCGCCAGCGCGCGGAGCATGTCATCGGTCATGTTCCGCGGGTGGTCGGCGACGGCGCGGCACGACGAGTGCGACGCGATCACCGGAGCGCGCGAGACGCGGATCGTGTCGGCGAAGGTGTCGTCCGACACGTGCGACACGTCGACCATCATGCCGAGGCGGTTCATCTCGCGGACGATCTCTTCGCCGAAAGACGTGAGTCCGCCGTGGACCGGCTCGGGCACCTTCGTCGTGCCCGACGAGTCGGCCCAGCCGGTGTGGAACGAGTGCGTCAGCGTCATGTAGCGCACGCCCAGGCGCTGGAAGGTGCGCAGCACGGCGAGGTTGTCTTCGATGATGTGCCCGCCCTCGACGCCCATCAGGCTGGCGATCCTGCCGTCCGCGACGATCCGGCGGATGTCGGCCTCGGTCTTCGCCAACTCCGTCTGGCCGGGATGCCGGCGGATCATCTCGTAGACGGCGTCGATCCGTTCGAGCGCCTCGCGGATCGCGCGCCCGTCGCCCTCGCGACGGCCCAGGTAGATCGACCAGAACTGGACGTCGAGTCCGCCCTCGCGGATGCGCGGCAGGTCCATGTCGCCCGTCTCGTGGCGCGCGGCGAAGTCCCACTCCGGGTCCTGGAACCAGGGCGTGGTGTCGGAGTGCGTGTCGACCACGATCGAGTCGCGGTGCAGCGCGTCGACCGCCGCTTCGCCCGTCTCCCCCTGCTCACCGGCCGGCGAGCAGGCCGTCCCCGCGGAGGCCGCTGCGATTGCGGCGGCCAGTGCGGCGGCGATCGCCGCGCGGTTGGTGCGCATCTGTCCCTCCCCCATCCCCCTTCACCTATCGGCGCCGGGGTGGCTTCCGGGTCTTGTATCATGCCGCCCTCCGTGCCGGGTGCCCGGGGGCGGCAGTAGAAGAGGGAAGGAGCGGGAGACGAGATGAGCTGGAACATGGGTGACATCCTGGATGCGGTCGCGGGGGCGGTTCCGGCCGACGCGCCGGCCCTGATCTACGGCGAGCAGACGCGGAGCTGGTCGGAGTTCGACGCGCGCTCGAATGCGCTGGCCCGGCAGCTGCTGGCCCGCGGGCTCCAGCGAGGCGACAAGGTCGCGTTCTACCTGCGGAACCAGCCGGCCTACCTCGAGACCCTGGCCGCCTGCTTCAAGGCCGGCCTGGTCCACGTGAACGTGAACTTCCGCTACCGCGAGGAGGAGCTCCGCTACATCCTCGAGAACTCCGACGCGCGTGCCGTCGTGTTCGCCGGCGAGTTCGCCGAGGTCGCCGACAAGCTGCGCTCGGGCCTCGACGTCGGTACCTGGATCCAGGTGGACGACGGCGCGCCGATGGCGGGCTTCGCCGAGAGCTACGAGGAGCTGGCCGCGCCCGGCGACGGCTCTGCGCTCGACGTCGAGCGCTCCGGCGACGACCTGCTCCTGCTCTACACGGGCGGCACCACGGGCATGCCCAAGGGCGTGATGTGGCCGCAGGGCGATCTCTGGGAAGCGCTCGGCGGGGGCGCCAGCGCGGCCAACGGCAACATGCGGCCCGAGGACCTCGCGGCCCACCGCTCCGGCATCGCCGAACGCGGCGCCGGTCCGCGCCAGCTTCCGGCCTGTCCGCTGATGCACGGGACGGGGCTCTTCACCGCGATCGGGACACTGCTCGGCGGCGGCTGTGTGGTGACGCTCGAGTCTCCGGGGTTCGACCCCGACGAGCTCTGGGGCGTCGTCGAGAAGCACGGCGTGAACTCGCTGGCCATCGTCGGCGACGCCTTCGCAAAGCCCATGCTGCGCGCGCTCGACGAGAGCCCCGGCCGCTACAGGCTCGACTCGCTGCAGCTGATCGTCTCGTCGGGCGTCATGTTCAGCACCGAGGTGAAGCGCGGAATCCTCGGCCACCACCCGCCGGTGATGCTCGTGGACTCGTTCGGTTCGTCGGAAGCCGTTGGCTTCGGCAGCTCGGTCATGACGTCGCAGGGCGAGGTGAAGACGGCGCGCTTCCAGATCGGTGAGCACGTGAAGGTCTTCAGCGAGAGGGACGAGGAGATCGCGCCCGGCAGCGGCGAGCCCGGCTTCGTGGCGCGCAGCGGCGCCATCCCGCTCGGCTACTACAAGGACGCGGAGAAGACCGCGCAAACCTTCAGGACCATCGGCGGCGTGCGTTACTCGATCCCGGGGGACTGGTGCCGCGTGGAGCTCGACGGCACGCTGACGCTGCTGGGACGGGGCTCCGTCTGCATCAACACGGCGGGCGAGAAGGTGTATCCCGAGGAGGTCGAGGAGGTACTGAAGACGCATCCCGACGTCGACGACGCACTCGTGGTGGGCCTGGCGGACGACCGCTGGGGACAGGCCGTGACGGGCGTCGTGCAGCTGGCGGAGGGTGCGCGCCTCGACGAGGACGGGTTGCGCGACCACGTGCGGGAGCGGCTGGCGGGGTTCAAGGTGCCCAAGCGCGTCCTGCGGATCGACCGGCTCGGGCGCGCCGCGAACGGCAAGGCGGACTACGCCGCCGTCACCGAGTACGCGCGGCGAGAGCTGGCGGTGGACTGACGCGGGCCCGGTGGGGGGAGACGATCCGGGGGAGCTGTTGCTGCGGGCCGAATTCGGCCGGCAGCCCCTCTGGCCCGAGCGGCCGTTCACGCTGGCCGTGGCACTGGCGGCGTCCTTCGCGCTGGTTCTCGCCGCGCTGGCCCAGCTCGCGCCCGGGCGGGAGGTCGCCGACCTCGTCCGGCTGAGCGCACTGCTCATGCTGCCGGTCGCCGCGCTGTGGGCGATCCCGCGACGCTGGCCTCCGCCCGCGATCGAATGCCGCGCGGACGCCCTGTACGCGCCGCGGTTCCTGATCTCGCGCCGCTGCCTGCGGGTGCCCTACGAGCGGATCTTCGACGTAGCGGTCGCGGAGGGCGGCCGGGGCGTGATGCTCGGAGTGCGCGGTCGCCTGCCATTCCGCTACCCGGCGGCGCGGCTGGTTCGCGGCGAGTCGGTCGCCGAGATCGCGGCATGCGTGCGCGAGAGGATGGGCGCGCTGCCCGACGGTGCCGAGCGCCTGCACGCGCTGGCCGAGCGGGCCCGCCTGTCGCTCAACGCCAACGCTCGCCCGTGGGCCACCTGGGGCTTCGTGGCCCTGATCTTCACGGCGTTCGTCGCTCAGTCGATGGCCGGGGTGACGGTCTGGGATCCTGTCCGCCTGGCGCGTTTCGGTGCGAACGCGCCCCTGCTCGTCGAGCGCGGAGAGCTCTATCGCATCGTCACGGCGAACCTGCTGCACGCCGGCATCGGCCACATGTACATGAACGGCATGATGTTCATGGTGCTGGGCCCGCGCCTCGAGGCGGTGCTCGGTCCGGCGCGCACCGCCTTCGTGCTGCTGTTCTCGGCGCTCGGAGGAGCGGCGCTGGCGAGCCTCTCGCAGTACACGTTGCTCTCGCTCGGCGCGTCGACCGCCGTGTTCGGGGTCGTCGCCGCGCTGGCCTACGTGAACCTGGCCCGGCGCGAGCAGCTGCCCGCGGACCTGCGCGTTCCGCTCTGGCTCGGCCTAGCACTCGCGGCCGCGCAGGTCGCGTCCGAGATCCGCGTAGACAACCTCGACCACCTGGCGCACATCGGCGGCCTCGCCGCAGGCTGGGTGGCCGCGGCCGCGGCGATCGGGCGCGACGACCTGGTCGAGCTACGCGAAGAGCCGCGCTGGGCGACGCGGATCGCGCTCTCCGCGACCGCGGTCATCTGGGCCGGGGGGCTGGCCTGGGGAGGCTGGCGCATCGCCGATCCGGATCCAGCGTCGCGCGCCATCGTCGTCGACCAGGTGCTCCAACGCGGGGCGCCCCTGCCACTGCTCACGCGGCTGGCTCTCGAGGTCGCGAGCGACCCCGACGCGCCGAGTGACCGCCTCGACCTGGCTCGGGCCGCCCTCGAGCGCGCGGTGCGCGAGCAGCCGGCGAGCGCGGCGCTTTGGGAGGCGCTCGCCTCGCTGCACGCGCGCGACGGCGCGCTGCCCGAGGCGATCGTGGCCCAGTGGACCGCGGCCGTGCTCCAGCCCCGGGCTGCGCGGCTGCTCAAGCTCGCGCTCCTCGAGCGCGATCGCCTGCGCGACGGGGGCGTGCTGAACCTGGGGCCGGGCAGCCGCCTCGCGCCCCGCTTCCGCTTCGACCCCCAGGGCGCGCCGGGGGCCGCGACGATCGACCTCGAGTTCGCCACCGCACCGACCCGCGGCGCGGTGGTGCACGCGCTCGTCTACCGGGGTGAGTTCCTGGTCGGACACATGGAGGTGTGGGTGGGTGCCAGCCGGTTGCGCGGTCTGCGCTTCGAGAGCGAGGACATGCTGGCCCAGTCCGGCGACCTGGAGTTCCAGGTCGCGCTCGTCGACACGCGGCCCAGGAACCTGCCCCCCGGCTCGGTGCAGGTGCGCTTCTGGGGACTCGCGCGGCCGGGCGCCTGAGGGGCGGCCGCGTCGGCCGAAAGCCCGGCGCCCGAGCCTCGACTACGCGAACCAGGTCGGCTCAGAGACGCTCGATGATCGTCCCCGTCCCGAGTCCGCCGCCGCAGCACATCGAGATCAGTCCGTAGCGTCCGCCCGTCCGCTCCAGCGTGTGCAGGGCCGTCGTGATCAGGCGCGCGCCGGTGCAGCCCGTCGGGTGGCCGATCGCGATCGCGCCGCCCTGCGGGTTGACGCGCGACTCGACCGGCTTGCAGTCCTTCATCCACGCGAGCACGACGGACGCGAAGGCCTCGTTGACCTCGCAGGTGTCCATGTCCTCGATCGACAGCCCCGCGGTCTTCAACACCTTGCGCGTGGCCGGGATCGGCCCCTTGAGCATGGTCACCGGGTCGACGCCGACGAGCGTCGACGTGACGATGCGCGCTCGCGGCGTTGCGCCGAGTCGCTTGACTCCCTCTTCCGAGGCCACGATCACCGCGGAGGCACCGTCGGAGACCTGCGACGACGTGCCCGCCGTGTGCAGGTCGTTGCCGGGCGCCGGGTCGAGCGCGGCCAACTTCTCGAGCGAGGTCTTCCGCAGTCCGCCATCGCGCGTCACGGTCCGCATCTCGCCGGTGAGCTTTCCCTCGGCGTCGGCCACGGGCGCTTCCACGGGGACGACCTCGGCGTCGAAGTACCCGGCCTCCCAGGCCGCAGCCGCCAGTTCCTGGCTGCGGAGGCCGAAGCGGTCGGTGTCGTCGCGGGTGATCCCGTACTCCTCGGCGATCATCTGCGCGCCCTGGAACTGGCTCTTGAAGGCGTAGTGCTCGCCGTAGGACTTGGAGAGCGGCGACCCGCCCTGCATGTTCGATCCGAGCGGAACCCGCGTCATCATCTCGACGCCGCAGGCCATCACCACGTCCTCGAGACCCGAGCCCACCAGCCCGGCGGCCAGGGTCGTCGCCTGCTGGCTGGAGCCGCACTGGCTGTCGATCGTCGTGGCCGGGACCTCGAGCGGGAGCCCGCGCGAGAGCCACGCGGTCCGCGTGATGTCGAACGACTGCTCGCCCACCTGGGACACGCAGCCGCCGATCAGCTGTCCGATCTGGCCGGGATCGAGGTTGGCGCGGTCGACGGCGCCCTGCTGGACGGCTCCGAGCAGGTCGGCGGGGTGCATGGCGGCGAGGTCGCCGCCCCGGCGGCCGATGGGGCTTCGGGCGGCCTCGATGATGTAGACGTCTCGCATGGGGTAGGCTCCACTCGAATTGGTAGGGATCGGTAGGGATTCGCAGGGGTTCCGCGGTCTGCGGCCGTGCTTCGGAGCAGCGTCGGAGGGCCGCGACGGCGGGCAGTCTAGCACCTTGCGCGGTATGCTCCGGGCGGTTCGCGAGACCCCCGGCGGAGTGCGAATCCAGATTCTCTGACGAGTTGCTCCTGCGATGAGAAGTGCGCGGAGACGTAAGCGGAGACGCGGTCGAACAGCAGATGTCCAGCACCGGACCAGGCGCGAACTCGGGGAAGATCGAGGAAGTCGAGTCCATCGTGATTCGCTTCGCCGGCGACTCCGGCGACGGCATGCAGCTGACGGGCACCGAGCTGACGCGGGCCGTCGCGCTGTCGGGGAACGACATCGCGACGTTCCCGGACTTCCCCGCGGAGATCCGCGCACCCGCCGGGACCACCTACGGCGTGTCGGGCTTCCAGCTCCAGTTCTCGTCCTCTGAGATCTTCACGCCCGGCGATGCCGCCGGCGTGCTCATCACGATGAACCCGGCCGCGCTGCGCACGAACCTGTCCACGCTCGAGCCCGGTGGCCTGCTGATCGTCGACTCCGGCGCGTTCAAGAAGCGCAACCTGCAGCTCTCGGGCTACGAGGTGAGCCCGCTCGAGGACGACTCGCTGTCGGGCTACCAGCTGATTCCGGTCGACATGACCCGGGCGGTCACCGTCGCGCTCAAGGGCAGCGGCCTGTCGCCCGGCGACGTCCAGCGCTGCCGCAACTTCTTCGCGCTCGGTCTGGTGTTCTGGCTCTACGGGCGCGACGAGAAGCGCGAGGTCGAGTCGATCCGCGCCAAGTTCCGCGCGCGCCCCGAGGTGGCCGAGGCCAACGTGAAGGCGTTCAAGGCCGGCCACGCCTACGGTGAGACGACCGAGGCCTTCAAGTCGCGCTACCACGTGCCGGCGGCGGACCTCGAGCCCGGCGAGTACCGCAACGTCACCGGCAACGAGGCACTGGCGACGGGACTGGTGGCGGCCGCGCTGCTCGCCGACCGCCGGATGGTCTACGCGAGCTACCCGATCACGCCCGCGTCCGACATCCTCCACTACCTGGCGGCGCACCAGCGCTATCCGGTGACCACCTTCCAGGCCGAGGACGAGATCGCGGCGGTGACCGCGGCGATCGGGGCGTCGTTCGGGGGCGCGATCGGCGTGACCGGAACCTCGGGACCCGGCTTCGCGCTCAAGCAGGAGGGCGTCGGCCTGGCCGTGATGGCGGAACTTCCGCTGGTGCTGATCGACGTACAGCGCGGCGGGCCGTCCACCGGGCTTCCCACCAAGCCCGAGCAGGGCGACCTGCTGCAGGCGATCTTCGGGCGCAACAGCGAGTCGCCCGTCGCCGTGATCGCGCCGGCCCGTCCGTCCGAGTGCTTCGACATGGCGATCGAGGCGGTGCGCCTCGCGACCCAGCACATGTGCCCGGTCGTGCTGCTGTCCGACAACACCCTGGCGAACGGCGCCGAGCCGTGGCGGCTTCCCGAGATCTCGGACCTGGCGCCGATCGAGCCCGGCTTCCGCACCGACGCGGAGACCTTCGCGCCCTACCTGCGCGATCCCGACACGCTGGCGCGCCCCTGGGCCCCGCCCGGAACGCCCGGCTTCGAGCACCGCATCGGCGGGCTCGAGAAGCAGGACGTGACGGGCGACGTGTCGTACGACCCGGCGAACCACGGACACATGAACGCCATGCGGGCCGCCAAGATCGCGAAGATCGCGGATCGCCTGCCGCCCGTCGACGTGTACGGAGACGCCGAGGGAGATCTGCTGCTGGTCGGCTTCGGTGGGACGTACGGTGCGCTCCGCCAGGCCGCGCAGTCGCTGCGCGGCGAGGGCCACCGCGTCGGCCACGCCCAGCTTCGCTACCTGAACCCGCTGCAATCCGATATCGACGAGGTGCTGCGCCGCTACCGGCGCGTGCTGATCCCGGAGCTGAACCCCGGCCAGCTGCGCATGCTGCTGCGCGCGCGCACGCTCCTCGACCTGGAAGGGCTCAACAAGGTCGACGGGACGCCGTTCATGGTGCGCGAGGTCGTCGAGGCGGCGCGCCGGCTGATCGGGCCCGCGGCCGCCAAGGAGCTACGCGCATGAGTGCCGTTCCGGGAGCCGGCGAGCGCCGCTACACGAAGAAGGACTTCACGTCCGATCAGGACGTGCGCTGGTGTCCGGGCTGCGGTGACTACGCGATCCTGGCGCAGCTCCAGAAGCTGATGCCGGACCTGGGCATCGCCAAGGAGAACATCGTCTTCATCTCGGGGATCGGCTGCAGCTCGCGCTTCCCGTACTACATGGACACCTACGGCTTCCACACGATCCACGGCCGCGCGCCCGCGATCGCGACGGGGCTCAAGCTCGCGAGGCCCGAACTCAGTGTCTGGGTGGTGACCGGCGACGGCGACGCGCTGTCGATCGGGGGCAACCACCTGATCCACGCGCTGCGGCGCAACGTCGACGTGAAGATCCTGCTCTTCAACAACAAGGTCTACGGCCTGACCAAGGGCCAGTACTCGCCGACCTCCGATGTCGGCCAGCGCACCAAGTCGTCGCCGAGCGGCGTGGTGTCGCCGCCCTTCTCGCCGCCGGCCCTGGCTCTCGGATCGAGCGCCACGTTCGTCGCCCGCGCCGTCGACACCGAGGTCCAGCACCTGCAGCAGATGATCCGCCGCATGGCCGAGCACCCGGGCGCGGCCCTGCTCGAGATCTACCAGAACTGCCCGGTCTTCAACGACGGCGCCTTCGCACCGCTCAAGGACCGAGACACCAAGCAGGACGAGGTGCTCATGCTCGAGGACGGCGAGAAGCTCGTCTACGGCCGCGAGCGCGAGAAGATCCTCAAGCTCGACCCCGACCGGCTGGTACTCGTTCCCGGCCGGGTCGGCGACGAGAACGGCGCCATCGAGATCGTCCACCGTGAGGACGCCGAGAGCACGATGCTGGCGGCGTTGCTCTCCGAGCACCCGCGGCCCGGCTTCCCGACGCCGATCGGCGTGTTCCGCTCGGTCGAGCGCCCCGTCTTCGAGCGCGAGACCCTGGCCCAGGGCGAGGCCGCCGTCGCCGCTGGAGGCGCCGGCCAACTGGAAGAGCTCATCTACGCCGGCGACCGCTGGCGCGTCTCTTCTTCTTAGCGGCCTAACGGCGGGCGAAGCCCGCCTTGCCGCACGGCGAGCGACCGGGTCGCTCGCCTCTGGCGGCGTCGCATGGGTCTTGCGAGGACTGACGCGGACCGGTCCTAGGGGAGCTTTGCGTCGGTCCTGCAGCGGGCCTGCTTCACTTCCAGCAGGACGACCAGGCCCGCGGGGCGGGCGGTGAGCTTCTGGTCTACGGCGGCCTTGAAGGGGCCCGGGCCGACCTTCACGCCCAGGCCGGCGATGTACTCGCCGGAGGGCTTGCGCGCGGCCAGCGAGACCATGGCCTCGGTGCCGGCGTCGCCCGCCACGATGTAGCTGATGTCGAAGACGCCGGGGCGCTCGTCGAACTTCTCGAGCTGCAGCACGCGGATCTCGCACTTGTTCTCGGGGTACTTCGTGGCGCAGCCGCTCCCGAGGATGCCGACGAGCACCAGGCTCGCGGCAACGACGAGGCTCGCCCGTAGCGATCGAAGCCTGGGCATGCGGCGCAGCCTAGGCGATTCGGGTAGGCTACGCCCGCCTCCGCAGACGGAGTCGCCCAGGAGAACCCCGGTGGAACAGAACTCCTTCGACCTGCTGATCCTCTTCGGTGCCTTCATGACGGTGATGTGCCTGCCGGTCGTGATCGGGCTCGTCGCCGTGTTCAGCGAGACCGAATAGCCCGCGGCGTTCCCGTATCATCGGCGCGTGGCTCACGCGCGCTCCGTAGACGAACTGCTGGCGGCGCTCGCCGAGCGCGTGCCACTCTCCCGCGCCGCGGCGTGGGATCCGGTCGGCCTGCAGGTCGGCGACCCCGCGGCGCCCGCTCGTCGAGTCGGTGTCTGTCACGAGGTGACGGGCCCCGTGGTGGCGCGAGCCGAGGCGGACGGCCTCGACCTGCTCGTCGCCTACCACCCGCTGATCTTCCGGCCGCTGCGCGGTCTGCTGGCCGGGCCCGGCCCGGGAGGCCACGCGCTTCGGCTTGCGCGGGCCGGCACCGCCGTCGCGGCCGTCCACACCGCATTCGACGTAGCGCCCGGCGGAGCGTCGGACGCCCTGGCGGCTGCGCTGGGGCTCGACGACGTCCGCGGCTTCGCGCCGCTCCACGGTGCGGAGACGCTGAAGGTCGCGGCCTTCGTTCCGGACGAGGCCGCGGACGCGATCCTCGACGCCGTGGCGGCGGCGGGGGGCGCGCGCGTCGGCAACTACTCGCACTGCTCGTTCCGCAGCCCGGGCGTGGGGAGCTTCCACGCCGGGCGGGGCACCCGGCCGGCCGCCGGGCGCGTGGGCCAGTTGAACCGGGAGCCCGAGGTGCGGCTCGAGTTCGTCGCGCCCCGCGCGCGCGAGGCGGAGGTGCTGGCGGCCCTCGTGAACGCCCACCCCTACGAGGAGCCGGCCTACGACGTGCTGGACCGGCGCGGCGACGCGGCCCTGATCGGGCGGGTCGGCACGCCGCCCCCGGGGACGACGCTGGGCTCCCTGGCCGATCGGGCCGGTGAGGCGCTCGGAGCGGGGAGCCCGCGCGTGGCCGGCGACCGGGGCCGCACTCTCGGCCGCGTGGCGGTCGTGCCGGGCTCGGG
>JAFDDB010000037.1 GCA_019311115.1 Deltaproteobacteria bacterium
GCGCGGCGTTCGGCGACGGCCCGGTCCAGGATGTCGCCGAGGTCCTCTCGAGCCGCGATGGCCGCCCAGATCGGCAGGCTGTCCGTGCCGAGCAGTCCGCCGCGGATGGCCTGCTTGGCGCGCTTGCTGCGCTCGAGCACGTCGGCGACCACGCCGAGCACACCGCCGATCGCGGCCTGGCTCTCGAGCGTCTGGGCGCGCATGTCGGTGATCTTGTCGCGCGTGATCTGGGCAGCCTGCAGCGTGCTGCCGATGCGTTCGAGCACGGTGGCCGGTGCACCCAGCTCCTTGGCCTGCTCACGCGTCTTCTCCCAGACGCCCGTCAGCTCGGCGACGCGTGCCAGGCTCTCACTGATCGCCAGCGCGCGGCCCGTCGTCTGGCTGCGCCAGCCCTCCACGCGCGCCTGCTCGGCCAGCCAACGGCTCTCCATGTCCTCGAGCTGGCGCATCTGGGTCGCCTGCTCGATGCGCTGCTTCGCAGTCTCGGCGCGCTCCTCGATCTGCGAGACGGCCTCGGGAATCAGGGCGGCCAGCTCCTGGGTCGCGGCGTCGGGCGTCAGGTCGGTCTCGAGCTGGCGCAGCTGCGCCTCGGCCGCACCCGCATCGCCGACCACCTCGGCGAGCGACGGCTCGGGCTTCTCGACTGGCGGCGCAGGCTCGGTCGCAGCCGTGCCCTCGGGCGCCGCCGTCTGTGCCACGGCGGCGAGCGGAAGCAGGGCGGCCAGCAGCGCGGCGAGCGCCGGCCGCGCGATTCGGGGTAGGGGAAACCGCATGCGCCCGCAGCCTGCTACATCACTGGAGGGTCTCGCAAGCCCACCGCAGATCCCTCGCCCCGCGAGCCCCCGCTGCGCGGAACGGCTATCGTGGTGCCCGCCGAGGCTACGTCCCCACCCTCGGATTCGTCGCCGCGCTTCGCACACGGGGAAACCGCAGGATGGTGCCGCCGATGGACTCCACGCCCGAAACCCCGGTCAAGCGAACCCTGGTCCAGAAGATCGTCGTCGAGGTCCGCTCCCGCCCCATGGGCTACGGAGTGATGGCCGCGTTCGTGGTCGCCGGTCCGGTCGCGACCAGCTGGCTCTTCCCCGAAGCGCCGGCCGGCGTCGGCATCATCGGCGGCGTCGCGTTCGGCGCCTACGCCGCCCTCTGCGCGGTGCCGGGGAAGTTCATCTAGAGGGCTCGCAGGATCCATGATCTCCCGGCTCGCGCTCGCCCGTCCGCTCGTCTGGCTGCTCCTCGTCGGCGTCGCCTGCGCCCAGACCCAGCATGCGCCGGTTCCGGCCGCTCCATCCGCATCCGCATCCGCGCCCGCCCCGGCCACCGCCGACGTCGACGCGACGCTCGACGCATTGCTCACCGCACACCGCGACCAGCGCGGGGGAGTGGTCTATGCGTCGGGCGCCGATCCAGTGGACCCGGCCTGGTTCGGCATCGCGCTCGTGACGGTCTCGGGCGAGGTCTTCACGGCCGGCGACGCCGAGCGCAGCTTCCCGATCCAGTCCACGGCCAAGCCGTTCACCTATGGCCTCGCCCTCGCCGATCACGGCCTCGAGACCCTGCTCGAGAGGGTCGGTGTGAACGCGACCGGCCTCCCCTTCGACTCGCTGATCGCATCCTCGGTCCGGGCCCGTCGCCGCCAGAACCCGATGGTCAGCGCCGGGGCCCTTGCCACGATGGCGACGATTCGCGGTCGAGATGACGACGACAAGTGGCGGCGCGTGCAGGATGCGTTCGCGCGCTTCGCCGGTGCGGAGGTCCCGCTGAGCCTGCAGGTCTACGACTTCGAGATCGCGAACAGCGAGGGGAGCCTGGCGCTCGCCGACAGTCTGCTGGAGTACGACCTCTTCCAGGTACCGTGCCGACCCGACTCGCCTGCCGGCTGCTTCGAGGTCCCGGATCGGGAAGGCGTCGGAGCCGTCGTCTCGCGCTATCTCAGGTCGACGTCGCAGCAGGTGTCGGCCCGCACCCTGGCCGTCATGGCGGCGACGCTGGCGAACGGGGGCGCGAATCCCGTCACGGGCGAGCGCGCACTCGCGCCGCAGCACGTGAAGCACGTGCTCTCCGCGATGGTGACGGCGGGCCTGTATGACGGGTCCGGCGAGTGGTTCTCGCGCGTGGGGTTGCCGGCCAAGAGCGGGGTCAGCGGCAACGTCATCGCTGTCGTGCCCGGCCGCTTCGGCGTCGCCGTCTACTCGCCCCTCGTCGACCCGAGCGGGAACAGCGTCCGCGGCGTGGCCGCGCTGCGGGACCTGTCGGAGCGCTGGGGCCTGCACATCCTGGCCCCGGGCGCGCCGACGCCGATCGGCGCCAGCCCGGAAGCGACGCCGGGCGAATGCAGCGGCCGACAGGACCTCGGGGACCTCGCGTGCAGGTTCCTGAAGGGCCCCTGATCGAGATCGCACCCGAGCTTCATGCCGACCGATCCGCTCGATTCGGCGGGTCCTACAGGTTGATCGCGGTCTGGAACGCCGGCCTGTCCTCGAGGCGCTTCACGTAGCCCTTCAGGTTGGCTAGATCGTCCGACACCTGGCCGAGGCGGTTGGCCATGAAGAGCGAGTGGCCGAGCATGATGTCGGCCGCCGAGAAGTCGCCGATCAGGTACTCGCGGCCTTCGAGCGCGGCGTCGACGGGCGCGACGGCCCGGCCCAGCAGTCGCTGCGCCTGGGCGAGGGTCTCCGGGTTCCGACGGTCCGGCGGCAGCAACACCGAGTGCACCATGATCGTGTTGATCGGCGGCATGACCATGCCCTCGCAGTAGTGGAACCACTGCAAGTACTCCGGGAACTCGGGTGCGTCTACCGCCGGCTTCAGGCCGCCGTCTCCGTACCGCGCCATCACGTACTCCACGATCGCGCCGGACTCGTAGATCGAGACGTCGCCATCGTCGAGAACGGGAACGCGTCCGAGCGGATGGCGCCGGCGGTGCTCCTCGGATTTCAGGTCCTTCGGATGGAAGGCCATCTTGTTCAGCTCGTACTCGAGGCCCAGTTCCTCCAGCAGCCAGACGATGCGGCCGGCGCGGGAGTTCGGGGCGAAGTGGAGCTTCAGCATTCGGTTCTCCTTGGCTAGGCGTGGTTCTGTTGGGCGGCGGTCCCTGCCGTACGCTCTGACGCCGTCGCCGGCTTCCGGACCGACAGCAAGAATGCGATGGCGGTCAACGGGAGCAGGACGTACACGCCGATCTGCCCGGGCGGAACCACGGGCAAAGGCTTCACGGACAGCAGCACGACGCCCAGGATCTGGCCGCACATGATGAAGGCGTAGGTGATCGGGATCAGGGATCGATACCGGAAGATCACCAGCCAGACGATCCCCGCCTCGAGCAGGTGACCGATCCCGTAGACGCCGAAGCTGTTGACGATGGCCTGGACCGCGCCCGCCGGGTAGGTCTCCAGCGGAATGCCCGCGATGATCCCCGAGCCTCCGTCCGGCGCAAAGTAGTGCACGGTGCCGCGGAACGTGAACATGCAGCCGAGCAGGATCAGGAAGTAGAAGGCGAACGAGCTGCCCGCGTACTCGTTGCGTTTCGGGGGCAGTACGCTGGCCCAGTCGAACATGGCAGGCATCTCCTGTCGAAATCCCGCATCCACGGGTCGCGCGGATGTCGGCGCATAGCCTGCCAATGGCGAGCCTCCCGCGTCAACGTCCGGGTGCGCCCGGTGCCGCTGGATTTTCGTCAGCGCTTCGCCGCCAAAGTCCGGCGCCACTCCAGGTAGCCCCAGGTCGCGAGGCCGAGGAACACCGTGTACAGCACGGTGGTCATGTACAGCCCCTTGTACGCGTAGATGCCGACCGCCAGCACGTCGACCGCGATCCAGAGCGCCCAGCACTCTAGGATCTTTCGCGCCTGCAGGAACTGGGCGACCAGGCTCATCACTGTCGTCGCCGCGTCCCAGTACGCCAGGTCGGCGTTGGTGTAGGTGTCGACCGCGTAGCCGAGTCCGACGGTACCGACGCCGATCGCACCGAGCCAGGCGAGCGCCGCGCTACGCGCCACGCGCGTCACCGGGAGCTGCGCGTCCGCTCGTGGAACGCCGTTGACCCAGTGGTACCAGCCGTAGGCCTGCATGAACACGTAGGCGACCTGCAGACCCATGTCGGAGTAGAGCCGCGCGTCGTAGAAGATGAAGATGTAGAGCGTGACCATCACGATGCCGGTCGGCCAGCACCAGATGTTCTGACGCACCAGCAGCGCGACGCTGATGATGCCGAGCACGGTCGCGGCAGGCTCGATGTACTCCACGCGTGATTCAGTCCATTCTTCGAGCGCGCTCGAAGAAGTCGTCAGCGGCGCCGCGAAACTCGGCAGCCAGCGGACCCGCGCCCTGGCAGAGTGACCAGTGCAGCTCGGCCCACGTCGCCTCGCGCAGCGCGTACATCAGCTTCATGTCGCGCAAGCGCTCACGGTCCGGATCCCGGACCGAACCCACGCAGTAGGCCGCGAGCAGCGCCTGCTCGGCATCCGCATCGTGGCCGTGTCCGACGACCAGCGTCGCGAGGTCGAAGAACGGATCGCCCACGCCCGCGTACTCCCAGTCGAGCACGCGCAACCGGCCCGAGTCATCCTCGACGAAGTTCCCCAGGCTCAGGTCGTTGTGGCAGTAGCGGGACGGATCGGCGCGTGCGTCGGACCTGGCTTCCGCCGCGCCGGCGCGTTCGCGCAGCGAAGCGATGTCTGCCGGCAGGGTTCCTCCAGCTTCCTGCGTGGATCGCAGGTATCGCTCGACCGAGCGAAACGACGAGTACGCCGCGCCCGACGCCGGGAACCCGTGGATCTCTCGCGCGGCCGCGACCATGCGGAGCGCGTCGTCCGCCGAAGGCGCGCGGTCCCAGGGGAAGGTGCGGCCGTGGATGAAGCGCGTGACCTGGTGTCCCTCGGGCAACAGGAACGCGGTGACCTCGGGTCCGAGCCCGCTGCCCACGGCGCGGTCGAGCGCCTGTCGCTCGGCCTGCCGGTCGATCCCGAGCAACGCGCCGTGTGCGCCCGCGACACGCAGCACGAACGACTCGGAGCCCAGGTCGACGCGGAAGTTCTGGTTGGTCCAGCCGCCCTCGAGCGGTGCGACCCGCAGGTCCGCGCGACCCGCCCAGCCGGGAACGCGTGCGATCACCGACGCTGGCGGTGCTGCGGAACCGCCGGCCGTCACGCGCCTACGTGGACCACCACGTTCCGGCGGCCACGACTGCGCCGATGCTCCCAGAGGAACACGCCCTGCCACGTACCGAGCGCCAGTCGGCCGCCGATCACCGGGATCGAGAGCGACGTGGCCGTGAGCGCGGACTTGATGTGCGCCGGCATGTCGTCGTCGCCCTCGTGCGTGTGGGTGTACAGCGGGTCGCCGGCGGGAACCAGGCGGTCGAGCCAGCGCTCCAGATCGCGAACCGCCGACGGGTCTGCGTTCTCCTGGACCATCAGGCTCGCCGACGTGTGCTGGATGAACAGCGTGCAGAGCCCGTCGCCGACCCCGGCGCGACCGACCACGTCCTGGACCTGCTCGGTGAACTCGACGAGTCCCGGGCGCTCGACCGCGAGTGTGAGCGTCTCGACCACGCGCGCAGTGTAGCCGCTCCCGTGCCCTCCAGAGCCCGCGGAACGCGACGCGACGGGTGCGGCGGCCAGGAGCAGGGCCGCGACCTCTGCGAAGGGGCTCTCGAGCATCGTCAAATCCGCTCCGTCCCGAGAAGCTAGGGCGCCACCCTGCCGTGCTCACGCATCGCCCACGTCCACTTGTGGATCTCCATTGCGAAGAAGATGCTCAATGCCAGTGCCCACAAACAGGCCAAGGTCGTCAAGTCGAGAGGCTCGACGCGCAGGACCTCTTGCCCCAACGGCACAAACATCGTGCCGAAATGAACCAACAATGCGAACAGCGCGCCGCCGAGCAGGATCGGGCTGCGGAAGGGCGACAGTCGCAGCGCGGACTTCGTCTCGGAACGACAATTCCCGATGTGAACACTTTCGAACAGCACCATGAGCATCAGCAGGGAGTTGCGTGCCTCCACTTCCGTCAAACCAGCGCGTAGCATCCACCAGAACGCACCAAAGCCCACGAATCCCATGACCAGTGCGGCAACGATGGTTCTTTCGATCATCAGCCGATTGAAGATGCGTTCCGACGGCGGCCTCGGTGCCCGGCTGAGCACATCTCCTTCACTCGGCTCGAACGCCAGAGCCACGTCCTGAATGCCGTTGGTAACCAGGTTCAGCCAGAGAAGCTGTACCGGCAGAAGCGGGAGTGGCAGCCCAGCGAGCAGTGCCAGGACGACGAGAACGACCTCCGCGGCCCCGGTCGAGATCAGCAGATAGATCACCTTACGAACATTGTCGTACGCTACCCGACCCTCTTCGATGCCGGCAGCGATCGTGGAAAAGTTGTCGTCGCTGATGACTAGATCGGCGGCTTCGCGCGCCACGTCCGCTCCCGACTTGCCCATCGCCACGCCGATGTTCGCAGCACGGAGCGCTGGTGCGTCGTTGACGCCATCCCCGGTTACCGCGACGAAATGACCGATTCGACGCGCTGATTCGACGAGTTCCAACTTCTGATGAGGGGCGACACGTGCGAAGACGCGCGCTGTCGCGATCGACTCATCCATTTCCGCCGGCGACATCCTCGCCAACTCACTGCCCGTGACCACCTGGTGGGGTTCACTCGCGAGACCCAGGTCGCGTGAAATAGCAAGCGCGGTCACCGGATGGTCGCCGGTGATCATGCAAGTACGCACTCCCGCTTCGCGGCAGGCGCGGACGGCCTCGCGCGCTCCAGGCCGCAACGGGTCGATCATCCCTGCAAACCCCAAGAAGGTCAGCCCCGATGGTTCTGGAGCGGCGCGCGCTGGATCGAGTGAGCAAGACTCCGTGCCCTCGGCCAGGGCCAGCACGCGGTAACCCTGTTCGGCCATGGACTCGGCGAGTCGATGCATTTGTTCGAGCTTGTGCGACTCCGCGGCCCAATCGCACATGGCCAATACTCTCTCCGGTGCCCCCTTCACGAAGACATCGGTAGCCCCATCCGCCTCGTGATACGAGGCGGAAAACTGTCGTTCCGGCTCGAACGGGATCTCGTTGACCTGGGGGTGACTCGCCAAGCTGGCCTCTCGAGTCCGGCCGATCTTGTGGGCCATGGCGAGCAAGGCAAGTTCAACTGAATCGCCACGCCAGATCCATTCGCCATTGCGACGATGCAGATCTCCTTCGTTACACAAGACGGCTGCGGCCCCGAGACGGTCGAGGATGGGATGACCGCCGCTGTCGACCGTCTGCCCGTCGTGCTTCACTTGACCGTCCGGGCCGAATCCCTCTCCACTGACGTCGAATCGCTCGCCAGTCGGAAGTCGAATTTCCCGCACCGTCAACTCGTTGCAGGTCAATGTGCCGGTCTTGTCGCTCGCGATCAGCGTACAGCTCCCCAATCCCTCTACGGCCGCGAGTCGGCGAACAATCACACCGCGGCGAGACATCCGCGCAGTCCCGATGGCCAGGGCTACCGTCAAGGCGACCGGGAGTCCTTCCGGAATGGCCGACACGGCCAGGGCGACCGCGAAGAGAAACATGTGCTGAACGCTGTGGTCATGAAGCACCACACCGAGAAAGGCCACCACACAGGCAGCGGCCAGGACCGCCGCGGCCACGACGCGGGTGAAGCGTTCCAAACGCTCGAGCAGCGGTGGCTTTCCACCGGTCGCGCTCAACACGTCCAACGCCAACTGGCCTACATGCGTGGCGGATCCAGTCGCCACGACGATTCCCTGGGCCCGTCCACGGCCCACGATGGAACCGGCGAACGCCATGTTCCGCCGATCACCAATGGGCGTCAGCGCGTTTCCAGTCCATGCAGAATCCTTCGAGACCGCCAACGATTCACCCGTCAAGAGCGACTCGTCGATCTCGAGCCCGTGGGCTGAAACGATCCGCAAGTCTGCTGGGACGCGGTTTCCGGACTCCAGCCAGACGCGATCACCAGGCACGACATTTTCTGCCGCTATTTCACAGACGTCGCCGTCTCTCACGACAGCGGCACGGATCTGCAGCAGATGCTGCAACGCTTGTGTGCTCTTCTCAGCGCGCCACTCCTGGTAGCCGCCGATCAGCGCGTTCAGAACAAGCACAGCTGCGATGAACGCGGCGTCGATCGGCTCGCCGATCGCAACCGAGACCACAGCAGCGACACCGAGAATGTAGATCAACGGACTGCGGAACTGACGCAAGGCGATCTGCCACCAGGGAGGTGGGGGCGCATGCGGCAGCTCGTTCGGCCCGAATTCTCCAAGACGAGCGGCCGCTTCCGAGCCACTCAGGCCGCCGGGCTTCGCATCGACTGCTCGCTCGAGCGATGGCAGATCGACTGCGTGCCATGCGTGACTCTGTGGTAGCTGGTGATCCAACCGCAAGGACCCCTCTTCCAAGCGTGGAAAGCATACGCTGCGACAGCAGCTTCCAGATCTGGGCCTGGAGGATCCGGGAATCCCGGGGCGGTTCAATCGCGAAGCGAGATGAAAAGCTGATCAGGCCTGTCGTGAGCGATGAAGCCGCCGGACGAGCAGGAATCCACCAAAGAGCGCCGCCCCCAGGATCGCGACCCCGACGATGACCAGTGTGGGCCAGTTGTCCGCCAGTCGCTTCTTCGCGACGTTGACGGCGATCTGTGCGTACACATCGAAGTCGGCGGGCAGCGCGACGACATCCATGGCTTGCGCATAGGCTTCATAGTCGGCCAACAGTTCCTCGCGGAGCGCGGGGCTCTGTTCCGACAGATCGTCGACCTCTGCAGGGTCACGCGACAGATCGTGCAAGCGCCAGGTGGCATCGCCGTGCGGAAGGGTGTTCCGCGTCACCTTGTGCCGACCCTTGAACAGCGCCGCGTTGCCGGCCACCTCGAGGCCCACGACGTCATCGTCGCCGTAGATCTCCTGAGCCTCTCCCGTGAGTATCGGGACCAGGCTGCGACCCTGCATGTCGTCCGCTCGTTCAACGCCGGCAAGATCGGCGATCGTGGGCGCCACATCGATCACGAAGTTCAGGCTGCTGGCGAATCGCCGCGGCGCGATGCCCGGACCACGAACGATCAATGGCACGCGGGTGCCGCCCTCACTCGCATAGACCTTGAACAGCGAACCCGGCACCGCAGCCGCGCTTGCCCATTCGGGGCCGATGGCGACCATGGAACCTTTCTCGCCCAGCCGGTCGATGTCGCTGTCGTAGCCGTTCTGCCTCATCCAGAGACGAAAGCCTGCGGAGGCAACGGGATCTGCGAACTCGGGACCGTTGTCGGACGTAATCACGAAGACGGTGTTCTCCATCTCGCCGGACGACCGTAGGTACTCGACCAGTCGGCCGATGTGGTGATCCATGGCCTCGAGCATTCCGGCGTTGACCATCATGCTGCGCTCGTAGAGAGCCTGCTCTTCCGCAGAGAGCGACTCCCACTGTCGCAGGGATGCGTGCATGGATGGCATGACAGCGTCGTCGGGGACCAGGCCGAGCTCCCTGGCCCTGGCGAACCGGCGCTCCAGGGTGGCCTGCCACCCGTCGGCGTAGACGCCTTGATAGCGGTCGGTGAACTCCCTGGGTGCCTGGACGGGGATGTGGATCGCCTGAAAAGCGATGTAGGCGAAGAACGGCTTGGACTGCCTTCGACCACGCAGATACTCGAGCATCTTGTCGACGAGAAACTTCGAGGAATAGAAATCCGCCGGAAGATCGGCAGGCGCGCCATCTTCGAACCATGGCGCCTCGTCGTAGAAGGGCATGAAGGACTTCTGTTCCCAGTTGTCCGCACCGGATGCGTCCAACGCGAACGAACGATCGAATCCATGCGAATCGGGCAGGTCGCCTTCGCCACGGCCGAGATGCCACTTGCCCGTCATGAACGTCTCGTAACCTGCGTTCGAGAGGTAGTCGGCGATGGTGCGCACGCCGGGGAGCAGGTGCATGGCGTAGCCCGGTGACTTGGCCTGCTCCTCGGTCAGGACCTCGGGGATCGTGGCAACTCCGGTCTTGTGATTGTCCAGACCCGTGAGCAGCATGGCACGAGAGGGCGCACACAGAGGTGAGGTGTGGTAGTTCGTGAAACGAACACCCTCATCCGCGATCTCGTCGATGTTGGGCGTGTTCGCCTCGCCGCCATAGCCGCCGAAATCCATGAAGCCCGCGTCATCCACCAGGATCAGGACGAAGTTGGGCTGTGCGTTCGCCGCGAGCGCAACGTGCGTCACCCCGAGCACCAGAAGACAGGCGAGGGGTTGCAGGAGGCGCGAGAGGGTTGCCGAGGTCCGTCCTCTCATTTCGGTACTCCATCGCCGTAGACGTTGATGGCCTTGTTGAAAGGGGCCTCCCTCGCCTCGTCGTAGCCCGAGTGGGCCGGGATGCTCTCTTGCCACAGGATCTCCGCTTCCTGACCAGGAAGCAGCGCTCGCACGTCCTTCTGCTGTTCAGCGCTCAACGTGCCGAACGCCTCGCGAAGTCTCTCCAGGCAGTAGACCCGATACACCGAGACTGGCAGGCGTCTGTACTGGGTGCCCTGCACGTTCATCTCGAAGTGCCGGAGGTCGCGCCCGTGCGCCTCTGCGTTGGCGGCCAACTGGACCAGGTGGGTTTCGGCGATCTCTTTCAGCATTCCTGCACCGTCGGCAGGAAAGTCGTCTACGAACGAAGGCTCGCCGGCGGTGTGACTCGCATTCCAGACCCGTGCTACCCATTCGTACACCGTGGGCGCCTCGTTGCGCATGATCTCGGCCGGTGTCGGATCCTGTCCGAAGTGCCGCAGCATCGGTCCCATCAGTCCGAAGTCTGCAACGGACGGGGTCGATCCCAGCAGATATGCGCGTTCTTCCAGCATCGCCGTCATGTTGCGAAGGGCATTCAAATAGCTCGATTCCACGTGATCACGGGTTTCTCGTCGAACGCCGTCGTTCACGACGAAGCCGATTCGCTGCCTGCGCTTGATGATGATCCGCTTTACGAAGCGCGGCAGCGAGGAGTGTTGCGTCGCTTCGTCGACGAGAATCCGCGACAAGAGCTCGCGATCGTGCTCGTAGCTCCAGCGATAGTGCATGGCCGGACGCCACAGCCACTCGTCCGCGTAGTCCTCGATGAGCATGGCAAGAAAGCGCACCACGGGATCGCCAGGCATGATGCTCGGCGCGGGATGCTCCTTCTCGAGCTGCAAAATGATCGGTGTGCTGTCGGACATCCAGCGACCGTCGTCCCGCTCGACGATGGGGACCTGGATCGCACCAACCTTCGCGCGAATGCGTTCCTGGTCGCCATAGGGTGGAGCGAGGTCGTACCGGATGCCCTTGTAGCGCAGATAGGCCTCGAGCTTGCCCGTGAAGTAGGAAACCGAGACGCCATGGACTTTCATCGACTTCTCCTGAGTTCCAGAAGGCCATTGGGTCGGGCAAATATATACCCGCTCGAGGGCAGGTCGTTCCGGGGCGGTCGCTGAGAAGGCTGGAGTTGGTGGATGCGCCCCGCCCGAGATAGGCTCTGACCGTCGGGTTCTCAGCACGGAGAGGTGGCCGAGCGGTCGAAGGCGGCGGTCTTGAAAACCGTTGAGCGCAAGCTCCGGGGGTTCGAATCCCTCCCTCTCCGCCAAGTTGGCCAGTTCTTCCGGCGGGTTGCGGTTTCGCCGACGACCAGCGCCCCGGCCGCCCTCGGCAGGCGACGCGCCCACTCGGCGGCGAGAACCGACGACACATCTTCGGGGAGCAGGCGTCCCGGGTCCCGGACTCCCTGACGGAGTTCAAGGCGAAACCCGGAGCCCCGCATCCATCGGATTCCGACCGACATCGATCCTCGCGGAAGTGGTACGGTGAATTGCTTCTCACGGATATTCCGCTGAACGCCGAGTGGTGATCTAGTCGGTCGAGGGATCCGAGTCCCCACCGAACTGCCCTCCCCCAAAGCCGAGTTCCGTTCGGGGCGGAGGGCTGGTGCCCGAGGGCGCATGGCGGGAAGACCGTCCGCGCGTCTTCGCTGGGTGCTTAGCAACACATTGGGAGAGATCCATGCAAGCGATCAAGATCGGAATCGTGGGAGTCGGAAACTGCGCGAGTTCGCTGGTCCAGGGCATCGAGTACTACAGGGACAAGCGGCCGGAGCAGGCCATCGGGCTCATGCACTGGGAGATCGGAGGCTACCGGCCTTGCGACATCGAGGTCGTGGCCGCCTTCGACATCGACATTCGCAAGGTGGGGAAGGACGTCTCCGAGGCGATCTTCGAGCCCCCGAACTGTACGGCCGTCTTCTGCCGTGACCTCCCAAAGACGGGAGTTCGGGTGAGGCTGGGCCGCATCCTGGACGGCGTGGCCGACCACATGCAGAGCTATCCCGGCGCGCGCACCTTCCTGCCGTCGGACGAGCAGGAGGCGACTCGCGAAGAGATCGTCTCGACCCTGCGCCAGTCGGGGGCCGAGGTCCTGGTGAACTACCTCCCCGTCGGCTCCGAAGAAGCCGCTCGCTTCTACGCCGAGTGCGCGCTCGACGCGGGCGTCGCGCTGGTGAACTGCATTCCCGTCTTCATCGTCAGCGATCCGGAGTTCTCCCGGCGCTTCGAGGCGAAGGGGATCCCGATCATTGGCGACGACGTCAAGGCCCAGCTCGGGGCCACCATCACCCATCGCGTGCTCACGGATCTGTTCCGCAAACGCGGCGTGGAACTCGAGCACACCTACCAGCTCAACACCGGCGGCAACACCGACTTCTTGAACATGCTCAACCGCAGCCGGCTCTCGTCGAAGAAGGAGTCGAAGACCGAGGCTGTACAGTCGGTGGCGGCGGAGCGGATCGTCGATGAGAACATCCACGTCGGCCCGAGCGACTACGTGGCCTGGCAGAACGACAACAAGGTGTGCTTCCTGCGCATGGAGGGGAAGCTCTTCGGCGACGTGCCCATGAATCTCGAGCTTCGGCTCTCGGTGGAGGACTCACCGAACTCGGCCGGTGTCGTCATCGACGCCATTCGTTGCCTCAAGCTGGCTCTCGAGAGAGGACAGGGCGGAGTCCTGCACGGGCCGTCGTCCTACTTCATGAAGCACCCCCCGCAGCAAGAGACCGACGATGACGCCTATCGCATGACCGAAAGCTTCATCCACGGTTCCGGCGCACCGGGCGATCCCTCCAGTCGCGCCTGACGCGGGCTAAAATCGTGAAGTGCCTCATTCTGGCCGCGGGGCGGGGGAGCCGCCTGACGGCAAAGGGCGACTCGAAGCCCCTGGTGGCGGTCGCCGGGCTCCCCCTGATCGAACGGACCATCGCCACTGCCCAGCGCGCCGGGTTCAGCGACTTCTACGTCGTCACCGGCTACAAGGCGCCCGCCCTGGAGGCGTTCCTGTCGGAGCTGAGCTCGCGCCGCAACCTGAGCATCACCCCGATCCGGAACCCGAACTGGGAGAGCGGCAACGGAACATCGCTTCTGGCCGCGCGCGGAGCCTTCGACGGCAACTTCATCCTGTTGATGGCGGATCACGTCTTCGAGGAAGACACCCTCACGCGCCTGTCGCGCCAGCGGCTCGAGAACGGAGAGGTCATCCTGGCGGCCGACTTCGACGTAGGCGCAGATTCGCCCGTCGACGAGGACGATGCCACCCGCGTACGGACCGAGGACGGGCGCATTGTCGAGATCGGAAAGGGGATCGAGCCCTACAACGCCTACGACACCGGGATCTTCCTGTGCTCTCCGGATGTCTTCTCCGCAGCCGAGGAGAGTGCGCGAGCCGGCGACGACTCTCTCAGCGGCGGCATTCGCGCCATGGCGGAGCGAGGCAAGGCTCGCGTCTTCGAGGTGCCGGCTCGCTCCTGGATGGATATCGACACTCCGCGTGACCTCGAGCGGGCGGAAGAGCGCCTCTACTCGGCCCTGTCGAAGCCCCACGACGGCTTCATCTCCCGGGTCCTCAATCGCAGACTCTCGATCGGGTTGATCACCCCGCTCCTGCTCCGGATCCGTCCCGGCATCACGCCCAACCAGGTCTCGGTGCTGAGCTTCGCGATTGGTCTCGTGGCCTCGCTCTGCTTCTTCTTCCAGTACGCGGTGCTGGGGGGAGTCGCGATCAAACTGGCCAGCGTGGTCGACGGCTGCGACGGCGAGATCGCGAGGCTCAAGAAGGCGCAATCCGCGTTCGGGGGCTTTCTGGACGCGGTGCTCGACCGGTACGTCGACAGCTTCATCCTGTTCGGGATGTTCTATTTCTCCTGGACCTCGACGGAGACCGTGGCGCTCTTCGGGCCGTTCCTGATCCTCGCTACTTCCGCGTTGGCCGTCTCCGGCAACCTGATGGTGAGCTACACCTCGACCAAGTCGGTCACGGACCTGGGCTACCGCTACGCGGGTCGCTTCATCGCAGCGGGCCGCGGAAGGGACTGGAGGCTCTTCGTCCTCTTCCTGGGGGGGATCCTGGCCTGGGTCCATCCGGGTTCCGTATTCCTGGCGACGAGCGTGATCGCGGTCCTGAGCAACGCGATCGTGCTGGAGCGCATGAGGATCTCCTGGCTGCACTCGAGACGGCCGACGCCACTAGTCGGGGTCCAGCCCAAGGCGGTCATCTTCGACCTCGACGGGACCGTAGCCGACACGATGCCCTTCTTGACGGAAATCGCGGTGGAGTTGATCTCGGAGCACTACCGCGTCACGAAGGTCGTCGCGCGGCAGCGCTACCTGGAGACGACGGGAATGGACTTCGCCGCGCAGCTCGAACGGATCTTCCCCGACCACCCGAACAACCCGCAGGTGGCCCGGACCTTCGAGTCGAGAAAGCGCAAGGGCTTTCTCGATCACCCCGTGTTCCCTGATGCGCTTGCCGCGCTCCACTACTTCAAGTCGCGCGACGTGCGCCGGTTCGTGTGTAGCAGTACAAGGCAGGAGGTACTCACGGACTATGTGAGCGCGAGCAAGATCGGCCACCTGCTCGACGGCTACCTCGGACAGACGGCGAGCCGCGACAAAGGGCAGCAGGTCGAGCGGATCCTGGAGGAACATCATCTGGATCCCGGAGAAGTACTCTTCGTAGGCGACTCCCTGATGGACTGGGATCTGATCAAGGACAAAGGCGTGCGATTCCTGGGAGTTCGCCGGATCTTCGACGAGCAGGATTTCCGACAACAGGGCCTGCTCAGTGTTCACGACCTGACAGATCTCGTTCGCCTGTGGGAGCCGTCGGCGCTCCGGTCCACGAACGAGGGGGCATCCTCGAGGGCGCCAGCATGAGGAAGCACGCGTAGAGACCGAGCTCGCTCCGGGCCCGGCGGGCATGGGCCGCGCCCTCCCATCCCCTGTGCCCCTTGTGCCCCTTGTGCCGGAGGGGGCGGCCCGGCATCTTGGCGCGGTCACCGGAGAGGTGACCGAGTGGCTGAAGGTGCTCGCCTGCTAAGCGAGTGTGCGGGGAACTGCACCGAGGGTTCGAATCCCTCCCTCTCCGCCACCGGAGAGATGGCCGAGCGGCTTAAGGCGCACGCTTGGAAAGCGTGTGTAGGGCAACCTACCGTGGGTTCGAATCCCACTCTCTCCGCCAGTTTGCTAACCTGCCCGCCCCTGCAGGCACTCCCTGCGGGGTTCTCGCGCCCGTAGCTCAGTTGGATAGAGCGCTAGGTTGCGGACCTAGAGGTCGTACGTTCGAGTCGTACCGGGCGCGCCAAGTTTCCGAGAGTCCACCCGCACTTTTCGTACAGCCCGCGCGGCCGTTTCGCGTTGGCGGCCGGACGGCGGGCAGGTACGCTTCGATCCGTCAGGCGGAGAGGCGTGTCATGCGGATCAGCCCGAGGACCCAGATCAGACTGATCCCCTTCCTGCTCCCGGGCGTGACGATTCTTGCGGCCGGCGCGGCCAGTGCGTACTCGCTCGGCCTCGGGCTGTTCGTCTTGGTCTTGACGCCGGCCGTCCTCATCCCGCTCGGGCACAACGAACATCCGCACAGCGTCTTCGGGCTCGGGGATGGCGGCGCGCACTGCGGCGCCATCTGTGACGCGAGCATGACGACGTCGCTGCTCACGCACTGGGCGAGGGACCGCACGCGCGGTCCGAAGCTGTCGATCGAGTCCGCGGTTCGCAAGATGACCAAGGACACGGCGGACCTCTACGGCCTTTCGGACCGTGGAACGGTAGAGCCGGGGAAGAAGGCCGACCTCAACGTCGTGGACCTCGACCGGCTCGAGCTGGAGCTGCCCGAGCTCGTGCACGACCTGCCGGCCGAGGGGCGACGCCTGATCCAACGCGCGCGCGGCTATACCGCCACGCTGGTGTCGGGCGAGGTGACCTTCCGCGACGGCGAGCACACGGGCGCGCTTCCCGGAAAGCTCCTGCGAGGCGCGCGCTCGGCGTAGAATCGCCGCCATGTTCGACGACATCCTGCACGCCCGCCCCCGCATGGAGTTCACCGTCACGCTCACGCGCGAACAGCACGAGCAGTACCGCGCACTGCGCGAGTTCCTGCGGAAACACTCGGCCGTACCGGCGCCCGCCACCGTCGAGGTCGCCGCCCGATGAGCCGCCTGTTCGGTCCCGTCCGGCAGAACGGCTACGTCGTGCGCGACATCGAGCGCGCGCTCGCGTACTGGACGGAGACGCTCGGCATCGGCCCCTTCTACCTGATCGACGACGTGCCGGTGCGGAACTTCCGCTTCCGGGGCGAGCTCTCCACGCCGGAGCTCACGATCGCGCTGGGAAACACCGGGGACCTGCAGATCGAGCTGATCCAGCAGCGCAACGACGCGCCATCGATGTACCAGCAGTTCCTCGCCGCGGAACGCGAGGGCTTGCAGCACATCGCCTGCTGGACCGACGAGTTCGACGGCGCACTTGCGCGGGCCGAAGCGCGCGGCTTCCACGTCGGCCAATCCGGCCAGATCGGGCGCAACGGCCGGTTCGTCTACTTCGACGCAGAGGACCATCCCGGGACGGTGCTCGAACTCTCCGAGATCAGCGGACCGAAGGGCGAGTTCTTCGCGCGGATCCGCGAGGAAGCCGCCGCGTGGGACGGTCGGGATCCGATCCGTCGGCCCTGAGCCTCACGCCCGCGCCATCGACTTCGCGAGCGCGGCGCGCGTCTCCTTTCGAGGTACTCGCAGATGACCTCGGACTCGGGCAGGACGCGTCCGTCGTCGAGGACGAGCGCGGGAACCTGCCCGATCGGGTTCACGCCCAGGTAGTCGCCCTTGCCGGACGGGTCGCCGTGGAAGCCGCTCGGCTCGACGATCTCGACGTCGAGGTCCTTCGCGTAGAGCAGCAGCCGCACGCGTGTGGGAAACGGCGAGAGATAGGTCTGGTACTGCTTCAGCGCAGTAACCTCCCGGGCGTGGCTCCGCTACGCCCGTTTGGCTTCGCGCAGGCCGCGGCGGGCTCATCGTCAGCTCGGGCGCATTGTCGCAGAGGACGGGTCAGAAATCGGCGGCGGCGGCGCGTGCCCGGTCGCAGTGCTTCGCCACGAGCTCCTCGCGCGCGGCCGGCCGCAGCGTAGTGCCCTCGACGACCAGGGACCTCACGTCGTGGAGACCGATGAAGCCGAGGATGTGTCTCAAGTAGGGCAGCTGGAAGTCCTCTGGGCTCCCTTCGGGAAGCGGACTGGAACGCGTGAGCACGAGCTGCACGGGCCGGTCTGCGAGCAGCCCCACGTGCTCCAACGCCTCGTTCATTCCGAAGCTGAGACCGGGCTGAACCAGCAGGTCGATGTAGTGCTTGAGCTCCCACGGAAGTCCGAAGTTCCACATAGGCGCGGAGATCACGATCTTGTCGTGCCGCGCGAAGTCGGCGACGACGCGTTCGACGCGCGCCCAGCCCGCTTCCTGCTGGGGCGTTCGCGTCTCTCCCACGAGCGGCGCGAGCTTGGCGATCGCCAGGTCGCCGTCGAAGCGGGGCAGGTCCGCGGTCCAGACGTCGAGCGTCGTGACCTCGTGCCCGGGGCGCGTCTGCGCGTACGCATCCAGGAACGCGCGCGCGACGCGCGTCGAGACCGACGCCTCGCCTCGGGGGCTTCCAACGACGTGCAGAACGCGAGGGGTGTCAGCCGACGTCATGTCTTCCTGGGCTCCGCCCGACTTTCGGGTCGAAAGTGGAGTTGAATGATCCATCAAATTGTATTGAATGCTGATTCATGTCAAGTTAGGCTCTGAATCCAAGAGGCCAACGAAGATCAGGAGACCTGAGCATGCCCGATTCGAGCGCGCCGCAGTCCAGGAGCGTCCACCACGTCGCGTACACGACCCGCGACTCAGAGGCCACCTACGAGTTCTACGCGAAGAAGCTGGGGATGCAGCTGCTCCGCACCGAGAACCACCGCCAGGGGGATTGCTTCTTCCGCCACTTCTTCTTCGGCATGGGAAGCGGCGAGGCCATCGCGTTCTTCGAGGTCAACGGCGTCGGCGAGCAAGCCGACTACAAGACCGAGATCTCGACCGGTCTCGGTCTCCCGCCCTGGTCGAACCACATCGCGTTCCGCCTCGACAGCCTGGAAGAACTCGAGGCCATGACGAAGCAGATGCACGAGCGCGGCATCGACGACATCCTGCGGATCGACCACGGCTGGTGCGTCTCGATCTACACCATGGACCCCAACGGGATCATGGTCGAGTTCTGCGTCACGACGAACGCCGAGGAGTTCTCCGAGCAGACCGAAGAGGAGGCGCTCCGCCTCATGCGGCTGCCGAAAGCCGAGATCGCGGAAGAGACGCGCAAGGAATCCTCGCTGTCGAAGCGCGTCTGAAACCGTCGGGCGCGCGTCGGAGAACCGATGACTCCGGATGACGGGGCCTCCGAGGGACTGCCGGCCGACGGTACGCTGCTGACCGCGCGCGGCGTGCGTAGCCGCGCGGCGTTGCTCGCCGCCGCGCGGCACCTGTTCGAGAGCAAAGGCTACGCCAACACCAAGATCGCCGACATCACGGAAGAGGCCGGCCGCGCGCTGGGCTCGTTCTACACCTACTTCGCCAACAAGGAAGAGGTGCTGGAGCAGATGGCGGAGGACTTCAAGTCCGAGATCGACGGCCGGCTGACCGAGCTCGACCTGACGAGCGCCGAGCCCTACGACGTGATCCGCAACCTGGTTTCGGTCTACTGGAGCAGCTGCCGGGATCACTCGGCGGAGCTCGCGGCCATCTTCCAGGCGTCGATGCTCGACCCGCGCTTCGCGCAGCGCTGGCGCGAGATCCGCTCCGACGCGCGCAAGAACATCGCGGCCGGCATCCGCGCCGTCGGCCAAGCCGGCCTCGTGCAGGATCCGGACCCCGAAGCTACCGCCTCGGCACTGGGTTCGATGATGGACTACTTCTGCTACGTCTGGCTGATCGAGGGCGGAGAGGCGGACCGGTCGTCGCTCCCCGACGACGTGGCCATCGACACGATGGCTCGCGTGTTCTACCGGACCGTGTTCGCGGCGCCCGAGCCCGCTCCCGGCCCCGGAAAGCAGTGATGATGAGCCTGCCCCTTCTCCCCACGACGCCCTTCGGCAGCTACTCGCAGCCGGACTGGCTGATCGACGGTTCCCGTCTCGGCGAGCGCCTGGTCATCGCCCCCGACTGCGGCCTCAAGTACCTGCCACGCGACGTGTCTTTCGCCAAGCTCCAGAGCATGGTTCGCGGCCGCAACCTCGTCCGCGCCGAGCTGGCCTGAGCCTCCACACACAGGGAGCCCCCTTGGATTCCATCGAACGACGCTTCGTCTCTCTTCCCTCGCCCACGGCCGGCCGCAACGGCGCCGGCTACATGCCGACGCAGGGCGTCTACCACCACGCCAAGGACACCACGCCGCGGACGGCGATCATCGCCACGCACTACAACGTGGACTTCTCGGAGCACTACATGGCCGAGCTGATGGCCACGCGCGGCTACGGGTTCCTCGGCTGGAACACCCGCTTCCGCGGCATCGAGCACTACTTCACGCTCGACCACGCGCTCGTGGACATCGGCGTCGGCGTGCGCTGGCTTCGCGAAGAGGCGGGTGTCGAGCGGGTCGTACTGCTCGGGAACTCGGGAGGCGGCTCGCTGATGGCCGCGTACCAGTCGCAGGCGGTCGAGCCCAACCTGAAGCCGCTGCTCGGAGTTCCCGTACCGGACGCCGCCCTCGAGCTGCTGCCCTGCGACCTGTACGTGTCGACCAACGCGCACCCGGGAAGGCCCGAGGTCCTCACCGACTGGTTCGATCCGTCGGTGACCGACGAGGCCGATCCCACCTCCGTCGATCCGGCGCTCGACATGTACAACCCCGACAACGGCCCGCCGTACTCGGCGGAGTTCATCGAGCGCTACCGCGCGGCCCAGGTCGCGCGCAATCACCGCATTACGGCGTGGGCACTACAAGAGCTGGAGCGCGTACGTGCCGCGGGCTGCATGGACCGCATGTTCAACGTGTACCGGGCCTGGGCGGATCCGCGCTACCTCGACCCGAGCCTCGACCCGAACGACCGCGCGATCGGGCTCTGCTACCTGGGGCCGCCGAAGCCCTTCAACTACAGCCCCTACGGGATCGCCAGCTCGAACACGATCCGCACTTGGCTCTCGATGTGGAGCCTGGAGTACTCGCAGTGCCGCGCGATTCCGCATTTCGCACGGATCACCCTGCCCTCGCTCGTCGTTCAGAGCATGGCCGACGCTGGAGTGTTCCCGGTGGACGCGCACATCATCCACGACAACCTGGCGGCCGAGGACAAGACGCTGGAGTTCATCGCGGGCGACCACTACCTGCTCAAGCCCGAGACCGCGCGCGATCACGTGGCGGACCTGGTCGCGGGCTGGCTCCAGGACCGGGGTGCTTGAAGAGGCCGGGCTGGACGACGCGCTGCTTCACTGCGTCGTGTAGGCCCGTTCGCGCTATACCCGCGAGCTCACGACGACGCGACCGATCCGCCGTCGCAGACGATCGTGTCGCCGACGGTGTACGCGCCGGCGCGCGACGACAGGAAGATGGCCACGCCCGCGATGTCTTCCATCGTTCCGACGCGCCCGCGCGGATTGTCCTTGCCGACAGAGGCCCAGTCCTGCCCCTCGACCTTGCCGCCAAAGCCGACGCCGGCCGAGAGCATCCAGGTCGGGAACGGGCCCGGCGCGATCGCGTTGACGATGATGTTCTCCTTGACCAGGTGCGCCGCCATCACGCGCGTCAGGTGGTGCACGGCCGCCTTCGACGGGCCGTAGGAGAAATTGTCGAAGATGGGGGTCTTGATCCCGTCGACCGAGCCGATGTTGATGACGCGTGCCGGGTCGTCGGCCGTCGCCGACGCGCGGAGCAGCGGCAGCAGCTTCTGCGTCAGGAAGAACACGCCCTTCACGTTCGTGTCCATCACCTTGTCCCAGCCCAGCTCCGGGAACTCGTCGATGGGCGCGCCCCAGGTCGCCCCCGCGTTGTTCACCAGGATGTCGAGCCGGGTCTCGCGCTCGGCCAGCGCGGCGGCCAGCGGCTCGATGCCGTCGAGGGTCGAGCAGTCGGCCGGCAGCGCGATGCACTCGCCGCCGTACTTCTCCGCGAGCCGCTTTGCCGTCTCTTCGCAGACGTCCGCTTTCCGCGAGCTGATGTAGACCTTGGCGCCGCTGGCGAGGAACCCCGCGGCGATCATCTCGCCGATGCCCCGCGACCCGCCGGTGACCAGCGCGATCTTCCCCTCGATCGAGAACAGATTCTCCACGACTCACACTCCTCTGGTCAGCTCAGGTTGGATCGGCGCAGGGTACCCCAATCAGGCCTTTGCACGTGGCTGCGCGCGGGTGCGAGTCAGAGCAGCTCGACGGGGTCACCGGTGCGGACCATTCCCGCTTCCTCGACGCTGGCGTAGCTGCCCAGGTTCCCCTGCGTCTCGCGCACGAGCGCGCGCATGATCAGCGGGTCCTTCGGCAGGTCGGCAAAGCCCAGCGTCGGGATCCTGCAGCGCGGGGCCGGACTCTCGATGCGGATGACGGCGCCCCCCACGCGCACGCGCCGGCCCGTCCACTCGAACTCCGGATAGGGCGCGTCCTCGCTGCTCTCGATCAGCAGGTTGGGACGGAAGCGGCGCGCGTCCATCTTCGAGTCCGGACTCGCCTTCGCCAGGGTCGAGAGCGATCGGTCGGTCAGCACCAGCATCGGGTACGCGTCGAAGTACGTGCCGGGCATCGTGGCGAACTGCATCAACTCGGGCGGAAACTGGCTCAGGTCCGGCATCGGCTCATCGGGCTCTCGCGCGAACATCACTCGTATCTGCTCGCGGGCCCGACTCGGGTCGAGCGGCGCCCTCCGGTAGTGGTCGAGGTCGCTCGCGGGAAGCCGCGGCCACAGCGTGACGTCGAGTCCCAGCGCCTCGCTGAGCCGCTTCGCGGCGTCCGGTTCGTCGGCGCGCAGGGTCGCTCCGTCGGGAAGGGTGAGATGGGGCACGGGCGCGTCCCCGAGGGAGGCGCCTTCCAGGTAACGCGCGTTGCAGTCCAGCAGACTCGGAATCGTGCGCGCACCCTCGATGGCGCCGCGGCCCTCGTCGCGCACGGCCCAGGTGCGGTCTCCCAGCAGCCCACCCGCGCCGATCTCGCACTCGCGCAGGCTCTCGCCGCCCATGCTCTTGACTGGGTAGCGGCAGATCTCGGCGACTCGTCCGACCTGTGTCATCTCGTAGCTCCTCGATCGCATCCGTTAAGCCGCAAGCCTACCGGACCGGGTAGAATCGGGGTGTGCAGGGACTGGTCTTGCGCGTCGAGATGAAGGCAGTCGAAGCGGCGGACGAGCCCGCCCCGACCGGCTTCGTGCAGGTCGAGCGGGACGGCCAGCGGGCGATCCTGCTGACGCCGGACGAGATCGACCCGGAGCGGCGCTATCCGCTGGTGACCGTGTTGCATGGGGCGGGACGCCAGGACGAGATGCTCGCCAAGGCCTACCGTGACGAGGCCGAGGCGCGGCAAAGCCTGTTCCTGATCCCGCGCTCCTACCACCCGACCTGGGACCTGATCGTCGGCGAGGGGCGGCGGGACCTCGACTTTCTCGAGTACGCGTACGACCTGGTCTACCGCCGCTACCCCGTAGACGCCTACCGACAGGCGCTCGTCGGCTACTCGGACGGAGCCAGCTACGGGCTCTCGATCGTCCTGTCGAACCCCAGGATCTTCCGCGCTGTCATGGCCTGGGCGGCGGGATTCGTCGCGTTCGACTTCTCCGCCGTCGACGACGGCGACCCCCGGCCCGACCTGCTGCTCGAGTACGGCACGCACGATCCGGTCTTCCCGTTCGAGCAGGTCGCCCTGCCGATGCGCCAGCACCTGGAGGGCGCCGGCTACCCGGTCGAGTTCCGCGTCGACCAGGGCGGGCGGCACTGGCCGAGCGGCGACTTCCAGGCCGAGGCGCTCGACTGGTTCTTCGCGCTCGGACCGAACGCGCCGCTTGCCGGTGCCGGGCCTCCGCAGTAGCCTGGCAGCAGGTCGGGAGGCTTCCTCCCACCGTTGGAGACCACGGGATGATAGACACCATCCGCTGAGGCCGTTGTCGCGGCCATCCCGGTGCCGGATTCGCCCGTCTGCCGCCGGCCGCAAACGCTCTTCTCCGCCGCTCCGTCGACGCCCTTGCGTCACTACGTGCGTCCCTGCATGCGGCACTGCCCCGGATGGCTTCATGCCCGTCATCACGCTCTCCGACCTGTCGTTCGCGTACGCGTACGCGGACTCGAACCCGATCCTGACCGACCTAGACCTGCAGCTACAAGACGGCTGGACCGGTCTCGTCGGCCCGAACGGAATGGGAAAGACGACGTTCCTGCGCGTGCTCGCCGGCGCGCTCGAGCCCGACGCCGGCCGCGTCTTGTTGCAGCCCGACGGCGCCGGCGTTCGCCTGTGTCCTCAACGCGTCGAGCACCGCGAGTCCGACGTAGACCACTTTGCCGACGCGCTCGACGGCGTGTCGCAGCGCGTGCGCGGCGAGCTCGAACTCGACCCCGCGGAGCTCTCGCGCTGGGAGACGCTGCGGATAGGTAGCACAAGGGGGCATTTCAGTTTCCGATAAGGGAATTTCTGTGAAATCGTCTCGGTCGGGGCCGCGTGGCGGGGGGGACAAGCGGGCGAGTGTGTGGGCCGCGCAGGTTTCGGGGAGCGTACTGCGGCACGGCGGCAGACGGGTGCCGTGCGGCGGGTGCCGCGGACGAGCAGGACGGGCTGGCGGGCTACGCGTCGTCGGGAAAGGGCAGGTCGGGCTGCTCGATCGGACGCGCCTTCGCCGTCGGTGGCGCACGGGCCGGGAGGTCGAGGCAGTCGAGGATGGCGCGGATCGCCCGGGGATCCTCGATCGCGGCGATGACGCGCATCCGGCCGCCGCCACGCGGCCCGGACCGAGACGATTTCACAGAAATCCCCTTATCGGAAACTGAAATGCCCCCTTGTGCTGCCTATCCGCAGATCCCGCAGAAGTGGCGCAACTTTCTTCAGGTGGCGCAACTTTTTTCAAGTCGTCCGGTTTCGATTCCGTAAAACCCTTTAGAATCAAGTAGATACAGTTGCGCGCAAGTAGATGCAGTTTGCGCCCAGGTGCGCAAATATCGCTTGACGGACCCCCCCCGTCTGGGGCTAGAATGCCTCGACTACGAAGACTTTCTTACGGGCACGAGTGGGAGTTGTTGATGTTGAAACGTTTCTTGGGCGCATCTCTAGTACTGGTAGGTGGTCTTGTGCTGACTTCGGTGGCGCACGCCACCACGATTAGCGTGGACCTCTCCAAGAACGGGCTGAACGGTGGGGAAGGGAACAAGGGCACGAGCCTGGTTCCCCTGGACACGGGCAGCAGTTCGGCCCCGTTCACGATCACGGCGGAGACGATGGTCGACATGACCCTGCCGTTCTCGCCTGAGCCCGGCTCGGACACCGGCACCATCTACATCAAAGACGGCGCCGGTGTGCAGGACATCAACGGGGACGGCAGCAAGGAAATTTCGGGCGGCGGCGCGCTGCAGAATGAAGACTTGGTCTTCTCCTTGGACAGCCCGATCCTGATGTCTGCCTTCATGGTCGACCTCGTCAAGCTCGACGGCATCACCGGAGATCCTCTCTTCAACAAGGACTCTCCCGTACTGTTCGTCTCGGCTTCGTCCACGCCCGGAATGTGGGACTGGCTGATCACCGAGGCCGAGCTGGCCAGCATCATCGACATGGACGGGAGTGGCAAGTTGGGCACGATCGACTTCGGGTTGATCACCAGTGGACTCGACTGCACGACCGCGCTGGCGGCCTGCGCGGTTGTTAGTGCGCTCGACCCGACCACGATCGCGATCGACGCGTTCAAGTTCCGCGAGACGCAAGGCCACGTTGCGGTGTCGGGTGTCACGGTGGACCTCGAGGCCACGGTACCGGAGCCCACCGCGTTGCTACTGCTTGCAGGCGGCCTCGCCGCACTTACCGGCGCGCGCCGGAAGTTCCGCAGCTAGCCAACAGATCCCGCACGATCAATACGCCCCGGTCGGCAACGACCGGGGCGTTTCTACTTCTGCGCGCTCAGCCGCCCCTGCGCTTGC
>JAFDDB010000236.1 GCA_019311115.1 Deltaproteobacteria bacterium
TGCACGGCGTCGAGGCCGCAACCCGCGAACGCGAAGCGCACGAGAAGCAGGAACGCGAGGCACCAGGCCGCGACGCGCCCCAGCGAAACGCTGGGCTCAGAACTGGAAGTAGATGAAGGGTCGTGCATTCTGTGTACCGATGAAGCTGATTGCTGTGAGGAGCCCGGCCAGGACGGCGCCTTGCACCCAGGCGGGCCACTGCGCGTGAACCGGGAGCTCGGCGTCCGTGCGCCAGGAGTGCAGATCGAGCGCGAGCATCGACACGAGTGCGAAGAGCGCGACGACCGCCCACTCGAGCGGAGGCAGCGCCCAGGTTCCGCCGAGTCCGGAGAGGAACGCCGCGGCGGCGCTCAAGCTGTCCGCCCGGAAGAGCACCCAGAGCAGGCACACGCCGTGGAAGGTCAAGACGATCGAGAGCACGCGTCGCAGCCCGCGCGGCGCCTCGCCGGCATCGTGCGACGAGACCGTGCGGCCCGTCACGATGCGTTCGACCGCCAGCGCCACGCCGTGAAGCCCCCCCCAGACCACGAAGTGCCAGGCGGCGCCATGCCAGAGGCCGCCGATCAGCATGGTCGCGATCAGGTTGCGATAGGTTCGAGCGGGGTCGCGACGGTTTCCGCCCATCGGGATGTACAAGTAGTCGCGGAGCCAGGTCGAGAGGGAGATGTGCCAACGGCGCCAGAACTCGGTGATGCTCGCCGAGAGGTAGGGCTGCCGGAAGTTCACGCTGAGCTTGATGCCGAGCAGCCGCGCCGCGCCGCGCGCGATGTCGGTGTAGCCGGAGAAGTCGCCGTAGATCTGGAACGCGAACAAGTAGGTCGCGAGCAGGATCTGGCTTGCTGACAGCGCACCGGGGTCGTTGAAGGCCCGGTCCACGTACGGGGCCACGCTGTCGGCGATGCAGAGCTTCTTGAAGAACCCGATCGCGAGCAGCTGCGCGGCGGCGGCGACGTCCTCGCGGCCGACGTGGCGCGGGTTCTCGATCTGCGGCAGGAGCTGGCGCGCGCGCTCGATGGGACCCGCGACGAGCTGCGGGAAGAACGCGACGTAGAGCGCGAAGTCGAGCAGGTGCCGCGCAGGCCGGCTGTCTCCGCGCCAGACGTCGATCGTGTAGCCCAGCGTCTGGAAGGTGTAGAAGCTGATGCCTACCGGGAGCACGACTTCGAGCATGAGCGGGGAGGCGTGAACGCCCAGGCCCGTCAGTAGCTCCGCCGCGCTCTCGGAGAAGAAGTCGAAGTACTTGAAGAACCCCAGGATGCCGAGGTTCGTGGCCAGGCTCACCTGCAGCAGGCGGCGCCGATGCCGGCGGTCGTCGCTGGCGGCGATGCCGCGAGCGCAGAAGAAGTCGACAACGGTCGAGATGGCGAGCAGCGACAGGAACCGCCAGTCCCACCAGCCGTAGAACACGTAGCTGGCGAGAAGCAGCCAGCGGTTCTGACCGCGCGTCCCCAGCAGGAAATAAACGACGAGAACCAGGCCGAGGAAGACCGGAAACTCGAAGGAATTGAACAGCAAGAGAGCGCGACCTCGGCCGCCAGGGAGCGACGGCCCGAGAGTATACCGGCTCTCTTCCCGGGAACCGCGCCCACCAGCGGCAGAGCCGCAGCTCCGGGCCTATTCGATGTAACCGAGAGTGCGCAGGTTCTCCTCGAGCTCTCTCGAAACCTCGCCCCCGCCCTCCGCGGTCCCGGAGGCATCCTCCGAGAAGTACAGCGGCTCCGGTGGCTGCGCACCAGCGTCGGTCACGCCGAAGTCCATCAGCGTCGCACCGTCCGCGTCGACCGGCGGCGGGATGCCGAAGAAGTTCAGCACCGTGGGCGTGATGTCGTAGATCGAGGCCTGCGCACCCGCCGCCGCTTCGATGCCGGGTCCGGCCAGCACGTAGATGCCTTCGAATGCGTGAGTGTCGCCGGGTTCCCCGAAGACCCGGCGGCGCCCCTTCCCCTTTCCACGCGAGCGGTCGGTCAGCATCCGGTAGTCTTCGTCGGCCTCGACCAGCAGTCGTCCGGGGGCGCGATCCGAGTACGGCCCGTGGAACACGTCCGTTGGCGAGCGGACGCGCTCGATCACCTTCTGCCCGGTCTTCGGATCGCGAAGCTCGAGCAGCCCGCGCCGAATTCGCCGCAGGGCTCGGGCCCGGGAGTCCCGTGGCTCCTTCGGGGGTTGCGCGGTGCCGACGTCTTTGCGCGATATGCTCACCGTGCTCGCAGAAACCGGCAGGTTCGCCTTCCAGCCGTCGAAGCCGTTCGACCGGAGCCACTGGTTCAGGTGGATCGACCGCTCGAAGTAGCGCCAGCCGTGGTCGGAGATGACCATTACCGTCGTCTGGTCGTCGACCACTTCGAGCAGGGTCGCCAGGTGGCCATCCACGGCACGGTAGACCTCGTCCCACTCCCGCGTGTAGAGACCGAAGCGGTGACCGACCGAATCCGTGTACTCGAACACGACGAAGCCGAGATCCCAGTCCATGTTCTCGAGCAGGAGCGACGAGACGTCGGTCCGTGTCTGCATCCGCTCCAGGAAGTACCGCGTGTTCTTCAGGTCCGCGAGCGTCGGATCGTAGCCCGCGCGTTCGAGGGGCGGGATGATGTCCTCGGGGAGCGCCCATCTCGGCGTGTCCGCGCCCGCCCAGCCGTGGATCAGCACCCCGTTGATCGGATGGAGCGCGGACGCGGTCGGTACGGCCACGACGATCGAGGTGAGGTCACGGTCGCCGAGGAAGTGCCAGAACGAGCGCCGAGGCTGCACGCCGGAGTAGAAGGTGTACATGCCGCTCTTGCCCGGATTCACGCCGGTTCGGATCGCCGACCAGCCCATCGCGGACTCGGGGACCACGGTCGAGCGCAGGACTCCCCACCGCCCCCGAGCGCGCAGCGCATTCAGGTAGGGCATCTTGCCCTCGTCGAGCAGCCGCTCCATCAGTTGCCAGCTCGCACCGTCGAAGCCGATGATCAGGAGCCTGCGTCTCTGCTCCCGGGGCGCGCCGGAGTTCCCGTGCGTTTCCAGGAAAGGAGCCAGTGCCTTCTCGGCGCCCACGATCCAAGGCAGGCCGTCGTCCTCGTCGGGCGAGTCCGACCAGATCTCAAGGTCGCTCCACGCTACGAAGGCGGATGACCCCTTCTTCTTCTCCGACGCCGCGACCCAGAGCGAGATCGTCGATG
>JAFDDB010000237.1 GCA_019311115.1 Deltaproteobacteria bacterium
CGATGAAACGCTGCTCATCCGCGTGGATCGCTTCGACTCCGGGCGCGCCGACGTGCGGGAGTGGCTGCTGGCGCTCTCCGGCCGGACGTGCGCGCTGGAGGCGGTGCGCGAGGTGGCCGATCCGCTGACCCTGCCGGGCAGCCCGTCGTCCGCAGGATCGCTCGAGCTCGAGGCGCTTGCCGCGCGGCCGCTCGTACAGGCGCTCGACCTGGTGGATGCCGCGGCGCCGCGGCTCGATCTGGTGGTCCAGCTGCGCCCCGAGGCCACGCCCGAGGCGCGGGCCGAGCTCGCCCGCGAGATGCGCGGACTCTGCGACGAGGGCGGCGAGCTGGGACTGCGCGTGCGTGCCGCGGGACACCCCCTGGTGGCTGCCGCCCTGGACCGCGAGTCGGCGCGCGTCGAGCGCGTCTTCGCCCCGCTTCTCATTGGACTCTCGATCATCGGCGTCGCGGCCTTCCTCCGCTCCGGTCTGCTGGCCTTCCTCGCGGTGCTTCCGGCGATCCTGGCCTCGGCCGGCGCGCGCGCGGGGCTGCGGCTTTGCGGCGTCGACGGCGACCTGATCCTGGTGAGCGTCGGACCGATCGCCTTCGTCGTGATCCTGGCCTCGACACTCCACCTCGTGTCCGTTTTCCGGATGCGCTACGGCGCCGGCGCCAGCCAGCTGCAGGCCGCACACGCGGCCCGGCGGGAGAAATTCGCCACGGCCATGCTCGCCGCGCTGACGACCGCCGTCGGCTTCGGCGTCTTCCTCCTGTCCGACCTGCGTTCGGTCTCTCAGCTGGGACTGACGGTGGCGATCACGGTGCTGATCGTCGTCCCGCTGGCCTTCCTGGGCCTGACACCGCCGCTCGCAGGAATTCCGCTGCGGCGCCCGCGGCTGCGGCCGGCGATGCGGACGCGCTGGCGCCGGCTGGCCGAGCAGTCGGTCCGGCGTCGCGGCTGGGTCGTGCCCCTCGCGGTGGCGGTCCTCATCGCCGGCAGCTATGCCGCGGTGGGCCTGCCCATGGAGACCAACGCGCTGGAGTACTTCCCGCGCGGGCACACCGTGCGCGAGGACTTCGCCTCGATCGAGAGCGAGGGCGGAGCGTTGTCCTCGGCCGAAGTGCTCGTCCGCGGCGCATCCTCGTGGGATCTAGACCGCGCGGCCTTCGCAAGGATCGGCTCGCGGCTGGAGGCCGTGGCCGGGCTCCGCGGCGTCTTCGGGCCGGAGGCCGTGCTGGACGAGGTGCGGGAGAGTGCGGGCATCGCGGCCTTCGCCCTGAATCGCCAGGCGCTCGAGCGCGCGGGGCGCCTCGACGGAGACGGCGAATGGGCGCGCTGGACGGTCCGCTTTCCCACGGTCGACGACGAGCACTGCCGCAGCATCCTGGCCGCGGTGACCGCGGCGGCTGCCGCGGCGGTCGATGACGCCGCGCCCACGGGAGGTGAGTTCCTGATAGCGGGCTCCCTGCCCGCGGTGCTCGAGATGCAGCGTCACCTGGTCGGCACCCTGTCGACGTCCCTCGTCGGGACGCTGATCGCCACGACGCTCCTGTTCCTCCTGGCCGTACGCAGCGTCCGCGAGCTCGGGATCGCCGTGCTCGTGAACCTGATCCCGGTCGCCGGCGTCTTTCTCGCCGCGCGCATCCTCGGCTTCGCCCTCGACGGGGCCACGGTGATGGTCGCCGCGGTCGTCCTCGGATTGGCCGTGGACAACACCTTCCACATCCTCCACGCCGCCCGGCATCGACGCGATGCGCGCGCGCGCCTGCGGGCCTTTGGACGCGTGGCCGACGCGGCCGTGATCTCGTCCCTGGCGCTGGCGCTCGGGTTCATGACCCTGGCCCTGTCGGGCTTCGCGCCCACGGCACGCTTCGGAATCCTCTGCTCGCTGGGAGCGCTGTGCGCCCTGGCCTCGGACCTGATCGTCCTGCCCGCTCTCTGGGTCAGACCCCGTAGAATGCGCTCATGATCCCGACCGTCGCCCTCGTCCTGCTGGGTGCCTGTGGAACGGTCAGTCAGGAGGAGCGACCCAACGTCGTGCTCGTGATGTCCGACGACCAGGGCCTCGGCGACTTCTCGCACGCCGGGCACGGAGTGCTCGCGACGCCCAACCTGGACCGGCTGGCGGCCGCGAGTCCGCAGGTGAAGCGCTTCTACGTCTCGCCCGTGTGCTCACCGACGCGCGCCTGCCTGATGACCGGCCGCTACAACTACCGCACGCGCGTCGTCGACACGTGGATCGGTCGCTCGATGATGGAGCCCGACGAGGTGACCGTGGCCGAGATCCTGAACGCCGCGGGCTACGCGACCGGGATCTTCGGCAAGTGGCACCTGGGCGACTGCTATCCGCTGCGCCCGATCGACCAGGGCTTCGAGGTGGCGCTGGTTCACCGCGGCGGCGGCCTGGCTCAGCCATCCGAGCCGCCGGCGAACGCGGGCCGCTACACCGACCCCATCCTGTTCCGCAACGGCGAGGAGGTGCAGACGAAGGGCTACTGCACGGACGTGTACTTCGATGCGGCGCTCGAGTTCATCGACGCGAGCCTGGCCGCGGAACGACCGTTCTTCGCCTACGTCGCGACCAACGCGCCCCACGGTCCGTACGGCGACGTGCCGGAAGACCTCTACGAAAAGTACGCCGAGAGCGACCTCGAGCCGACGCTGCGCGGCAAGAGCGACCAGGTGGATCGCGAGGCGAAAATCTGCGCGATGGTCGAGAACATCGACCGGAACGTCGGCCGCCTGCTCGACCACCTCGAGCGACGTGGGATCACAAGGGAAACGATCGTCGTGTTCCTGAACGACAACGGCCCGGTCGGGGGCCGGTACACCCGCGGGCTGCGTGGAAGCAAGTCGAGTGTCTACGAGGGCGGGATCCGCGCGCCACTCTTCGTGCGCTGGCCGGGGCAGCTGTCGCCGGCGACCGAGGTCGAGCCGATCACGGCACACATCGACCTCCTGCCGACCATCCTCGCGGCGACCGGGGTGCCGGTCCCGAGCGGCCTGCATCTGGACGGTCGCGACCTGCTACCTCTATTAAAGGGGGAAGGCGCGGGCTGGAGTGAGCGCACTCTCTTCCTGCAGACTCATCGGGGCAACACCCCCGGGTTCGAACGGCACTTCGCCGTCATCGACCAGCGCTGGAAGCTGGTGCGCGCCTCGGGCTTCGGCAAGC
>JAFDDB010000127.1 GCA_019311115.1 Deltaproteobacteria bacterium
CTTAGTTTGTCGCTGACATCGACCCTGAGATAGGAGAAACCTCCAATGACATGGCAACGCTCCCTCCAGTCTGCCGTCAAGGCACTCAAGAAGGAGGAGACCGCCCTCCAGAAGCAACTCGATCTCGTGCAGGGCAAGATCGCCGAACTCGACGAGATGAGCCGCTCGAACACCGGCACACCGGCCGCAAAGCGCGGGCCGCGTCGACTGAGCCCGGCCGGGCGCGCCGCCATCTCCAGGGCCGCGAAGAAGCGCTGGGCGCGGTATCGCGCCGACCAGCGCTCGACCGGCGCCAAGCGAAAGGCGCGCGGCTGAGACGCACGGACTCCCGACGCCGAATGCCGCGCGCGGTCACGACCGTCGTTCTCGGACTCTTCCTGACGGGTTGCTACTTCAACCTGGACGCGGGCTCTTTCGGGCGGGTGAGCCCGATGGACGAGGTACTGGTCTTCGGAAGCGGAGACGGTCCCAAGGTCGCCATGATCGAGGTCACCGGCCTGATCAGCGAGGCCAGTCCGACGGGAGCCCTCGGAACACAGCGGCCCAGCATGGTCGCGCGGTTCCGCGAGGCACTCACCCTGGCCACCGAGGACGACGACATCGAAGGCCTCCTGCTGCGCATCCGCAGCCCCGGCGGAACCGTCACTGCGAGCGAGACACTCAACCACCTGATCGGCCGCTTCAAGGCAGAGACCGGCCGTCCGGTGGTCGCGTACCTGGAAGGGTTGGCCACATCGGGCGGGTACTACACGGCGGTGGCTTCCGACGAGATCGTGGCCCACCCCGCGGCAATCACGGGTTCCATCGGCGTCATCATGGCCGGCGTGAACGTGGCGGGCCTGATGGAGCGCTTCGGCATCGCCGACCAGACCTTCACGAGCGGTCCGTTCAAGGACTCGGGCACTCCGCTGCGCGAGATGCGGACCGACGAGCGGGAGTACCTGCAGGACGTGGTCGACGAACTGCACGGTCAGTTCCGTGCCGCCGTGGACACGGGCCGGCCCCAACTCGACGCCGAGGCGGTCGCGGCGGTGGCCGACGGCCGCATCTACACCGCGGAGCGCGCCCTCGGCCTAGGCCTCATCGACGCGGTGGGCCACATGGAAGACGCGGTCGAGGCACTCGAGAAGCGAGCCGAGATCTCGGACGCGAGTGTCTTCATGTACCACCGCACGGGCGAGTACCGGGAAAACCTGTACAGCCGGGGCGCTGCGACACCCGTTCGTGTCGACGTGGACGTCCTTTCCTTCGACGGGCCAAGCCTGGCGCCCGGGTTCTACTATCTCTGGAGGCCGGGCTTCTCCAGCGACTGAGCCGACGTCAGTGGATCCGGGGCTCCAGGGGTAGCCCCGCCACGATCTCGGCCTCGTGCCGGGCCAGCTCGTCGAGCCGCTCTCCGACCGGTCCTTCGCCGCCATAGCCTTCGGCGAGCTCGACGAACAGGCGCGCGTGTCCCTTCTCGGCCCGGGCGAGCGAGGCGTAGAAGGCTGCGAGTGCGGGATCCTCGATCCCGCCGGCCAGCAGGGTCAAGCGCTCGTGAGAGCGCGCCTCGATCAGTCCGCCGACCAGCAGACGATCCATGAGACGCGCCTCTCCGCTCGATCTCACATGCTGCATCAGCTGCTTCGCATACGGATCACCGCGGTCGCGGGAGAGCCCCAGCCTGCGCGCCTGAAGCTGATCGAGGACCGCGCGGAAGTGCCGCAGCTCCTCGATCGCTAGGGCCGACAGCTGTCTCACCAGCCGCTCGCGCTCCGGGTACGCGCCCACCAGCGACAAGGCGGTCGCTGCAGCCTTCTTCTCGCAGTGCGCGTGGTCGACTAGCAGGCCATCGAGGCCCTCGAGTGCGCAGGGAAGCCAGCGGGGGTCGGTCGGGCTCTTCAGCACGGCGCCGCCAGCGTACCCGATCCGCGCCGGAGGGACCCGGCAGTCACTGATTCATGCCGGACTGGTTCGACCAGAGCGCAGGCGAAAAACTCAAGGACGGAGCGCATTAGCACGAATGTCTACCTGTCGATTGAGTGCCGTCGAAGGGGAGGCAATCGATCCATGCGGCCTGGCGCCAGACGAAGAACGACCATCGCGTGCATTGGACTGTTCGCGATCCTGACGCTGACACCACCGAGTGCCGGCCCCGCAGCCGACGAACTCATCAGCCTCGACCTGGCGACGCGCATCTTCCTGAAGATCCTCCTGCTCGACCGCGAACTCGAGTCGAAGACCTCGAACCGCGTGATCGTCGGCGTGATCGGATCCGACGCCGCTCACGAGGCGTTCTCGGCGCTGCGCGGACAGCGCATCGACAAGTCCCGGAACTTCGTGGTCGCAGACGTCATTCGCTACGAGACGCTGGGACCCGACTCGAGGCCGCCGACCCTGCTCTACGTCGGCCCCCACGCGACGCCCGAAGAAGTCACCCCGTTCACACGCAGGCACGGCGTACTCAGTGTCACAACGGTCCACGACTACTTGGACCGCGGTGTCACCCTCGGTCTCGCGATCGAGAAGGGAAAGCCGCGCGTCATCCTGAACCTGCTCAACTCGGACCACGAGGGTCTGCATTGGAACTCCAAGATGCTCAAGATCTCTCGCGTGGTGCGCTGACGCGGCGGAACGGCGGAGCCCACCGATGCGACGTCTGACGATCAAGTTCCGGATCATCGCCTACATGGCGCTGATCGGAGCCGGTCTCTCGGCGTTCATGAGTCTGTTCTTTCCGCCCCAGGCCTCGAAGCTTGGCAGCCGCCTGATGAGCGACTCGACTCTCACCATCTCGCGCCTCTTCGCGGCGAACATCGAGCCCGCCTTCGACGCCCTGGGCTTCGGCGGCGAGGAGATCATCGAGATCGCCCTCGAGAACCTGCGCAGCGACGACGGACGCGGCGCCCCGATCGAGATCACGCGCGTTACAGTCTACAACGCCTCGGGTCAGCGCCTGGACGGCTACGGCGACGAGGGGCGGGGCGACCTGGATCCCGGCGCGCTCCCCTCAGGTGTCGTCGTGCGCGACCAGAACACGGCGCGGACGTTGACGGTCGGCTGGCCGGTGCGCGACTCGAGAGACGTGACGCGCGGCTACTTCGAGATCGAGTTCTCCAAGGCGCGCCTCGCGAGCCTGATCCGCAGCAACCACCAGGCCGCGTTCATGGCGTCCGCCATGGCGCTGATCGCGATCGTGATCGTGGGCTACGCCGTGAGCCGCACGATCTCGGCTCCGATCGAGCGTGTAGCACGAGCGATGAAGGACCTGGAAGCGGGCACCGCCGACCTCACCTTTCGCCTCCGCGTCGAGGGAGACGACGAGGTCGGCCAGCTGGCAGGCCACTTCAACGCATTCGTCTCGAAGCTCCAGTCGATGGTCCGCGACATCACCGCCGACGCACAGGGCGTCGCGTCCTCTGCGGACCACCTCTCCGAGCTGGCGGGGCGCATGGCCTCGAACAGCGACCGCGTGCGCGTCCGGGCGACTGCGGTCGAGGAGCGGACGAGCGAGATGTCCTCGAACACGGTCGTCGTGGCCGACGCAGCGCACGAGGCCAGCGAGAACATCGCCGGCGTCTCGGCGGCGGTCGAGGAGATGAGCCTGACCATGGGGCAGGTCTCGCTGGCCGCCGACGCCGTGGCCTCGAACGCCGTCTCGGTCGAGCAAAGCCTCGGAAGCATCTCGGACAACATCGCAGCGATCCGCACGAGTACCGAGCGATCGGCCACGATCACGCGCGAGGGCTCAGAGAAGGCGGTTCCGATCCAGAAGCTGATGGGGCAGCTCACCCAGAGCGTGCGCTCGACCAGCAACATCCTCCGGCTGATCCAGAAGGTCGCCGACCAGACCAACCTGCTGTCACTGAACGCCTCGATCGAAGCCGCCTCGGCCGGAGACGCGGGAAAGGGGTTTGCCGTGGTCGCGCGCGAGGTCAAGGACCTGGCGCGCGAGACGACCGACGCCACGAAGCGGATCGAGGTCGAGATCCACGAGATGCAGAGCTGTACCGACCATTGCGTCGAAGCGATCGGCGGGATCATCGCTCTCATGGAGAGCGCCCACGAGATCAACGGCTCGATCGCGCTGGCCGTCGACGACCAGGCTGCCGCGACGGCCAGCGTCTTCGAATCGACGTCGGACTCGCGCAAGACGATCGAGGAAGTCACCCAGAACATCGGCCAGACATCCAGGGTCTCATCCGACGTTGCCGGCAAGACCGCCGCGGTCGCGCAGGGCGTGACCGAGATCTCGGCCAGCGCGGCGCAGACCGCGGTCGGCGCCAAGGAGATCTTCGCGAACATCGCGTCGGTGACCGAGGCCGCCGCGAGCTCCGCGGGCGACGCCGAGGGCGTCGGAGAACGCGCACAGGAACTGTCGCGCCTCGCGCAACAGCTCAAGGCGCAGGTGGACCGGTTCAGTGTCTGAAGTGACAGCGCGCCTCAAGGCGGGGCGGATAACACCGAAACGAGTAGTTCGGGAGGACCGTGCGCGCGGCATACGCGGGCCTCGAGGAGAAGTGGAATGCCGTACGTGAACGAGAGCCTGGCGAGGCTGTCCGTGGCGTTGCTGGCGGCAACGATCTCACTGACTCCGCTCGCAGTCCGCGCCGACACGTTCGACCTGGCGAACACCACCCTCGAGGACCTGCTCAACATCGAGGTCACCTCGGTGACGAAGAGCGCGCAGAAGCTTCTCGAGGCGCCTTCGGCCATCTACGTCATTACCGCCGAGGACATCAGGCGGAGCGGCTACACGACCGTACCCGAACTGCTGCAGATGGTGCCGGGCCTCAACGTGGCCCGCTTCTCGTCGAACGCATGGGCGATCTCGACGCGGAGTCCGAACAGCATCTTCACGAACGACCTGCTCGTCATGATCGACGGCCGGAGCGTCTACACGCCGCTCTTCGCCGGCACCCACTGGGACATCCAGAACGTACCGCTCGAGGACATCGAGCGGATCGAGGTCATCCGCGGTCCGGGCGGAACCGTCTGGGGCGCGAACGCCGTGAGCGGCGTGATCAACATCATCCGCCGCCGCCCGGACGACCCGGGCGACCACGTCAGCGTCGCGGCCGGAGACGAGCAGCGCGTGATGACGAGCTTCCGCACCAGCAAGCGCGCCGGCCCCGTGAGCCTCCAGGCCTCGGGGAGCTACCGCTACCACGACGACTCGCACAGCCCGTCCCGCGGCGACGCGGGAGACGCCTGGCGCCAGGGGGGGTTGAGCTGGGCGATGGACTGGCAGAAGTCCGACGACGACCTGGTCACCCTGCAGGGCGACTGGTACCGGGGCGACCCGCGCCAGTTCTCGCGCGAGGACACGCCGGCAAGCCTGGCGACCGGTGTCGGCATGAGCCTCTCGTCCACCGAGACGACGACCCGGGGCGGAAACATGCTCTTCAAGTGGAACCACCGCTTCTCGGAGAACACGTCGACCTAGGCCAAGTTCTACTGGGACCGCCGCACGCGGAACGCCGACACGCTGAGCGACGACCGCCAGACCTACGACGGAGAGTTCCAGGCCAACTTCCGCGCCGGCGAGCGGCACGCCTTCGCCGTGGGTGGTGGCGCGCGAGTGATGAAGGACGACCTCGACAACTCGTTGAACTTCACCTTCACGCCGGACAGCAACGACGAGGCCAAGTACAGCTTCTTCATCCAGGACGAGATCACGGTCATCCCGGACACGCTCAAGCTGACGCTGGGCTCCAAGTTCGAGTGGAACACCTACACGGGTTGGGAAGTCCAGCCGGGAATCCGGGCCATGTGGACGCCGGCCGACCGCCACCAGATCTGGGCCGCGGTCTCGCGCAGCGTCCGTACGCCCGCACGCGTCGAGCGCGAGATGGACCTGCTGGTCGTCGACGTGCTGACCGTCCCGGCCGTCCTGCCCGTCACGTTGAGCGGCAATCCCGACCAGGACTCCGAGAAGATGATCTCGTACGAGCTGGGCTACCGCGTCCAGCCGACCGACGAGACGTCGATTGACATCGCGTCGTTCCTGAACTTCTGGGAGAACGAGGTCGGCTTTCCCTCCGTGGGACCGACGAACCTGGCGTTCGACAACCGCGAGCACTCGCACACGTACGGAGTCGAGGTCGCGGGCGTCTGGCAGCCGATCGACTGGCTGCGGCTGACCGGCAGCTACTCGTTCTTCCGCGTCGGACGCGAGGACGAGACGGGAGCCGCACCGACGCACAAGTTCCAGATCCGCTCCTACCTGGACCTGCCCGGGAACTTCGAGCTCGACTCGTCGTTCATCTACTTCGGGCGCACGCGAGCGCAGGACGGGCTGCTCGGGACCCGGATCGACACGCGCACGGGACTCGACGTGCGCCTCGGCTGGCATCCGACGGACCAACTCGAACTGAGCCTGGTCGGACAGAACCTGCTCCGCAGCGAGGTCGAGCAGACGACGCACTTCATCAACTCGGCGGCCTCGGGCACGCAGGAGATCGAGCGTGCGTTCTACGGCAAGGTGACGTGGAGGTTCTGATTCACGATCTCGCTGCGGCGCCCGCGCTCGATCGCCGCGACGGGGAGTCCGTCGTCAAAGACCAGCCAGCGGGCGCGCCCCGCGGGAAGGCGGTTGCCCGGCGTGAGGATGCCGGCCAGGTTGAGCGGATCGCAGGCGGACACACGGATCTCCCGGCCTGCCTGCGGCTCGCCACGAGCCTTGCGAAGCAGCGGGATCGCTTCGGCTAGCGCGAACTGCTCGCCGGTGAACCCGGTGACGAACCGGCCGCCGCGGACCACGCCTCTCGCCTCCATGCGGCGCAGCGCGCGGTGGACCTGGCGCCAGCCGTCCGGAACCCACTCACGGGCGAGCAGGTCGCGGAACACCACGCCGTAACGCCGCAGCAGCCGCGCGGCCGTGGCCTCGGCACGGTCCTCCAGGTCGGGCTCGGGACCGTGCGCGCGCAGCAGGCTCCAGCGCCCGTCCGGCCCGGGCAGGCCGCGCAGCGGACGCCGAAGCGGCCGGCGTCGTAGCGGCTGGCGTCCCGCCTTGCGGGCGTTGGCGTTCAGCAGCCGGCGCAGCGGCGCGAAGCCGTCACAGGTCACGAGCCCGGTGGCGATCAGCTCCTTGAGTCCCTCCTCGACCTGCACCGGCAGCAGATTCGTAGCCGACTCGATCTCGCGCTGGAAGACAGCGCCGCGCTCCTGCATCAGCTCCAGCACGCGCGACGCGGGTCCGCGCAGCTCGGGCTCTCCCTTTGCGGCGGCGTGCAGCAGCGCGTCGAGTTCCGAACGCGCGAAGAACGAGATGGGCGTCACGCGCGTCGGCTGCACGCCGCCCTCGACCGGGCGCGAGCCGAGGCGTCCCCAGCCGACGCCGCCCGAGAGACAGAGCCGGTCGAGCAGCTCGACCTGGTAGCCGTCGACGCGCGGCGCCAGCAGCTCGGACTCCCACGCCGCCGCGGGCGCCTCGAAGCCCGAGAGCTGCTCGATCACCTCGAGCAGCCCGCCCTCACCGAGCGCGCGCGTGGGCTCTTCGAGGTGCTGCCAGCGGAGCAGGAAGCGCAGGAAGTCGCGGGCGCTGACGGGCTCGATCTCGCGCCGCAGGCGGGCCAGCGTGTAGCGGTGGATGCGCGCCAGCAGCGCGCGGTCGCAGAACTGCTCGCCGGGTACGTCCAGCTCGAAGCGCCCGCGGAGGGCCACACCGCGCGCCTCGAGCCGCGCGAGTGCCGCCGACACCGCGTCCTCCTTCAGGCCGAGCCTCGCGGCCAGCGTCGCGGGCGTGACCGGGCCAAGCAGCGACAGGTGACCGCGGCAGGCGGCGTCGATTGCCGCGTCCGGCTCCGGCGCCATGTCGGCCCGCGACTCGAGATGTGCGGGCAGCTCGATCACCGGCTCGATCGAGGCGCCGGGGAAGAGCGCGCGCACCGCGCCGAGCTGCTCGGTACCGAACACGCGCCGCGCCCCGCCTTCGGTGCCCACCTGGGCGGCGCGCCCGGCCGAGACCAGCGCGGCGACGTGCTCGGGGTCGACGCCCGCGACGGGGTCGGACGCGTCGAGCACGACGACGTCGAGGAGAAGCTCGTAGAGCTCGTCGGGATCGCGCACGGCGGGCCTGGCCTCGTCGCGCACGCGCCCGATCGCGGCCGGGTCGAGCCGCGCCAGGTCCTCGGCCTGCTCGGGCAGCACGTGCCGCAGCGCGACGGCGCGCGTGCGCCGCTCCTCGAGCGGGGCGTCGTCCAGGAACGCGAACGGCCTGGCGTTCAGGATCTCGTGCGAGAAGGGAGACGGCTCGACCGTGTCGATGGTGCGGAACTCCACCTCGCCCGACTCCACCCGCTCGAGCAGCGCGCGAAGGCCCTCGAGGTCCGCGGCCTCGTAAAGACAGTCGCGCATCGTCTGCGAGACGAGCGGCTGGTCCGGGATCTCGATCGGAAACGTCACGTTCTCCTGGCAGGCGGCCTGCTCCGGGAACGCCGCGGCCAGCAGGTCGTCGGACTGCATGCGTTGCAGCGGGAACGGCACCTTGCGCCCGCCGCGGAAGCGCAGCACCGCGAGCGACCGCGACGCGTTCCAGCGCCAGCGGGTCGTGAAGAGTGGCGAGCCCAGCATCGCCTGGCTCAGCACCTCGTCGATCGTCTTCGACGACAAAAAGCGCGGAAGCACCTCGAGCGGAAAGGTCTGCGGGCTGCCGAGCGACAGCACGATCGAGTCGTCCGTCGCCGCTGCCTGCAGCTCCATGTTGAACCCTCGGCAGAAGCGCTTGCGGAGCGACAGGCCGAGCCCGCGGTTGATGCGCGCCCCGTACGGACTGTGCACGACGAGCTGCATGCCGCCGGCCTCGTCGAAGAAGCGCTCGGCCAGCAGGGTGTCGCAGGTCGGCACGAAGCCGACACTCTCGACCTGCGCCTGCACGTAGCGGACGATCTGGCGCGCGCCCACGTCCGCGAGCCCGCACTCCTCGCCGACCTGCGCAGTCACCGCCGCGACCGGGTCTGCCCCGCCCCGGGCCTGCTCCTGCTCGAGACGCGCGGCGACGTCGGCGCGCAGCGTAGACACTTCGCGCGACAGCTCGTCGGAGCGGGCTGGAGCCTCGCCGAGCCAGAACGGGATGGTCGGGGGCGCGCCGTGCGCGTCGACCACGCGCACGACTCCCGACTCGACGCGCCGGATCTGCCAACTGTGCGTGCCGAGCACGAACACGTCGCCGGCCATGCTCTCGATCGCCCAGTCCTCGTTCACCGAGCCGACGACGGTGTCGCCGGGGTCGAGAACCACGCGGTAGTCACCCGTCTCGGGAATCGCGCCGCCCGACGTGAGCGCCGCAATCCGCGCGCCGCGCCGGCCACGGAGCTTTCCCTGCAAACGGTCGCGGTGCAGGTACGCCGCACGCCGGCCCTTGGGAGTCTCGAGTCCGCGCGCGAGCATCTCGATCACGTCCTCGTAGTCCTTGTCCGTCAGCGACTCGAAGCCGGCCGCCCCGCGTACCAGGTCGAGCAGCTCGCGCTCGTCCCACTCC
>JAFDDB010000128.1 GCA_019311115.1 Deltaproteobacteria bacterium
CCGAAGCCCGGGGGTGACGGGTCCTTGTCGAGGTCGGTCGTCAGCAGCAGGTCGGTGTGTTCCGGGTCCTGGAGCTCGATCAGGTACAGTTCGTCCACGGTCTCGAACGAGGCGGGGAGGCCCCGGGCCAGCGGGTGGTCGCGCTTCACGTCCACGCGGAAGCGGCGCACCGGCGGATGGTTCAGGAAGAATGCGCCCAGCACGGCGTGGTGCGACGTCTTGACCATGCGCCGCACGCTGCGGTCGCCGTCAACGGGCGCCGCCCGGCCGCCGCTCGACCCGTGCAGCCCGAGCCAGCGGCCTCCGGCTTCGAGCCAGTCCTGCATCGCGCGGCTCTGGGCCTCGTCGAGGTGCGGTCCCGAGGTGTAGGTGACCACGAAGCGGCTGCGCTCGAGCCAGCGCTCGATGTCGGCCAGGTCGCTGCTCACGGTCGTTCGGGCGTTCTCGAACTCGCCGAGCAGGCCGAGCAGGCGCCGCCGCGCGTAGTCGATGTCGTGGGCTGCCGGAGCCCCCGGCGGAAATCCACCCGTGACGAGGTGCGCGGGAACGGGCTTCGGTCGGCTCATGGCGGCTCTCCTCCGCGCCATTCAAGCCCGAAGCGGCGCGGCCTGGCAAGCGGCCCCGGGCCGACCTGGCCGGAGCCGCGGGAGACGACGCCGCCGAGGTCGAGGCTCGGCTCTAGCCCGCGACCTGCTTCAGCCAGTAGCGGTCGCGCTCGACGATCTCGAAGCCGCACGAGAGATAGGTGGCTTCGGCGCGATCGTTGAAGTTCGTCGTTCCGATCTGTGCGTGGCGCAACCCGAGCGCGCGCTGGCGGTGCAGCACTTCGAGGTTGAGCGCCCGCGCGAGTCCCTGCCGCCGGTACGCGTCGCGCGTGCCGACGGGCTCGATCAGGCCCACGCCGCTTGGCTCGTCGGCCCAGCCGATCAGGCAGGCGGCGTAGCGTCCGTGCCCGGTCTCGACGACCAGGTCGAAGTCGGGGCGGTAGAGGGGCGCCTCGCGCAGGGCCCGGTAGCGGTCGAGCGTGAAGCCCGACTCCACGTCCGGCATGCCCAGGTGCGCCAGGTGGCTCCAGGCGTCGCGGTGCGCCGCCGCGCGCTCTTCCAGGTCGACGTCTACGCAGTCCCGGATGCGCATTCCGTCGGGCAGCACGGGCTCCGCGATCGGAGTCTCGAGGCTCCGGCGCATCATCACGTCGCCCCGAGTGATCTTCCGGTAGCCTCGCTTCTCGAGTACCGCGATGCGCTCGCGGTCGCTCTCGAAGGACAGGGTCGAGAGCGTGAGCTTCGCCTCGCCTTCCCCCGCGCTCTCGACGCGGTACCGCTCCGCCCAGTCCAGCATCTCGTCGAGCAGGGCGTCGCCGGCCTCGGGGCAGGCGTCGATGCGCACGAAGAGGGGCGCGTAGAACCACGCCACACCGGCAACGCTGTCGCCGTCGAGCCAGAGCCGGATGGCGGGGTTCGGCTGGTCGGCGGTCGGGTAGAGCATCCAGGCGACGTCGCCCGGATGCCAGTACGAGTACGCCGGCCAGCGCGCCGCGAGCGTGCGCGAAGCGAACGCGATCAGCCCGTCGAGGTCGGCGCGTCCGGCGTACGCCCGCGTGCGGAGCGGCGACATGCAGGCAGCTTGCCGGGGACCGCGGCGCCGGTCAACGCGCGCGCCGGACGGCTACTCGCGCTGGTCGACCGGAAGCAGCAGGTCCTCGAGGAAGAAGGCCGACAGCGCGGCGCGCCCGCTCAGGTTGGCCTTGGCGTAGATCGCGCGCGCCTGCTGGCGCACGGTCCGCTCGCTCGACTCGCGCGCGGCCGAGATCTCCTTGTGGCTCAGCCCCTTCAGCATCAGCAGGGCGACCTCGCGCTCGGCGGGGGTCAGCTTCCAGCGCCCGAACTGTGCGTCGATGGCGTCGCCGAGCCCCTTCAACAGCTCGCGCATGTCGGAGCGCCACTGCGCGCCCTCGGTGCGCGCGACCTCGAGGTCTCGGTGTTCTTCGTCGACATACGCGGCTACACGAGCTTCTCCGAGGGCCGCGGCGCCGAGGAGATCTTCTCCACCGTCAACCGCTACACCGAGGCGGTCTCGCAGGTCGTCTCCCGTCACGGCGGAAGAGTCGTCGAGTTCAATGGCGACGGGATGATGGCCGTGTTCGGTGCACCCCGCGAGCTCGAGCAGAAGGAGCGCTCTTCGGTCGCCGCCGCGATCGAGACGGTGGAGGCCGTCGCCGCGCTCGACGTGGACGGAGACACGCCACTGGTCGTGGGCGTCGGCATCGCGACCGGCAACGCCTTCGTCGGTAACATCCAGGCCGTGGACCGGCTGATCTGGAGCGCGATCGGCAACACCACCAACCTGGCGGCCCGGCTCCAGTCGCTGACCCGCGACCTGGACGCGGCCATCGTGATCGACGGTCCGACGTGGCGGTGCCTGGCAGCTGGAGCGGGCGGCTTCGAGCGGCGTGGCCCCGTCGAGATCCGCGGGCGCACGCAGCCGCAGGAGATCTGGGCCCGCCCGCTGGGCGGCTTGCCCGGGCCAGCGGATTCGGTCACGCTCGAGCCATGAACTCCGAGGAGCGCCGCCAGTTCGTCCGCGATCATCGCACCTGCGTCTTCAGCTACGAGCGGAAGAAGGGTCCTCCCTCGATGTCGATCGTCTACTACGTGATGGACGGCGACGACCTGCTGGTCTCGACCATGGCCGACCGCGCAAAGGCGCGAGCCGTCGAACGGAACCCGCAGGTCTCGCTGTGCGTGCTCGACGAGAGCTGGCCCGTCACGTACCTGGTCGTCTACGGCGAGGCCCGCGTCGAGACGGACCCGGACGCCATCGTCGACCTGATGATGAAGGTCGGCGAGCTGATGTCCGGGGAGAAGATCCCGGACGCCGCGAGGCCCGGGATCCGGGCGATGGCCGAGAAGGAGAAGCGCGTCGTGCTCCGCGTGACTCCGGTCGAGACCTTCGAGACACCGCCCAAGCACTTGTACGCGGGCGACGACGGCTCCAAGCTCCAGCACGGGCTCGGCGCCACGCGGCCCTGGCGCTGAGCGCGGTCCGCTAGCCCTCGTCCCGCGGCATGACGTGCGCGTCGTCGGCGGCGACCGACAGCACCACGCCGTCGCCCGCTCGCAGGGTGCGGGCGAGTCCGCGGCCCGAGAGCAGGTGCGTCTCGAGTTCGTGCCCCGCCCACTCGAGCGTGACCTGGGTCAACACCCCGTCCGACGCGATTCGGCGCACGACGCCCTTGCCGATCGGCGCGGTCGTGCCGCGACCGACGTCGAGCTTTACGTGCTCGGGCCGCAGGCCGAGCCAGACGGCGGATCCGTCGGGAAGCCCGGTATGCACGTGCACGCGGTGGTCCCCGTCGACCACGACCGCACCCCCGCGCAGCGTGCCAGGAACCAGGTTCCGCATGCCGACCGTTCGCGCGGCCACCGCGTCCACGGGCGCGGCCAGCACGTCTGCAGTGCGGCCGACCTGGAGCAGCCGGCCCGCGGCGAGCACGGCGATCCGGTCCGCGAGCGAAACCGCCTGCCGCAGGTCGTGCGTGACCACGCCGACGGCCGCGTCGGTCTGCTCGATCGCGCGCCGGAGGTCGAGCCCCAGGCTGCGCTGCGCCGCCGCGTCGAGGTCGTCGAAGGGCTCGTCGAGCAGCAGCACCGAGGGGCGCAGCGCGAAGGCGCGCGCCAGCGCGAGACGCCGCAACTCGCCACCCGAGAGCCGCGTGGCGCTGCGCTCCGCGAGTGTGGCGATGCCGAACCGGCCGAGGGCTTCGGCCACGCGCGCATCGCGCTCGCCCCTGGGCAGACGTGCGCCGATCAGCGCCACCCGGACGTTGTGCGCGACCGTGCCCGAGAACGCGATGGGCCGCTGGAACACGAGCGTCACCGGACCTGCTGCCGTCCGCTCGATGCGGCCGGCGTCGACCGGCACCAGTCCGGCGAGCGCCCGAAGAAGCGTCGTCTTACCCGCGCCGTTCGCTCCGAGCACGGCGAGCACCTCGCCGGAGACGAGGTCGAGCGAGTCCACAGCGAGCTCGAAGCGGCTGCGCCGGGACTCCAGATGCACGCGCAGGTCGCGCACGCGCAGGACGGCGCTCATCGGCGGCCACCCTGCTGCACCACCGTCAACACCGCCGCCAGTACGAACATCAACCCGAGCAGCACGGCCGCCAGCCCGATCGCGGCCTCGAAGTCACCCATGCGCGTCCGCATCATGATCGCCGTCGTCAGCACGCGCGTCTCGCCCGCGATGTTGCCACCGACCATCATCACGGCGCCCACCTCGGAGAGGATCCCGCCGAGCGCCGCGATCACCGCGGCGAGGAGTCCCTGCCGGATCTCGCGGAGCAGCAGCCAGATGCGCGAAAGGCCCGGCACACCCAGCGTGCGCACCTGCAGGTCCCAGCTCTCGTCGAGCGCGGCGACGGCGGCCAGCGTGATGCCCACGACCAGCGGCAGGGCGATCAGGATCTGTCCGAGCACCATGGCCTGGGGCGTGTACATCATCTCGAGCGTGCCGAGCGGACCCGTGCGCCACAGCAGCAGAGCGACGCCGAGTCCGACCACCACGGGCGGCGCGCCCATGCCGGAGTTGACGATGGCGATGACGCCGGACCGCCCGCGGAACGTGCGCGCGCCGAGCCAGATGCCGACCGGCACGCCGATGCCCACGGCCGCGACGAGCGCACAGAAGGAGACCAGCAGCGTCCGTCCCGTGATCGCGAGCAGGAGCGCCGGAGTCAGCTCAGTCACGGGCCGCCTCCCCGGGCGGCTCGGCGTGGAGCGGACGGAACAGCGGCATCCCGAAGGACTCGACCCCGAACTCGCGGATCTGCTCCTGCACGTCCGGGCGCAGGAAGAAGGCCTGGAGCCTCCGCGCAGGCTCGGCGTGGATCCGGCCGGGGAAGCGGTCCGGGTTCACCCGCATCAGCGAGTACACGTTTCGCAGGTCGGGCTCCGGCCTGGACAGCGCCACCAGCCCCGTCCGCGCGCGGAACGCCAGGAAGCTGCCCAGGTCGCTCAGCAGGTACGCGCGGCGCTCACCTGCTACTTGAAGGGAGAGGCCCATCCCTGAGCCTGTGCTGGTGAAGCTGTCCCCGGCCACTTCGGCCTCGAGGCCCGCCGCGCGCCATAGCGCCCGCTCCTTGCGGTGCGTGCCCGAGTCGTCGCCACGGCTCACCCAGGGCGCGCCCGTCTCGCGCACGCGCCGCAGGGCGTCGGCGACCGAAGCGGCCGCGCCCACGCCGGCGGGGTCGTCCCGAGGTCCGGCGATCACGAAGTAGTTGTCCATGAAGGGGACGCGGTCGGCTACCTGCCCGCCCTCGACCAGTTCCTGCTCCCCGGAAGGAGCGTGCGTCAGCAGCAGGTCCGCGTTGCCCTCGCGGCCCATGCGCAGGGCCGCTCCGCTGCCCACGGCCACGGCCTGCACGCGCACGCCGGTCTCTTCGCTGAAGCTCGGCAGCAGTGCGTCGAGCAGACCGGAGTCCTCGACGCTCGTCGTGGTCGCGAGCACCACGACGGACTCCTCGCTCTTGCAGGCCGCGAGCGAGGCGCAGAGAAGAAGGCAGGCGGCGAGATGGAGGCAGCGCACGCGGGGATTCTATCGGAGTCGCGGACGCATCAGGCCTGGACGCGCGTCGGCGGGACCTGCGGCGTGAACCCGCGCAGCGGGTCCGAGGCGCTCGCGCGGTCGAACCAGGCGGCCGCGTCCTCGGGAGCGTACCCGCGGATGGCGCCCTTGATCCGGGCGAGCGCGCCCTCGGGGTAGCCTGCGAGCTGCGCGGCGAGCTCGCGCGCCCGGTCCGCGACCGTCTCGTCCGGGACGGACGAGAGCGCCACGCCGAGCCGCACCAGCTCGGGCCCGGCGATGCGCCGGCCGGTCAGCGCGACGTTCATGGCGACCGACTCGGGATGCCGGAGGCGAAGCCAGGCCACGTTCATGGGCGCGGCCATGCCCCCCTGGACCTCGCCGACCTGCAGGAACGCTTCGTCGCCGGCTACGAGCAGGTCGCAGGCCAGCGCCAGCGCGGCTCCCCCGTTGATGGCGCAGCGCTCGAGCGCGCCGACGAGCGGCGTGCGCGAGCGGAAGATGCGCTCGTGCAGTCCGCGCCAGGCGCCGCTGAAGGCGGGCATCCAGTCGGGCGGCGGATCGGCCGCGAACTCCTTCAGGTCGAGACCCGAGCAGAAGGCGCCGCCCTCTCCCCGCAGCAGGACCACGTGCACCGCGTCGTCCCGGTCGGCCGCGTCGAAGGCCGCGAAGAGCTCGTCGACGAGCGGGCCGATCAGCGCGTTGCGCCGCTTCGGACGGTTCAGCGAGATCTCCAGCCAGCCGTCGTGTACGTAGCTGCGGACGAGCGGTTCGCTCATGGCGCTCTCCTCGAGTCGCAGTATGGCAGGGTGGTAGAGTCCGGTCCCGTGCGTGGCGCAGGGAGCCGGGGGAGGACAGGAGGTGCAGGGAAGCTGTCTCTGCGGTGACGTAGGCTGGGAGTACGTCGGGGCCCTCCAGTTCATGGCCGCCTGCCACTGCTCGATGTGCCGCAAGTCGCACGGGACGGCGTTCGCGACGGCGGTCGGAGGCGCGGCCGACGGGTTCGCGTGGCTCCGCGGCGAGGAGCGGACCCGGCAGTACCGCTCGTCCGCGGAGCTCGAGCGCCGCTTCTGCCCGCGCTGTGGCTCCCCGGTGCCGACCCCGCCGCAGCCCGGAGGGCTCTGCGTGCTCAACAGCGGCACGCTCGACGACGACCCGGGAATCCGGCTGTCGGCGCACATCTTCGCCGCGTCGAAGGCGCCGTGGCACGAGATCGACAACGACGCCGCGCGCTTCGACGCCTACCCACCCGGCATGCCGGCGCCGTCGATCGACCCGGTGCCGTTGTCGGCACCCGAGCCCGGGGTGGTGCGTGGAAGCTGCCTCTGCGGGGGCGTGGCGTTCGAGATCCGCGGCGAGCTCGAGCCGATCCTCAACTGCCACTGCTCGCGTTGCCGCAAGGCGCACGCCGCCGCGCACGCCAGCATCCTCCGCGTCGCTCCCGAGCAGTTCTGCTGGGTGCGAGGCGAGGCGCTCCGCGAGCGGTTCGACCTTCCGGACGCGCACAGCTACCAGCACTGCTTCTGCCGCACGTGCGGCTCGAGCCTTCCGCAGCACCACCCGGGACTCGTGGGCGTGCACGCCGGCGCGCTCGACGACGACCCGGGCGTCCGCGCCGGCCTGCACATCTGGGCCGGCTCGAAGGCACCGTGGTTCGAGATCGGCGACGCCCTGCCGAGCTTCGACGAGTACCCCCCGGCGGAGGTTACGGACCCTTGAGCCACACGACGCGCGAGCCCGACACCGTCTCAGCCGCGGCCGACATGCAGGAGATGCTGCGCGACCGGGCGGACGAGATCGAGGCGGCGCGGCGCCTGCCGCAGGACATCTCGGACCGCTTCGGCCAGGCGGGCTTCTACCGAATGTGCGTGCCCGCGCCGTACGGTGGACTCGAGCTCCCCCCTGCGATCACCATGCAGACCGTCGAGACCCTGGCGCGCGCCGACGGCTCGGCCGCGTGGTGCGTCTTCATCGGCGCGACCTCCGGCAGCGCGCTGGCGGGCCTCTGCGAGGCGGCGGCCCGCGAGGTCTTCGCGCGGCCCGAGACGCTGGTCGCGGGCGTGGTCGCTCCCCGGGGGCGGGCCGAGATGGTCGACGACGGCTTCCGCGTGAACGGCCGCTGGCAGTGGGGGTCGGCCACGCAGAACGCCGACTGGGTGCTGGGCGGCTCGATGCTGCAACGCGGCGGCGAGCCCGTGCTCGGCCCGCACGGAATGCCGCGCTCACACATGATGCTGGCGAAGGCCTCCGAGGTGCAGTTCCACGACACCTGGTACGTGTCGGGGCTCAGCGGGACGGGCAGCACCGACTTCGAGATGCGCGACGCGTTCGTGCCCGCAGAGCGGGCCGTCGGCTTCGAGCCCGGCCCTCGTCCGGAAGGCGCCCTCTACGCCTTTCCGACCTTCGGGCTGCTGGCGATGGGGATCGCCGCGGTCTCACTGGGCCTCGCGCGCGCCGCCATCGACGAACTCGTCGCGGTCGCGAGCGGGAAGACCCCCCAGGGGTCGAACCGCACGCTGGACCGGCGCCCGGCGGTGCAGGCCGACGTGTCCGAGGCCGAAGCCCTGCTGCGCTCGTCTCGCGCGTTCTACTACGAGGCGATCGAGGAGGCCTGGGAGGCCGCGCGGACCCGCGGCGAGATCCACGTCGATCAGCGCCGGGACCTGCGGCTCGCGACCACGCACGCCGTGCGCTCGTGCGCGTCCGCGGTCGACCTGATGTACCACGTGGCCGGAGGCACGTCGGTCTACTCGCGCTCGCCGCTCCAGCGCATCTTCCGCGACGTACACGTGGCCACCCAGCACATGATGGCTTCACGCTCGACGCTCGAGCTGACGGGTCGGCTCTTCCTGGGACTCGAGACCGACACGTCGCTGCTCTAGACCGGCTGCAGGCGTTCGCTACAGCTCCACGACTCCCGTGTTCACGTCCTCGAGCGACTCGAGCACCGTCGTGTCCTCGTTCAGCGCGATGCCGCGCTCCTTCAGGATCGCGCGGGTGCGATCGGTGATCGCGCCCACGCGGCTCAGCGCAGGCATGACCAGGTCGCGCATGATGTTGACGGTGCCGCCCTTCGGCTCGAGAGCGATGCCCTGCTCGCGGGCCTCCTCGACGCCCTTGGCGAAGTCGTCCGCATCGATGCCGCAGTTCTCCAGCACCTGCACGAAAGTCGGGTCGCGGCGTACGCCGCCGGAACGGGCGTCGCCGCCGCGCTCGCGGTTCGGCGCCATTCCCGACAGGGCGACCAGCGCGAAGTCGGCCGCGTCCTCACGGTCGTCGGGGTGCATGTTCTTGAGCGTCTTCCCGACGTAGACGTTGCCGAACGCAACGTGCCGGGCCTCGTCGCGCATCGTCAGGTCGACGATGTCGGACAGCAGCTTGCAGCCGCTGATCCGGCGCATGTTGTAGAACGCGCCCATCGCCAGGCCCTCGATCACGATGTTCATGCCGATGGCGATCTTGACCCAGTGGCCGGACTGCAGCGTCGCGTCGATCAGTCCCTTGAGGAACGGCGAGATCGGGTAGACGACGCCGATCCTCTCGACGTACTTCTCGAAGACCTCGACGTGACGCGCCTCGTCCATGGTCTGCGTGGCCGAGTACAGCTTGGCCTCGTAGTCGGGCACCGAGTGCGACAGCACGGCGGCCGTCATCAATGCGCCCTGCTCACCGTGCAGGAACTGAGACAGGCGGTGCGCCGCAGTGTGCGCGCGCAGGCTCTCCTGCTGGGTCTGCGAGAGCCGCTGGAAGAACGGCATGTGGCTGAAGCCGAAGCCCTCGCCCTCGAGGATCGGCCGGGACGGGTCCACCCCCTGGTCCCAGTCGATGTCGGTCGTCACGTTCCACTGCAG
>JAFDDB010000129.1 GCA_019311115.1 Deltaproteobacteria bacterium
GTCCGAGTACTCCGGGAATCCCATCTCGTCGTCCTCCGCGCCGCCCTCTCCGGCGGCGCCGCATTCTACAACGAGCGCTCCGGAAGAAGGTGTTTCAGCGCGCGCCGAAACACCTGCCCAATACTGAAGCCGGCTCACGGTGTGGCGTCGAAAGAGGCGAGACCACGAGGAGAACGTCATGCGCAAGCAGATCATCCGCAGCCTTCCGGCCGCCCTGGCCGTCCTGACGCTGGCCGCCGCCCCGGCGATCGCGCAGGCCGATCCCCGTCCACGGCACGATCACGGCCTGTACGTGAGCATCGGTCACGGCGGGAAGGTCATCTTCGGCTACCGCGAGCGGCACTACCGCAGCCGCTACCGGGACTACCAGCGCGTGGAGCGCAAGCTCGTCCAGCAGCGCGCCAGGCTGGTGAACAGGACGCAGCACGCGTTCTCGAGCGAAGACTTCGAGGAGACGCAACGCCTGCTGGCGAAGCTGGTCGGCGTGGACACCGCCCTGCGTGAGCACCGCGAGAGCCACGACTACGACCACCACCACGGCACCCGTCGCCAGGGTCGCTAGAGACCCCGCTTCGGTCGGCCTCGCCGCTCTGGTAGGCTCGGAGCATGGCGATGGTCGACACACTCGCGGGTCGGGTCGAAGGCGTCGAGAGCGACGGCCTTCACGTCTTTCACGGGCTTCCCTACGCGGCCCCTCCGACGGGCGAGCGGCGCTGGCTGCCCCCGGGGCCGCTCGAGCCTTGGCAGGGCGTGCGCAGCGCGACCGAGCCCGGTGCGGCGTCGCACCAGAACCCGGTCGTGCTCGACGTGCTGGCCGCGTTCAACGTCGACGAGGAGAAGCACGAGGACTGCCTCCACCTGAACGTCTGGTCGCCCGGACTCGACGGGGCGCGCCGTCCGGTGATGGTCTGGATCCACGGCGGCGCCTTCGTGATCGGCTCGGGCGCGCAGGCGCTCTACGACGGAGGCACCCTCGCGAAGCGCGGCGACGTCGTCGTGGTCACGATCAACTACCGCCTCGGCGCGCTGGGGTTCCTCAACCTGAACGAGGTGACCGGAGGACGCATCCCGGCCACCGGAAACGAGGGGCTGCTGGACCAGGTCGCCGCACTCGAGTGGGTGCGCGACAACATCGCTGCGTTCGGGGGCGACGCCGACAACGTGACGATCTTCGGCGAGTCGGCGGGCGGGATGAGCGTGGGCTCGCTGCTCGCCGTGCCGGCGGCGCAGGGGCTGTTCCACAAGGCCATTCCGCAGAGCGGCGCCTGCCAGACGGCGCACACGCTCGATCGCGCGGTCAAGGTGGCGGAGCGGACGCTGGCCGCGCTGGGCGTCGAAGCCAGCGAACCCGACGCCTTGCGCGGCGTCTCCCCCGAGCAGCTGCTGAGGGTGCAGGAAGGGCTGTCGACGCCCGCGGCACCCGACGACGAGATCGGAGGCATGCCGTTCCAACCCGTCGTCGACGGCAACGTCCTGCCCGACATTCCGATCGAGCGCGTGCGCGCGGGATCCGCGGCGGGCGTGGCGGTTCTGGTGGGCTCGACGCTCGAGGAATGGAGACTCTTCGCGGGCATGGACCCCGCGGTGGCGACGCTCGACGAGGCGGGACTTCGGCGGCGAATCGCCGCCAACCTGGGAGACGCCGACGCGGCCGCGCTGATCGAGTCGTACCGCAAGTCGCGCGAGGCGCAGGCCCTGCCGGTCACGCCGGCCGAGCTCTTCATCGCGATCGAGACCGATCGCATCTTCCGCATGCCCGCCGTCGAGCTGGCCGACGCGCAGCGCGCACACGACCCGCGCGTCTACAGCTACCTCTTCACCTGGAAGTCGCCGGCCATGGGCGGGCTGCTCGGCGCGTGCCACGCGCTCGAGCTCGGCTTCGTGTTCGGCACGATCGACTCGGCGGGCGCACGGGACTTCTCGGGCGGTGGCCCAGCGGCCGACGCACTGGCCCTGGGCATGCAAGACGCGTGGATCGCGTTCGCGCGCAGCGGCGACCCGAGCGGCGGGGCGCTCGGCGCGTGGCCGGCCTACGGAACGGAGCGGCAGACGATGATCCTGGACGAGGCGTCGCGAGTCGAGCCGGCGCCGAACGACGAGCAGCGGCGCGCCTGGGATCCAATCTCCGGAGCCGGCCGCCTCTAGGCGCGGCGCCCTTCGAGGTCGTCTGAACTTCAACTCCCCATCGGAGGTCCCATGGCCGACCTGCTCGCTCTCTCGTCCCGCCTGGGCCGACCTGCTCGCTCTCTCGTCCCGCCTGATCGACGAAGGCACCTACGAGGGACCCGGATCCGTCAACCGAGTGACCACCGAGATCTCCGAGGTGGCCGACGGCATCGCCATGATCGAGGCGTTCTCGCACGTGGTGGCCTTCGACTCGGGCGACGGTCTCGTGCTCTTCGACACCAGCCTCGAGACGTTCGCGGAGCCGATCCTCAAGTCGCTCCGCTCGTGGTCGACGGCGCACGTGCGCAACATCGCCTACACGCACGGACACGTGGACCACGTGGGAGGCGCGCAGGCCTTCGTCGAGGAGGCGAAGGCGAACGGAGCGCCGCCGCCCGCCCTGATCGGGCACGAGAACCTGCCCCTGCGCTTCGACCGCTACGCGCTGACCAACGGCTACAACGCGATCATCAACCAGCGGCAGTTCGGCGGGGGGCGCGTGACGCTCGGCAGCGAGGACGGCGGCTTCGGCCCGTCCACGTGGGTGCGCCCCGAGACCACCTTCCGCGACCGCATGCGGCTCTCGGCGGGGGAGCTCGAGTTCGTGCTGCAGCACAGCAAGGGCGAGACCGACGACCACCTGTGGGCCTGGGTGCCCGAGCGCAAGGCGATCTGCACCGGCGACCTGGTGATCTGGGTCTTCCCGAACGCGGGCAACCCCCAGAAGGTGCAGCGCTACCCGCTGGAGTGGTCGCGCGCGCTGCGCGAGATGGCCGCGCTCGACGCCGAACTGCTGCTGCCCGCGCACGGCCTGCCCATCTCGGGAACCGCGCGCATCCAGCGCGTGCTCGACGACATGGCGACCGCGCTCGAGATGCTCGTCGACCAGACGCTGCGCATGATGAACGACGGCGCGAGGCTCGACGAGATCGTCCACAGCGTGAAGCTCCCGGCCGAGCTGCTCGAGAAGCCGTACCTGCGCCCCACCTACGACGAGCCCGAGTTCATCGTCCACAACATCTGGCGGCTCTACGGCGGCTGGTACGACGGCAACCCGGCGCACCTGAAGCCCGCGCCCGACGCGGCGCTGGGGTCGGAGGTCGCGGCACTCGCCGGAGGCGTGCCGGAGCTCGTCTCTCGCGCCCGCGAGCTGGCCGCAGCCGACGACCTGCGCCTGGCCTGCCAGCTGGTCGAGCTGGCGACGCAGGCCGAGCCCGGGAACCGCGACGCCCACGCCGCGCGCGCCGAGATTTACACGCAGCGGCGCAAGGCGGAGCTCTCGCTGATGGCGCGCGGCATCTACGGCCACGCGGCGCGCGAGTCGCAGGCGATCGCCGAGACCGGCGAGTAGTGCTCCGCGAGCTGCCACGCGTCGTGCCGGCGCCGCCGGACAAGCCGGAGTTCGCCGGACCCGACCACCCGATGCGCAAGGTGACGCGGCAGGTCGCCTTCGATCCCGCAGGCTGGACGCCCGAGCGCGCGGCCAAGGTCGCGGCGCTCTTCAACGGGCTGGCCGCCGAGTGGCAGACCCGCACCTCGGAACACCGCAACGAGCCGCTCGACGACGCGCTCTCGCGCGGCGGCGCCGGGTCCGGGCTCTGCGTCGAGGTCGGCTCGGGAACCGGCAATGCCACCCGCGTGCTGGCCAAGCGCTTCTCGCGCGTGCTCGCGCTCGACCTGGCGATCGAGATGCTGCGCCGCGCGCCCGCGGCGGACGGCGCGCGAGTCCAGGCCGACGGCGCCCACCTGCCGCTGCCCGACGGCTGTGCCGACGCGGTGGTGCTGGTGAACGCGCTCCTCTTTCCGGACGAGGTCGCGCGCGTGCTCGCGCCGAACGGGTCGCTGATCTGGGTCAACACGTTGGGCGACCGCACGCCCATCCACCTGCCGGCCGCCGACGTCGACCGGGCACTCCCCGGCGAGTGGACGGGAACGTCGAGCGAAGCCGCCTGGGGAACCTGGTGCGTGCTGGAGAGGGAGAACCCGTGAAGGTCTTCATCAGCGTCGACATGGAGGGGATCTCGGGGCTGGTGCGCTGGGCCGACGTCGCCTCGCAGGGAATCGACTACCCGAAGAACCGCAGCCTGCTGACGCTCGACACCAACGCCGCCATCCAGGGCGCGTTCGAGGCGGGCGCGACCGAGGTCGTCGTCGAGGAGAACCACGGCGTCGAGGACCTGTGCAACGTGGTGATGGACGAGGTGGATTCCCGCTGCCGCGTGGTGCGCGGCGCCGGGCGCCCCGAGGCGACGACGATGGCCGCGCTCGACGAGAGCGTGGGAGTGGTGCTGCTCGTCGGTCACCACGCCCGCGCCGGGTCGTTCCCCGGGATCATGGCGCACACCGTCTCGTACGGCGGCTTCCGCGCGGTGCGCGTCGCGGGACAGGACTGCGGCGAGTCCGAGATCTTCGCGATCCGCGCCGGCGAGGTCGGAGTCCCCGTCGGACTCGTGACCGGCGACCAGGTCGTCGCCGAGCAGCTGCGCAAGCGCGCGCCGTGGGTCGAGGCCGTAGAGGTGAAGCGGGCGCTCTCCAACGTGGCGGGCGACGTGATCCCCCCGGTGCGCGCGAGAGAGGCCATTCGCGCGGGCGCGCGGCGGGCCGTCGAGCGCGCCGCCGGCGGCGAGCTCGAGCCCTACCGCGGGGAGCCCGCCCCGTACGAGATCGAGGTAGACCTTCGGAACGCCCCGAGCGACGCCATGCGCGCGAACCTGGCGCGGCTTCCCGAGTTCGAGATCCGCGGCGAGAAGACGGTCGGCACGCTGGCCGAGGACATGTCGATCGGCTTCCGCCGGATCGCGTACCTGGGCTACGCCGACCGCGAGGGCACGACGCGCTATTGAGCGGACCCGTGCACTTCGGCGTCGAGGCGCGCCAGGCCGTCGGCCAGCCGCTTCTCCAGGTCGCGTCGCAGCGTCTCGACCTCCTCCGGCGGCATGTCGCGGGGCACGACGACCGGCTCCTCGAAGCGGAAGTGGACCCGCGCGAACGGCAGCGGGATCTCCATGCGGTCCCAGCTCGGCGCGCGCACGCGCGGCCGCGCCGACGCGTAGACCAGGAAGATGGGCGCGCCGCTGCGCTGCGCGAGCAGCATGAGGCCGGGCTTGATCACTCCGGGGGGTCCCTTGGGCCCGTCCACCAGGTGGATGCCGACGCGCCCGCTCGACACCTCGCGCACCAGTCCCAGCAGCGCGCGTACGCCGCCGCGGCTGCTCGAGCCGCGCGGGGTGTCCCAGCCGAGTCGCCGGACGGTCCCGGCGATGCGGTCGCCATCGCTGCTGTGGCTCACCGCGATCACCGGCCGGTAGCGGCGGAAGAAGCAGACGCCCATCATCAGGCGGTTGTGCCAGCTCGTCAGGATGGTGGGGCGCTCGGCCGCCCACAGAGCCTCGAACTGCTCCGCGTTCTCGATGCGGTAGCGGAGCGTCAAGCCGAGCAGCCGGAACAGCGCGGCACCCAGCGGCGGAATCCAGCGGTCGAGAAAGCTCCGGCCCAGTCGCATGGCCGGGGAAGGTATCGCGCCCGGGAGCCGGGGGCCGCGCGATCCGGGAAGAAGGCCTGCGAACCCCGGCGCCTCCGTGCGGGATCCGCAGGCCCCTCCCCGAAGGACCGCGCTGGCGCGAGGAGATCCGCGCGGGCAGGCGATCGGGCGGGTCGTTGCGTGGAAGGGCGGAGTGGAGTCAGTACGCTGAAGCGAGCGCCAGGGTTACGAACCGGATGAAGGCGCCGCGTAACGCGCGTGAACCTGGCCGCGTAGTCCGGGCGATGGTCCCGCCCACACGCGCCGCCGCCCTCCTCGCCCTTCTCGTGGCGGCCAGCTCTGCCCTGGCGTGCGGCCCGGAGGCGCCCCGGCCGGCGGCGTCGGAGCGCGAGCGCGTGCTCGGGCCCTTCCTCTCCGCGCACTGGCGGATCCCGGCCGGGCCGCAGGGTCCGCGCCCCTCGGGAACGAGTGAGGCGGTCGCCACGCTCCAGCCCGCGATCTGCGGCGCCTGCCACCCGGAGCAGTACGCCGACTGGCGTGGCTCGCTGCACGCGCAGGCGGCGTCGCCCGGGCTGCTCGGCCAGCTGATCGAGGGCGACCTGTCGCGGCCCCAGTCGCACCGCGTCTGCATGAGCTGTCACGCGCCGCTAGACGAGCAGCAGCTTTGGGATTCCGACCTTCGGCCGAACGCGCGCTTCGATTCGGAGCTGCGCGCGCACGGCCTGCTCTGCGCGGGCTGCCACGTGCGCAGCCACCGCTTCTTCGGGCCGCCGCGCCGTGACGACGCCCCGACGCCTCCCGACCCGCCCCCGCACGGCGGCTTCGAGACGCGCCCCGAGTACCACGAGAGCCGGTTCTGCGCGGAGTGCCACCAGTTCTTCGACGACCCAGGGCCCACCAGCGCCGATGGCGCTGGCGGGAGCAAGCCGATCCAGAACACGTACTTCGAGTGGCTGGCGAGTCCGCAGGCCGCCGAAGGCCGGCAGTGCCAGGACTGTCACATGCCGGACCGGCGTCACCTCTGGCGCGGCATCCACGACCCCGAGATGGTGCGCGCCGCGGTAGACGTGGACCTGCTCGCCGACGACCTGGGCGGCGAGACGCTGCGCGCGTCGCTGCTACTGACGAGCCGCGACGTGGGACACGCGTTCCCCACCTACGTGACGCCGCGCGTCTTCGTGTCGATCCACCAGGAGGACGCGGAGCGGCACGAGATCGAGGGCACGCGCGTCGCGGCCACGATCGGCCGCGAGGTCGACCTGTCCACTGGGACCGAGATCTTCGACACGCGCATCGCGCCGGGACAGTCGGTCAAGCTCGACTACAGCGAGGCGCGAGTGGAGCGAGCGGCCTCGCTGGTCGGCCGCGTCACGGTCGACCCGGACTTCCACTACCGGGGCGTGTTCAGCTACCTGGACGGAAGTCTGCGCGACCCGCAGGCGCGCGCGCTGAACCGCGAAGCAGGCCTGCAGATCTCCGACTCGGCGTACGTCCTCGCCGAGATCCGCAGGCCGCTTCCCGCGGCGCGCTAGCGGCTCAGCGACCCGCCTTGGCCCCGCAGGGGTTGCACGGGTTGCTCTTCATGCCGCACGGATTGCACGGGTTGGCGGCTCCGCCCGAGACGGGGCGGTAGCCCGCCTGCAGGCGCTCGACGTGGCCGGTCAGTGCGGCCAGCTCGTTCGAGTCCCAGGCGAACGGATCGGTCCCCATCGGCTGGACCATGCAGAACTGCACCATCTCGGCCGCGTTCACCTTGTGGACCCCGGCCATCGTCGCGGGCATGGCCACGTGGTGCGGGTAGGGCTTGGCGAAGCTGGGCTGCATCTGCCCGTAGTTGTCGATGTGGCAGCTGGCGCACGCCAGACCCGTCTTGCCGAGCGAGCGGTCGTTCCAGAGCTTCTTGCCCAGCGCCTCGAGGTCGCCGCCGTGGTCCGCCAGCACGACGCCGCGTGGCTGTACGAAGCGCGACGGGTCGATCGACGCGCCCCCTCCGCAGGGGTTGCACGGGTTCTTGGCCCCACACGGGTTCGCGTGCTTCATCGCGCAGGGGTTCCCGCCCTTGGCCTGGCACGGGTTCAGGGTCTTGGCCGCGCAGGGGTTCAGCGTCTTGGCCAGACACGGATTGAGCGTCTTGGCGGCGCACGGGTTCAGCGTCTTCGCTGCGCAGGGGTTCAGGGTCTTGGCTGCGCACGGGTTCAGCGTCTTGGCCGCACAGGGATTCAGCGTCTTCGCCGCACAGGGATTCAGCGTCTTCGCCGCGCACGGGTTCAGGGTCTTGGCCGCACAGGGATTCAACGTCTTCGCCGCGCACGGATTCAACGTCTTGGCGGCACAGGGGTTCAGCGTCCTCGCCGCGCACGGGTTCAACGTCTTCGCTGCGCAGGGGTTCAACGTCCTGGCGGCGCGCGCGTTCAGCGTCTTGGCCGCACAGGGATTGAGCGTCTTCGCTGCGCAGGGGTTCAGCGTCTTCGCCGCACAGGGATTCAGCGTCTTCGCTGCGCACGGATTCAAGGTCTTCGCCGCACAGGGATTGAGCGTCTTCGCTGCACAGGGGTTCAGGGTCTTCGCCGCACAGGGATTCAGCGTCCTCGCGGCGCACGGATTCAAGGTCTTCGCCGCGCACGGGTTCAGGGTCTTGGCCGCGCAGGGGTTCAGCGTCTTCGCTGCGCACGGATTCAGTCCCTTCGGCGCCGCCCGCGTCCCCGCTGCGGGTCCGCCGGCCATGGCAATGCCCGCGGCAATGACGACGGCGCCGCACACCGCGGCGCTCGCGCCGAGCCAGTTCCGGTACTTCATGTCCACTCTCCTTGGTTCCAGGTTGATGTGTGTTCGAGGTCGTGTTCTTCAGGGCGCCGGAGCCACGTACACGGTCGTCTCGGGATGGAACGCACTCCACGCGAACCAGTAGCCCTCGATGACTTCCACCTCGCCGGGCGCGGCGACGTCGAACACCTGCGACTCGGTGTCGTAGGCGACCTGCACGGGGTGACCCTCGAAGCTCTCCTCGACGCGTCCACCCGCGCGCACGATCTCCACCGCGGGGTACGCGCGTGCGGCCCCCGCTGCGACGCGCACGCCAAGGGTCGGCATCTTCGCCGTGTAGCGGGGATCGAAGCTCGCCGGAAAGAAGAGCCGGTCCGAGGTCGAGTAGCCCGCGTAGGGCGAGCGTCCGTAGTCACGCGCGTGGCCGGTCTTCTTCGACAGCACGGTGGTGCGCGGGTGCCTGGCGCGCCAGGCGCTCCAGTGCATCTGCTCGCTCCGCAGCAGCGCGAGGCGCGTGCCACGAGCGGGGCCCGTCACCGCCCGGGACTCGATCTGGGACCACAGGCTCTCGCTCTCGCGGTCGTAGAACAGCACGTCGGACTTGTAGAGCAGCCCCGACACGCCGAACGTCCGAGGCTCACCGCCCACCTTGCGGTCGAAGACCATTCCCGTGCCGCAGAGCGGGCAGTACGAGACCAGGATCGGCTTGCCACCGAGCGAGTCGTTGACCAGCTCGTGCCAGTCCAGGATCGCGACCGGGTAGGCGCGCGCCTCGCCGCCCTGCACGACGCCCATCACGATCGAGTCGTCGGGCCAGTCCGCGTCGGACGCGGCCACGACTTCCGGATCGCTCAGCGCGGGAATGCCGTCGCGCGCGGGACCGCCGGGCAGGATCTCCTCGACCGGGATGTCGGCCGGCGAGAGCTCGAACCCGTTCAGGCGCGCGCCAGCTGCCGCGGGCGTAGCGCCGAGCAGCGCCACTGCGAGCGCCATCCGCATCCAGCTCATTTCGGGGCTCCTCCAGAACGGGCGGGTCCGCCCGGGATTACGCGGTGGCGGCACCCCGGGTTACAGGGCAGCTGCGTGATACGATGCGCCCGCAAGCCGACGCAAGAGCGACGTGCACAGGAGTGACGGCCATGAAGATCGACGGCGGACTGATGGGAAGCCTACACCAGGTGCCGGAGCGCATCCGGGCGCTGGAGCAGGCAGGATACGACGGAGCGATCACCGCCGAGACCTCAAACGATCCCTTCTTCCCGCTGGTACTCGCAGCGGAGCACAGCGAGAAGATCGACCTCATCACGTCGATCGCCGTCGCATTTGCGCGTAGCCCCATGAACCTGGCGCAGATCGGACACGACCTGAACGCCTACTCCGAGGGCCGCTTCATCCTGGGACTCGGCTCCCAGATCAAGCCGCACATCACCAAGCGCTTCAGCATGCCGTGGTCGAGCCCGGCCGCGCGGATGCGCGAGCTGATCCTGGCGATGCGCGCGGTCTGGGACTGCTGGTACAAGGGCGAGAAGCTCGAGTTCCGCGGGGAGTTCTATACGCACACGTTGATGACTCCCATGTTCACGCCGGCCGAGAAGACCTACGGCGCGCCGCGCGTGTTCCTGGCCGCGGTCGGTCCGCTGATGACCCGCGTCGCAGGCGAAGTCGCGGACGGCATCATCGCGCACGCGTTCACGACGGCGCGCTACCTGCGCGAGGTCACGCTACCCGCGATCGACGAGGGACTCGAGCGCACGGGCCGCACGCGCTCCGACATCGAGGTGACCTGCCCGGTCTTCGTCGTGACCGGCGCCGACGAGGAGTCGTGGTCCCGGCAGCGCGAGGCCGTTACCCGGCAGATCGCGTTCTACGGCTCGACGCCGGCGTACAAGCCGGTCCTCGAGCTGCACGGCTGGGGGGCGCTGCAGGGCGAGCTGAACCGCCTGTCGAAGCAGGGCAAGTGGGCCGAGATGGGCACGCTGATCTCGGACGAGATGCTCGAGGAGTTCGCGGTCGTGGCGGAGCCCGGGCGCGTCGCCGGAGAACTGAAGAGCCGCTACGGCGACATGCTCGACCGGGTCGTCGCGAGCTTCGATCTGGGCGAACACCAGGCCGACGCCATCGAGGAGCTGAAGAAGCCATAGGGGGGACGGCGCGTGGACCTGGGAATCGCCGGACGACGCGCAGCTGTTGGGGCGGCCTCGACCGGACTCGGGTACGGCGCCGCCGAGGCGCTGGTCGCCGAGGGTGTTCGCGTCGCCATCTGCAGCCGCGACGAGGCGCGCATCCGTGAGGCGGCCGAGCGCCTGGGAAACGGCGTCGTGCCGATCGTCGCCGACCTCTCGAACACCGACGGCGCGACGGGCTTCGTCCGGGATGCGGAGAGGGCGCTCGGCGGTGTCGACATCCTGGTCGCCAACGCGGGCGGACCGCCGCCGGGAAGCGTCGACAGCACCGACCTGGACGCCTACCGCGCCGCGCTCGAGCTCTCGATGCTCTCGACCGTCGCCCTGTGCCGCCAGGCCGTGCCGGCCATGCGCGAGCGGGGCTGGGGGCGCGTCGTGGCGATCACCTCGTCGGGCGTGCGCCAGCCGATCCGCTTCCTGGCCGGCTCGTCGGCCGCCCGCGCGGCCGTGACCTCGTACCTGAAGATCCTGGCCACCGAGGCCGCGCCCGACGGCGTCACCGTGAACTCCGTGCAGCCGGGACTCCACGCCACCGACCGCATCCGCGCGCTGGGAAACCTGGAGCAGGCCGCGCGCAGCGTCCCGGCGGGCTTCGTGGGCGACGCGGGCGACTTCGGCAAGGTCGTCGCATTCCTGTGTTCGGAGCCCGCGCGCTTCATCACCGGCACCGGCGTGCTGGTCGACGGCGGAGCCTGCGTCGGGTTGCTGTAGCGGGCTGATGCAGCTGCCGGCTCCGGCCCTCCGGCCGGCAGGATCTAGCCGCGCTTCTCGATCTTGGCCCAGGAGTCGCGCAGCGGGACGGTGCGGTTCAGCACCGGGCGGCCCGGCGCCGAGTCCGCGTCGAAGCAGAAGTAGCCCAGCCGCTCGAGCTGGATGCGGACGCCGGCTTCGCGGTCGGCGAGGCTCGGCTCCAGCTTGCAGCCGGTTCGCACCCGGGGTCGAGGTTGGCATGGAAGTCTCCGCCCTCCTCGGGGTCGGCGGTGCGGAAGAGCGGCCCGAAGAGCCGCACCTCGGCGTCGATGGCGTGCGCGACCGAGACCCAGTGGAGCGTCCCCTTGACCTTGCGCCCGTCGGGGGCGTCGCCGCCGCGCGTCTCCGGGTCGTAGCTGCAGCGCAGCTCGATCACCTCGCCGGCGTCGTCCTTCACGACGCCGGTGCAGGTCA
>JAFDDB010000238.1 GCA_019311115.1 Deltaproteobacteria bacterium
CGAATCGCCGCACACCATGGACGTGCCGCCGAGAAGCGACTCGAAGGTCAGGTTGTTCGCGAGCGACTGCGTCTTGCTGTACATCTCGTAGCCCTTCACCACCTTGCCCTTGTCGGCCACGTACTTCGCGATCGTGCGGTAGTACCACTCGACGGGATCCTTGAACTCCGCGTGGGCACGATCGACCGAGTCCGCCACATACACCATCAAGAGACACGCGATCTTGCCGCCCGCGGGATCGAGCCCCGCTTCTTCGCGGCCGGACCGGTACTCGGCTATGCCAACCTGGGCCTGCTCGGGCGTCGCACCGAACGCCGCGGACATCATCAGGTTCATGCCCGATCGACCCGCCATGCGGAACGACTCCGGCGACAGCACGGCCGAGTACATGGGTGGAGTCGGCTTCTGGAAGGGATGGGGCCGGACCTCCAGATCCTCGATGTCGTAGTGAGTGCCCTTGAAGTTGACTCGATCCTGCGTCCAGGCTTGCCGGATGATCTCGACGCCCTCCCGGAAGATCTCCCGTGACGCGGTCTGGTCGACGCCGAATCCCCGGTACTCCAGGGGCTGGTATCCGCGACCCAGCCCCAGGCTGACCCGGCCGTCGCTCAGCTGATCGAGAAACGCGAAGTCCTCGGCGACGCGAAGCGGGTGGTGGAAGGGCAGCACGACGACGCCGGTGCCGAGCCGGATCCGCGACGTCCGCTGCGCGATCGCCGCCAACGTGAGCTGCGGAGAGCCACAGAACCCGTACTCCGAGAAGTGATGCTCCGCGGGCCAGGTCGAGTCGAACCCCAGGCTCTCGGCCGCCATCATGAGCTCCATCTGCTCCTTGATGACCTCTCGCTCGGTCTTGTCGACGGGGTTCTCGAACAGGTGAAGCATTCCGAATTCCACGATGCGCTCCGATGAGGTCCTTGCCCGCGTGCCCCGGACCCTCCAGAGAGCCGCAGGCATGGCGGGCATGTGAGAGGTCAGGCTATGCCCGCGTGGCAGGGTCGGAAAGGTCGGCGTCGGCCAGATTGGGGGGTCGATCCGGCCAGATCCGATTCGTGGTATGGGACAGCCAACGTGGCCGACTCACAGGAGCCGAAGTCGACGCCCTCTCCGCCGGGGAGCGTTCCCGCCAGCTGGATTCTGCACCTCGGTGCCTTGCTCGACGAGAAGGGCTTTCCGTCGGCGACAGTCTTCCAGCGATGCGGGATCGACCCGGATCTGTCACCGGAAGACGAAGACCCTGTAGGCTTGGCGCAGTTCGCCTCACTCGTCACCGAGGCCCTGGACGTGACCGGCGACTCGGGTCTCGGCCTGGAGTACGGCCTACGGGGCCGGATCTCGGACTTCGGCATCCTGGGCTACGCCCTGCTGAGCGCAAAGGACCTGGGGCAGGCGATCGAGCTGGTGAGCCGCTACTACGAGATCTTCGACCCCGTGATCAGCTTCGAGTTCGAGATCGCTCCGCCCAACGTCTGCGCCAGGGCGGTCGCGTCGGCGGCGTTGGGGCGGTTCGAGATCTTCGCCCACGAGGCCACGCTGGCATGCACGGCGGCCGTGGCTCGCGTCCTGTTGGAGGAGCCGATCGTTCCGACCCGGCTGACGCTCTGCTACCCCGAGCCGCCGCACTCGCAGCGCTATGCGGCGCTGTTCGGGTGTCAGCCGGAGTTCGGTGCGGCGTACACGAGCATAGAGTTCGAGAGCAGGCACTTGAGCGCGCCGCTCCAGTTCTCGAACAAGGAGATCGCCGAGATCTGTCGTCAGCAGTGCGAACGCTGGCTCCACACGATCCGGGATCAGGGCGGCGTGATCTTCAAGGTGAAAGAGGAGCTGCTCAAGACACCGGGCCGGTTCCCCAGCATGGACGCAGTCTCGGTCAACCTGGGAATGAGTGTTCGCAGCTTGCGCCGGAAGCTGCGCGAGCACGATGTCACCTACCAGGAGCTGCTCGATCAGGTGAGAAGAGACCTGGCGATCGACTACTTGAAGAACTCACTCCTCACCGTCGAGCAGATCGCCCAGCTCGTCGGCTACGGAGAGGCTGCGAGCTTTCGAAAGGCCTTTCGCAGGTGGTCGGGCAAGGCCCCCGGCGAGTTCCGCAGCTAGCGCGTCGGATCCCCGGCCAGCGCTAGCGGCCGACGACGGCGCGCCCGTCGCTGATCACCAACTGGCCCCTCGGGTCTCGCGTCTCGAACGCGTAGGCGCCTTCGGCTCCGTCGCGTGCGGGCCAGATCCGCGTCGTGATGGTCTCGCCCGGAATGACCGGCAGCGCGAACCGGACGGCGAGGCGCTTCAATCGTTCGGGCATGCCGCCCGCGACGCCCTCGATCACGGCGCGCGAGGTGAACGCTAGCGTGCAGAGGCCGTGGCCGATGATGCCGGGGAAGCCGGCCTTCTTCGCCACCTCGGGATCCAGGTGGATCTTGACCTTGTCACCGGAGGCGTCCGAGTAACGAAAGGTCTGGTCTGCATCGAGCCCCTGCGGGACGATGGCCAGCGGCTCATCGGCGTGCGCCGTGGGCGCCGGGGTCTTCTTGCGGGGAGACTCGCCGGCAGCCTCTCCTCTCGGCTGGCCGCGCACGAAGAGCGTGAAGAGCGTCTCCTCGACCAGCTCGCCGGACGGATCGACGCTGCGCAGCCGAATGGCGAGGGTCTCGCCGGTCCCCTTGTCGCGGATGTCCTCGATCGAGGGTGTGGTCGACACGACGTCGCCTGCGCGCAGCGGCCGGTGGAACGTCATGTCCTGCTCACCGTGAAGCGCGCGCCGGAAGTCGATGCTCAGCTCGGGATCCCCGATCGCCTTGCCGAGCGCCCGGGCGTGGTAGACGACCGGAAACACCGGAGGTGCGACCAGGCTCCCGTCGCAGCCGGGATCGAGCAGTCGCGGGTTGGTCTCGTTGGTCGCCAGCGCGTACTTGACCATGGCGCCCTCTTCGACCTTGTACGTCGAGGGCGGATAGCTACGGCCGATCAGCTCGCGGTTCATCGCCATCTCGTGTTCCCCTTCAGATCTTGCTGTCCGCGTCCTGCCAGTGAAGATCGCGCAGTTTTCGCTTGTAGATCTTCCCGGTGTCCTCGCGTGGGAGGTCCGTGCCGAACTCGATCCGCCTGGGTCCCTGGAGCTCGCGTCGAACGAAGTCCTCGTCGATCGTGCTGTCCGGCCTTCTCTCGATCACGGCCAGCAGCGACTCGCCGAACTCCGCGTCGGGAACTCCGAACACGGCGCAGTCGGCCACACCCTCTACGTCGATCAACGCGGCCTCGATCTCTGCGGGGTAGATGTTGACCCCGCCCGAGATCACCATGTCGCGCTTGCGGTCGCAGAGGAAGAGGAAGCCTTCCTCGTCCAGGTAGCCCACGTCGCCGAGGGTGATCAGGCCGCGTTTCTCGATCTCTGCCCGCTCGGCCTCGCGTCCGTGGTAGGTGAACTCGGAGTTGGTCGAGCTGCGCACGAAGACCTCGCCGACCTCGCCGGCGAGGAGCTCATTGCCCTCGTCGTCGAGAATCTTGATCGTCGACCCCTCGACCGCCTGGCCGACGGTGCCGGGGTGGGCGAGCCATTGCTCACTGCTACAGGCCGTGGCGGGCCCGGACTCGGTGCCGCCATAGATCTCGCCGATGACCGGACCCCACCACTCGATCATCCTTCGCTTGATGTCGGGTGGGCAAGGCGCGGCGTTGTGAACGGCGTGGGTGAGCGAGCTCAGGTCGCATGCCTCTCGCTCTTCCTTCTGCAGGCGGAGCAGTCGCACGAACATCGTCGGCACGACGTTGAGACTCGTGATCGCGTGCTCTTCGATCAGCTGCAGCAGCTCCAGCGGGTCGAACCTGGGCTGCAGGACGAGCCGATCACCGAGCGCGGCGATGGCGAGCGCAAAGGTGTTCGGAGCGATGTGGTACATCGGCCCGGTCACGACACCGCGTGCATGCGGACCAAAGCCGTACACCCGCGCGCCGATCTTCTGGCCAAGCTGCATCTGTTCGGGCTTCGGGGGTTTGCGGCGTACACCCTTTGGCTTGCCGGTGGTACCCGACGTGTAGAGCATCGCGCCGGGTGAATTGCGGGGCGCTTCGGTCCACGGCTCGAAGCTCGAGAGCCACTTCTCGTAGTCGATCGCGCCATCGGGCACCGACGCGGAGGTCGGGCTCACGCGGTAAGCCTCGACGATCTCGGGCGGGGTCTCCACCACGAGCACCGTCACGCTCTCGGGAATCGCAGCCGCGATCTGCGGCAACAGGTCCGCGTGAACGACGATCGCCTTCGCCGCCGAGTCCTGCAGGATGTGTTCGGTCTCGTCCGCCAGGAAGTGCCAGTTGATCGGCACGGCGTGCGCGCCGAGCCGCCCGACGGCGAACGTGATCTCGAGGAAGGGGAAGTCGTTGCGCAGCATCAGCGCGACCGAATCACCCGGTCCGACTCCTATCGAATCGAGACCGGTAGACAGGCGACTCGCGCGAGCGAACACCTCGTCGCGGGTTCGCTGACGACCGCCACTGATGATGAGACCTGCACCCATGGTTGCTCCCTGCCTTCTGGCCACTCGGGCCCGACGCGCTAGACTAAATCCAACATATATGATGGACTTATCAGATGCAACAGAGATGTTGGAGATAGCTTCATGAAGGAGCGGGATGGCGCCCGAGACCGTGGGTTGAGAAGCGACGCGAAGGCCTCGCGGAAGGCCCTGATCGCGGCCGCCCGAAAGCTCTTCGCCGAGCGCGGACCCGACGGGTTGACGATCGTCGAGGTCGCCCGGAGCGCCGGCCTGAATCGGAGCACGGCCTACCAGCACTTTCGAAGCCGCGCGGACCTGACCCAGGCGGTCGCCGACGACTTCGCGATGGAGCTGCGCGAGATGCTCGAAGAGCCGCGCGGGTTCGCCGAGCGGATCGGCTTCTTCGTTCACTACTTCCATGAACACCCCGACATCGCGCGACTCTGGATGTTCCACCTGCTGGCCGGCCAGAGTCGGCCGCGAGACGGCTGGGGCGACTACATCGAGTCGCTCGAGCAGATGACGAAGAGGCCCGACAGCCTGCCGGGCATCGACGCGGAGATGCTCGGCGTGATCGGGCTGACCTCTGCGCTCGTGTGGAGCGTGATGTCGCGCCAGCACACCGGCGACGAGGAGACCGCCCTGGCCGAAACGAATCGCTTCGCTGCAGAGCTCGGGCGCCTGTTCCTGGCCGGCACGCTGACGATCACCGTCCGGACGATCGCGTTCCGGCCGGCGGCCCTGGAGCGGCTCGAGATGCCCGGCTTCGATGTCGACGGGAAGTCGGTCGCGCAGCACGTGTCACGCGCGCTCCAGTTCCGCACCGTCTCGCGCCAGGAGGATCCGAGCCGCGACCCGCTCGTCTTCGAGCAGTTCATCGGCTGGCTCGAGGAGACCTACCCCGAGGTGCACGCGGCGCTGCTCCGGGATCGGATCGCGGACTACACACTCCTGTACGAGTGGCGCGGGAGCGATCCAGACCTGAAGCCGATCTTCATCACGGCCCACTACGACGTCGTCCCCGTCCTGGCGGGAACCGAGGCCGACTGGGAGCACGATCCGTTCGGCGGAGCGATCGCCGACGGCTACGTCTGGGGACGCGGCGCCCTCGACGACAAGGGGCCGCTCATCACGATGCTGGAGGCGGTCACTCTCCTGCTGCGCGGCGGGTTCGCGCCCGAGCGCACGGTCTACCTGTGCTTCGGGCACGACGAGGAGCGCGGCGGCTACGAGGGCGCGGCCAGCGTGACGGCGCACCTGCGCGAGAAGGGCGTTCGCCTGGCCTGGACGCTCGACGAGGGATCGTTCCTGATCCAGGGCATGTCGGCCGGCGTCGATGTCCCCATCGCGGTGATCAGTGTCGCGGAGAAGGGCGGAGTGAGCCTCGACCTCGTCGCGCGTGCCGACGGTGGACACTCGTCCATGCCTCCCCGGCACACGGCCGTCGGGATCGTCGCCCAGGCGATCGTGCGGCTCGAGAACGCACCCGTCCCGGGCGGCCTCGACGATGTGAGCGAGGCGATGTTCGGAGGGATCGCGCGCCACTCCTCTTCGCTCGCGAGCCGCGTGCTCTTCGCGAACACGTGGCTCTTCGGCGGCCTGCTGGAGTCGGTGGTGGGCCGAAGCCCGGCCGGCAACGCGATGATGCGCACGACGACGGCCGCGACGATGTTCTCGGGAAGCGAGAAG
>JAFDDB010000130.1 GCA_019311115.1 Deltaproteobacteria bacterium
TCTCGTCGATGCGCTCGACCCCCTCGCCATCGGTGTCGATGAGGTGGTTGGTCGGCACATTGTAGGACTGGAGGTACTCGTCGTGGAAGCAGGGCCGCTTGCACAGCTGGCGGTACCAGGGCTTGAGGGCCTCGGCGGTCGCCGGGTCCTTGACGATCTCGTCGACTCGCGCTCGGATCTCATTCATCTTTTCGTCGTCGCTCTCGTTGTAGGCCTTGGCGAACAGCTCAGGACCGACGGTGACGTTGCCCTTGCCCATCTCTGCGACGGCTCGGTCGCGGACGCGTTTGGCGATGTCGGTCCAACCGTCCTTCACGAGATCCTCGTCGGTGAATCCGCCCATCTGAAGGGTTGCGAAGTTCATCAGCCACTCGCTTTGCCATCCCGGCTCGAGCTGAGCAAACTCGTCGGGATCGATCGGGTGGTTGTTGCGCACGTCGATGGACGAGGGCGTGCGCTGGAATACGAAGAGCTCGCCCGCGTCGCGCGCGAGTCCCGGGATGCATTGGACCGCGGTGGCGCCGGTGCCGATGATGCCCACCCGCTTGTCGGCCAGGTTCTCCATCGGGGCACCGCCCCAGTCGCCGCCGGTGTAGTCGTAGTCCCAGCGCGCGGTGTGGAAGGTGTGGCCCTTGAAGGACTCGATCCCGGGGATGCCCGGCAACTTCGGGCGAGTCATCGGCCCGGTACCCATGGCGACGAATCGCGCCCGGAAGCGGTCACCGCGGTTCGTCTCGATCTTCCAGCGCGACGACGCTTCGTCCCACTCGAGGCTGGTCACCTCGGTCGAGAACAACGCCTTGTCAGTGAGATCGAAGGTCTTGGCGATGCGTTTTGCGTGTTCGAAGATCTCTTTGCCGTAGACGTACTTCTTGCTGGGCATATACCCGGTCTCTTCGAGTAGAGGCAGGTAGACCATCGCCGCGGTGTCGCACATCGCACCTGGATAACGGTTCCAGTACCAGACTCCGCCGACGTCTCCGGCACCGTCGATGATGCGGACATCGGTCACACCGAGCTTCTGCAACTGGGCTCCAGTGCAGAGGCCGGCAAAGCCGCCACCGATCAACGCCACAGTGACTTCGTCGGTCACCGGTTCGCGGTCGACATCACCAACCCAGGGGTCGTCGGCCAGATCGGAGAAGCGGCCGCTCGGCTCCATGTACTGATCTGCGCCGTCGAGGCGGAAGCGTTTGTCTCTTTCAATCCGGTACCTCTCACGGAGGGCTTCATTGTCGGACTGGCCGGAGAGGATGGCTGACATGGTGATCTCCAATAAAATGTCGATGACTAACAAATTATAGGTGCCTAATATATAAAAGTCACATACAATTCGCCTGATGCAGCCAGAAACCGTGCAGCCCGTCCCCTCCCTTAGGGAGCGCAAGAAGGCCAAGACCCGGGCGGCATTGATCGAGGCGTCTCAGCGACTCTTCGCGAGGCAGGGCTATACCGGAACCACGCTCGAGGACATCTCCGCTGAGGTGGACATCACCACGCAAACGCTGCTGCGCTACTTCGATTCGAAGGCCCAGCTGGCGTTGGCCCCGCTCGCGGCCCACCTCGGGGAGATCGAGCGCTTTCTCCAGGACGAGCACCGCACGGTCGACACGCTGTCGGCCTGGCGTCGCTATCTGCAGCTGGAGGCCGAGGAAGCCACGAACCCGTCTGAGTCGACAACCGCGACCTACGTCGCAAATCTCCGCACCTACGACGCATGGGTCGACAAGGATCCCCTCCTGGTCGCCAGTCTCAGCGGCATAGAGCGAGAGCTCCAGGAGATCCTGGCGACAGCCCTGGCCCGGGACGCCGGGGTCAGATCCGATGACCTGCACTCGACGTTGGTCGCCGCGCTACTGGTCGCCGGGCGCAGGACCATCTGGGACCGCTGGCTCGCGCGCATCGGTGACACCGACTCCCTCGTCGAGGACCATCTTCGGTACGGGCTTGCGCCGCATGCGAGAATCCCGACTGTTGGAAGCGCTCGGGTACCGAGGTTGAAGACGAGCCGAAAGGAGAGCGAGATGCAGCAGGCCCAGGTCGATACCGACAAGACGATGCGAGAGATGGTGGCGGGAATGCCCGTCCCGGAGTTCGAGAAGACGGCCTTCGTCGTCCCCAAGCCTCTCTCCCAGGCGCGGGTCGCGATCGTGACGAGCGCGGCCCTGCACGCACCGGGCGAGGCGGGCTTCGTGCCCAGCGCCGATGCTCACTTCGAAGTGCACGAGAGCCACGAGCGCAACCTGGTGCTGGGCCACTTCAGCCCCAACTTCGACCGCGGCGCGTTCGCGAGCGACGTGAACGTCGTCTACCCGATCGACCGGCTGCACGAGATGGCCGAGCGCGGCGAGATCGAAAGCGTCGCGAGCCGCCACTACTCCTTCGCGGGAAATCAGGATGAAAGCGTCTCGCAGATCCGCCTCGACACCGGCCCCCAGTGCGCTCGGCTACTGCGCGAGGACGGCGTCGACATGGTGATCCTCGCCCCGGTCTGACCGCTGTGCACGCGTACCGTGAGTACGCTCGCACACGTGTTCGAAGAGGCCGGAATCGCGACGGTCGTGCTGGCCTCCATCCGAGCAGTCGCCGAGAAGATGCACCCGCCGCGGACGCTGTACTGCGAGTTCCCGCTGGGACGACCGCTCGGCAAGCCGAACGACACCGCGTTCCAGCAAGACGTGCTGAACGCGGCGTTCGCGCTCTTCGAGCGGGACTCGGGTCCCGTCCTCGAAGACTATCCGGAGAAGATCGCTCTGGCGGACGTCGAGCCCCTGGCCTGTCCGCTACCGCCGCGCTTCGATCCTAGCCTGCCCGCCGCCGTCGATGAGGCCCGCGCCCTGCGCGACGCCTACGACCGAGCAGTCGCCGCTTCAGGTCGCACATCGGTCGGCCGCGCCGTCACCGCTGACGCAGTCCCCGACGCGCTCGCGAGCTTCGTGAAGATCTCCGAGGGCACTCCCTGGGCCGAAGCCGGCCTTCCCGGCAACCCGATCGAGATCGCACACGACATTCGCAGCTACTACGAAGAGCTCGCCGTGGAGCTGGCCGACGGACCTCCGGGGCCGTGGGCGGCCGAGCGCTGGTTCTACGACACGACCGAGGGCGGCAAGGCGATCATGGCCGCGCGGCGCTCCATGAAGGAGGCCAAGGCACCCTTCCCCCTCTGGTTCTACCTGTCGCCGGGCCCGCGCACCTAGACGCAACCGTGATGGTGGGCCCTCCTAGACTCGAACCAAGAAGGGCACCAAGAAGCGCGAGTGATTTCAGCTAGTTGCGAAGGCGAATCTGGCTTGGCGACAAGCTGGCGACAACCAACCGTCGGACCTGGAAAGTGCGCGTACGTCGTTGAGGTAGCTCATGGAGACTCCCTCCGTCCGGGGGCTCGCACACGCCTGAGAACGCGGAACGCGAGCGGACCCAGCACGCGGGCCGCCGCTCGCGCCAGGGCGCCGGACTCTGGCGTGTTGCTGGCGGACGCGAAGTGGTTGATGCCGATCTCCTCACGCAAGCCCTGCGTCAACAAACCCATCGGTCCGTCCAGGGGAATGCCGGTCGCGTCCGCGATGCGATCCATCTTGCTGAAGGTTGCGATCACGGCGGCTGCGTCGACGAGGCCGTCGGGGCCCAGGGCTTTCCGGACCTCTTCGCGGGACGCACCTAGAACGGCGGCGGCGTCACCGAGGGTGGCCTCCGCCAAGCGCACCAAGGCCGCGCCGTGCGGCACGCCGCTCTCGTGGCTGCCGTCGGTGACCGCCTTGACACTGAACGTCTTACCCGTCGTCTCGCCGCTCGCCCGGAGCAGCATGGCGTGCGCGGTTGTTCAGTAGAAGCACTCGTTCAGCGCGGAGACCCTGCCGGCGATCAGCTCCATCTGTGCGCGGTCAATCGCGCGGCCGGGATCGTCCGACGCTCTCGCGACCTGATGCACGGGCATGTACTGTGCCGTCATCAAGTCGACCAGCCCGCGCACCTCGTCAGGAACCAGACTGAGCGCCCGCCCCACGTTCGGGTAGCGGTGCACCCCGTAGAGATCGGCCTCCGGCCCGGTCGCGTTCGCGTGCGCGATCATGGGCACCCACGCGCCTTCTGGCCGCGCTCCCTGGGGGCGGTGGCGCGCGGGCTCACCGGCAACCGGCGCGGGCAGCGGATGCGCCGCCGTTCCGATCGCGCGGCAGAAGAAGTCGATGCTCGTGAGCGTGACGACCACGCTGATGGTCTCGACGTACTCTGCGTCACCGACCCCCGCGGCGCGGATCTGCTCGAACCACCGCTTGCTCAGCCGACCTGGGTCGGTGCGCACACGATGGATCACATCGACAACTGGGGCCGGGAGCCCTCCCAGGCTCTGGTGCTCGCCCTCTACCGCATTGGGCGAGAGCGCTTGCTTGCGTTCGCGGCACAGTGAGCACGAGAGGGCATTCCGTGTCTCCGCGGCGATCGCGACCCGCTGCTCGCCGGTCCACCAGGTCCCCGGTTCGGCGATGCGCCGCCAGGCGCGGCGGTGTGCCTCTACCAGGTCCTCGCGCACCACAACGGGCGCCCCTTGATACGCGAGCTGTTTCGTTTCGTAGTCGAGTGCGGTCATGGCCCCAGAGCATAAGTCAGTCCACCGTCGCTGGGGGTGACTCGCCACCTGCCGCGCGGCTTCGGGCGCGCTCGACCCAGGGTTCGCGGGTGAGCTCGCCGCCGAACGAGTCCGAGCCCTTCGACAGATCCAGCACGACCCACTCGCGCCGGGGCTGCGCCGCCAGCCAGGCCTTCATCTTGGCGACGCGCGCGGGATGCTGCTGGGCGACGTCTTGCTGTTCCTCGGGATCCCGATCCAGATGAAAGAGGGAGTAGCTCGTGCTCTTCAAGAAGTCGGGAATGAAGGGGAGCGAGGCCTCGGCCACCAGCTTCCAGGGCCAGTCGATCATGGCCTCGCTGCCTAGATTGGCGACGACGAACGCGGAGCGCGGGCGCAGGTCTCGTTCGAGCAGCCCGTCGAGCTGGCTCTCGCCGTCCAGGTCGGCCGCTTCCCGCGCGTCGAGCGGGAAGCCCGTCGCCGCGAGCAGGGTGGGCAGAAGATCGGCCACGAATATCGGCTGCACGATCGTGCGGCCCGGCTCAATCCGGCCAGGCCACCGGATCACTGCGGGGACGCGGACCCCGCCCTCGTACACGCGGCCCTTGCCGCCGCGAAGGGGCGCGTTGTCGGCCACACCGTCACGGGCGGGCGGAACCATGAACTCGATCAACATCCCGGCCGGGAGCTGCCCCCCGTTGTCCGAGAGAAAGAACACCAGCGTGTCGTCCGCCATGCCTTGCTCGTCGAGGACCGCGAGCACTCGCCCGATCGCGGCGTCCAGCGTGGTGATCATCGCTGCCAGCGTGCGCCGCTTCGGATCTGCGACATGCGCGTACGACCTGATGACCGCGTCGGGCGCCTCGAGCGGCGTGTGAGGAGCCGTGAACGACAGGTAGAGAAAGGTCGGTCGCGTGCGATCGCGCGCGCGCAGCAACCGCACGGCTTCGGCCGCGATCAGGTCTGTGGCATACCCTTCTTCGCGCAGCACTTCGCCGTCGCGATGCCAGTCCAGGCCACCGCTGAAGACGTGATCGTAGTATCCGATCCCGCCCGCGAGATTGCCGTAGCTGTGATCGAAACCTCGGCTCCCCGGAAACATGTCTGGATGCGCCATCCCAAGATGCCACTTGCCGCTCATCAGGGTCTGGTAGCCGGCGTCCCTGAAGTACTCGGGAAGGATCCGCTCCTCGAGTGGGAGCCCCTGTTCGGTGTGCCACTGGACCGGCGCGTCCATGCCAACGCGAGCTGCAAACTTGCCCGTCATCAGGCTCGCCCGCGTCGGCGAGCAAGTCGGGTTCACGTAGAAGCGATCGAACCTCGCGCCCTGCTCTGCGAGTGCGTCGATGTGAGGGGTTCGGATCTCGGGGTTGTGGTAGCCAACGTCGTTCCAGCCGAGGTCGTCCGCCACGATGACGACCACGTTGGGGGGCGCGGCCAGTAGCGAGACGGGGAGTGACGCAAACAGGCAGACGAGGAGCAGCCTCACGCGGCGGATGTCCGGATCCCGGGCAGCGCGTTCCAGAACAGCCAGCCGAACACCAACGCATCGAAGATGGGGACCGCGAGCACCAGATCACCCCGGATGTGGCCCGCCACCGCGCCGACCGGGATCAGCAGCGAGAGCACGAGCGCGATCCAACTCACCGCGCGACTCTGGCGACCTGCGGCAAGCGAGAGCACGACGAGGGTCGCAGCGACGATGAAGGGCGGAGCCAGGAACTCGCCCAGCACGATGTACTCGGTCGCGCCTGCGCAGACCACCAGAAGAGCTGCGACACGCAAGGCCGTGGAAAGGGGGACCCTGAGTCGCATGATCGCGTCGCCTCCCCTCCTCATGACACATGAGTCGGCGTTCGGATGGCATGATATCGCCGTGTCCAGCGGCTTCACAACATCTGTCCGGCACGCGCTCGCCATTTGTACCGCGCGAGTCATCCCCTCGCACAGGCGAATCTCGCTGATTCTGGCGTTGGCCGCGGCGATCTTGCTGCCGGCAGCTCGATCACACTCTGCTCCGAACATCGTCCTGATCATGGCCGACGATCTCGGCTGGGCCGATGTGAGCTATCACGGCAGCGAGATCCGCACACCGAACATCGACCGCATCGCCCACGAGGGCATCGAGCTCGATCGCTTCTACGTCTATCCGCTCTGCTCCTCCACCCGCGCAGCGTTGATGACGGGTCAATCCGCCTTCCGGACTGGCGTCACACTCCCGATCGGTTCGTTCTCCGAGCCCGGCCTGCCGCTGGACCGAACACTCCTCCCCGAGCGGCTTCAAGATGCCGGGTACCAGACCTTCATGGTCGGCAAGTGGCATCTCGGCGGTAGGAGCCCCGACGACTTTCCCCATCATCGAGGCTTCAACCACTTCTACGGTCACCTCGGTGGCTTCATCGACTACTACGACCACACCGTCCTGGGCGGCATCGACTGGCAGCGCAACGGAACCACCGTTCGCGAAGCCGGCTACTCCACGGAGCTGATCACGGATGAAGCGGTCGCGCTGCTGCGTGCGCGAGATCACGATCGTCCCGTGTTCCTGTTCGTCTCCTACAACGCTCCTCACGGCCCACAGGCCGCTCCTCGAGCGAACATTGATCGGTACGCCGAGATCGAGGACGAAGAGCGACGCGTCTATGCCGCCATGGTCGACAACATGGACGTGGGCATCGGTCGGATCCTCGAGACCCTCGAGGCCGAGGACATGCAGAACGACACCCTCGTCTTCTTCATGAGCGACAACGGCGGCGCCTCTACCTTTCCGGCCAACTTCGTCCCTCACTCGTCCGAGGGCCGCAATGAGCCGCTGCGGGGAGGAAAGGGCTTGCCGCTCGAGGGGGGCATCCGGGTTCCCGCCGCCGCCTGGTGGCCAGGCCGCATCGAAGGGGGAGTGAAGAGCGAAGAGGTGATCGCCGTTCAGGACTTGCTCCCGACCTTCGCCGAAGCGGCGGGCTTCTCCCTGCCCGGCAAGGCCGAGCTCGACGGCGAGAGTCGTTGGGGGGCGCTTCGCGGCAGAGCACCGACCTCCCGCGGACCCTTTGTCGTGACCGCCCTGGGGGGCACCGCGGTCATCGATGGTGACTGGAAGCTCGTTCGCCTGAGCGGGATTCCGCTCCCCTTCCTATTGGCGAGCACCGAGCTCTATCGCTTCAAGGAGGATCCGCTCGAAGCGAACGACCTGTCCGCTGAGCATCCCGAGGTCGTCGCGCGGCTCGAGAGCTACCTCGACTCCCTCGACAGGGTGCCCCCCGTCGGCGGCGAGCGCGGCCCGATCGGCCCACTGGCCGCGATGAGGAGACGGCGCGCCGAATCGTCGAACGCAATCACTCAGATGCCCCACGCGGAAAAGGCGCGTCTCGAGAGCGTGACGGTGACGGGGGAACTCCGCTTCAACGAACGCTCGAGAGAATTCGACGGCTCCACGGGCACCATCGTCTACGACGAAGGCGAGTCCTTCGGCGGCTACACGCTCTTCTCGCCCATCGGCGCCCGGGCCAGCTACTTGATCAACATGCAGGGAGAGGTCGTTCACCGCTGGGATCTGCCCGAAGGCATGAGTGTCTTCAAGCAGGTCTATCTGCTCGACAATGGTCACCTGCTGCGAGGCGTGAAGCCGACCGAGCGAGGCCTGGACAAGGAAGGGCCCGGTGGCACGCTCCAAGAGGTCGATTGGCAGGGAAATGTGGTCTGGGAGTATGAGAGCCCGGACCGATACACGCGGCTTCGCGAGGACTACGTCCGGCTACCGAACGGCCACACGATCTTCATGGCCTTCGACGAGGTTACGCGCGAAGAAGCGCTGGCACTCGGCGCCACGCCCGAGCGCATCGGCGAAGGTATCGAGACGCTCTGGCCGAACAAGGTCGTGGAGATCGACCAGGCGGGACACAGAGTCTGGGAGTGGCGCTTCTGGGATCACTACGGCAGCGAAGCCCTGGGCAACCAGCACGACGCGGGACGGGTGGACATCAACCTGATCGAAGCTCCGATTCCGTCGATCAACCGTGACATGAGCCACAGCAGCACTGTGGACTATGACCCGCTACACGACCACGTTCTGATCAGTGCACGGATCACGAGCGAGATCTACGTCATCGATCACGGCACGGCGAACTACGCGGACCCGAAGCTCGGGATCGAGGCCGCGCGCGGACCCGCGGGTGCGATCCTCCAGCGCTATGGCAACCCGGGCAACTACGGTGCAGGCGCGCCCCAGCGAGGTGCCGACCCGGGGGATCGCAGCTTCTTCGCCCAGCACGGCCCCGGATGGATTCCAGCGGGCTTGTCCGGATCGGGACACCTGCTCGTGCACAACAACGGCGTCGGACGCAGCAGATCGCCGCCCTCCTCGCGCATGGGCACCGCGATCTTCATGCTACGGCGCTTCCTGCTCAGCAACACGGACGACTACTCTACCGTCGATGAAATCGATCCCACGACGGGCGAGGTCGTGTGGCGCTTCCGGGCAGACAGGCCCCAAGCGATCTCGGGCTTCGTAATGGGCGGGGCTCAACGGCTGCCCAACGGCAACACGCACATCACCTCGGGCCAGCACGGACATCTCTTCGAGGTGACGCCAAAGGGCAAGGTGGTCTGGGAGTACCTCAGCCCGGCCTCCGCACTCGGCGTACAGGAACGCCCACTCCCCTATCCGCTTCACAACATCCAGAACTCCCACCGATTGGCGGCGGATCACCCCGCACTCCGAGGCCGGGATCTCAGCGCCAAGGGCACCGTCTTCGAGAACGAACCTTCGCCCGGGATCGGCGCGCGAACGGGCGGCGTGGCACTTCGGCTGGCGCATGGCGTGCTCAAGACATGGGTGCTCGGCGCGCTGGCTGCGCTGCTGGTTGGAACGGCCGCCTGGCTCATCCGAGGACGGCTCCGGCGGCGCACCGCCTGATCCGCAAGATTCCTGGAGGACGCTCATGAAGGTTCTGAAATGGCTCGGAATCGCGACGGCGTTGTTCGTTGCGGGAGGCACCGTCTGGTACGCCAACCGGACGGACCCGTCGAAGATGATCCCGGGGCGGGCGTTGTCAGGAGAAGTCGTCGATGAGATCGTCACCGACTGGTCCTTCGCCGACGATCACCCGCACATCGCCGTGGAGACGCGTCCGGCAGCGCCTCACTCCGTGACCACGATCGTGCTGATGCACGCGGCGCGGCGCCGTACGGAAAAGCTGATCTCGAGCTAGATGCGACGCGGGCTAGCGGTCGCCGCGGGGGTGCTCGCGCTGCTACTGGCTGGCATCTACACGTCCTCCGAGTGGCAACTCGAGCAGCGCCATGAATTGCCGCCGGAACCTCCGTGGGCTCCCCCTGCGTCGTGCTCGGCCGAAGCGGAGCGCGGTGCGCGGCTAGCACGACTGGCCCTCTGCATCACCTGCCATGGAGACGACCTGGCCGGCACGCTCCAGAGTGAGTCTCACCTGCTGGGCCGCTTGTACTCGAGCAACCTCACACCGGGGGTGGGCGGGGTCGGCTCGGAGTACGAGGACGAGGACTGGGAGCACGCGATCCGCCACGGCGTCGGGGCAGATGGACGCACCCTGCTTCTCATGCCCTCCCACATCTTGAACGGGATGAGCAACGCGGACCTCTGGGACCTGATCGCGTTCCTGCGCGGCTTGCCCCCGGTCGACCACCAGCCTCCCGCCACCCGCGTCGGCCCGCTGCTGCGCATGGGGATCGGCCTTGGCCTGTCACGCGACATGGTCTCTTCCCGGCAGATCGATCACAGCGTGCCCCATTCGGCCGACGTGCCCGTGCGCGAAGGCCCCTCCTACGGCGAGTACCTCGTCGGCCTGGCGGGCTGCCGGGTGTGTCACGGCATGGAGCTGCGAGGCAGCCCTCGGCCAATGGAACTACTGGGCGGACCGCCACCGCCGAGTCTGGTCGACGCGGAGGGAGCCTCGAGCTGGAGCGGCGAGGCCTTCCTTCACGCCATGCGTACCGGTGTGCTACCGGACGGCGGCACACTGGATCCTCGCTTCATGCCCTGGCCGAACTACAGCGCGTTGACGGATCTCCAGCTCCGATCCATCCACCGCTACCTGCGCCAACAGTCGCCGCCCAGCGGGCCCAGCTCGTAAGTCAAGCGCACGCGTCGTCGGGTGCCGCCGAAATAGGCGCGTGCTGAAGCGCGCTCCGGCTGATCCGCCCAGGCTACATGTGGCGGAGCTGAGAGCGCGAGGCGATGAAGATGGCGCCGGCGGCCATGATCGCACCCATGATGGCGAGGGTATCGCCAGGACCGAATTGGCTACGCATCAGGCCGACATAGACGGCGGAGACGGGCAACAGGCCGTTGAATGTCAGGGCGAACAGCGCCACCACGCGTCCCATCATGTGCGGCTCGGTGTGCTCCTGCAGAAGCGTGCGCTGCGAGGTCATCAGGACTCCACCGCAGCCGCCCCAGACGATCATGATGACGACGGTCAGCAGGTAGCTGCTCGAGAGCCCGATGGCCACGAGACCCGGCCCGAAGCAGTTGAGCGCGGCCAGGAACATGAGCCCGCGCCGGTTGATCTCGTGACGCGAGGCGAGGAAGAGCGACGTGGTGACCATCCCCACGCTGAGCGTGGGCGCCGATCCCGGAGCCCATGAAGAGACCGGCGATGATCAGCGAGCGAAGCGGATCGCGGCCCCCGGCGTACCGGAGCCCGTCCCAGATGTCCTGGATCATGGAGCCGATGGCACCCCGGCCATCAGCTTCGGCACGTTCGGCACGTTCGTATGGCGGGAGGACGACGAGCCACATCAGGATGACTGCTCCCGACATGAGGCCGGTAAAGACCGTGAACGCGGCAGCCAACCCGAAGAGCGTGATCGCACCGCCGCCGATCACCGCTCCCGCGATCTGGGCGACCGATTGGCCCATGTTCTGGAGCCCGACGGCGTTCATGAGTCGCTCCGGAGGGACGAGCTGCGGAACCATCGCCTGAAGCGCCGGCGTGGTGATCGCCACTGCCGTACCGATGCCGAACGCCAGCGCCATCGCGATCGGGAGGTTGATCGCGTCGGCCCAGAGCACGGCGGCCGTCGCGGCTAGAACAGCGACGTTACCAAGCGATACCCAGATCACCATGAGGCGTCGATCGACGCGATCGGAGATGGCGCCGGCCGGGAGTGAGACGATCAGGCCGGGGATGCCGACGGCAAAGCCGAGCATCGCGGGTGCCGTGGCGCGATCGCTGATCTCGAGCGCCATCCAGACGAAGGCGAACCGGGAGATGCCGCCGATCAACCCGACGAGGAACTGAGCGCCCCAGTAGAGACGGAAGTCGCGCAGCGCCAGCACCTCGCGAATCGGACTCGACTCGTGAGGGTGTTCGTCGATCTCCGGAGCGTGGCGCTGTTCGGTCGCCAGGGTGAGTCGCCTCGAAACGGCAGCGGCCGTGACGGCCGCCTGAGCGAGGCACTCTATGCGATGCCGTCAGGGTCTGCAGCCATCGACGAACAAGCTGGCGACAAGGGGCCAGAAAGAGGGACGAGCAATCCCGTGAGGTGAGTGGTGGGCCCTCTTGGACTCGAACCAGGGACCGAGATCCACGCACGGGGCATGACCTTTCAGGCCCTGGCCCCTCCAGTTGTGCGAACATCGCGACCCGATGGGGATCCCGAAGGAATTCACGCCAGAGACGGTCCGCGAGCAGTCGCCGGACTCCGAGCAGCTGTACACCGACTTCTGGCGCTCGGGAGAGCCGTTCAAGTCGATGCTCGAGGCCAATCCGTGGCTCATGCCACCGGACATGCGCAAGCCGCTCGAGTGGGGGACCGGGCGTTACTGGGAAACGACCGTCGCGCGCAAGCATGACTACTGGAGAGACTTCGAGCTTCCGAAGCCCACCAAGGACATCCGGCAGATGCGCCACGACCTGCGCGAGTGGGGCTTCTGCCTGGTCGAAGAAGGGCTGTCGGACGCGCAGTACGCGCGCATGCGCGGTCGCCTGCGCGCGCAGGCCGAGGGCGAGCGACTCGCCGGAATCGAGCAGCGTACGCCCTTCGGTCAGTACGTAAACACGCTGGTCAACAAGGGGCGCTGCTTCGCGCAGTGCATCGAGCAGGATCCCGAGGCGGTGCAGGCGGGTCCACTGATCGAGCAGATCGTGGACGAGACGCTCGGGCCGGGCTGGATCTGTCACAGCTTTCTCGCGAACGGCGCCGACCCCGGCGGCTATCCGCAGGGGCTTCACATCGACCAGGGGCCGCTCATGCCCTGGGTCACCGTGGAAGCGCCGGCCCTGTTCAACACCATGTACCTCCTCGACGATGTCGACGAGTCGAACGGCGGCACGCTGGTGATTCCGGGGTCACACAAGGCGATGGCCGCGGCGGGCAATGGCGGCACGATCGGAAAGCTGCCGCCGGCCATCAACCTCGAAGCCCGTGGCGGCACGATCATGTTGTTCGACGGTCGTCTTCTGCACGGGACGGGAGCCAACCGGTCCTCGGACCAGCGCTTCGTCGCGACCATGAGCAACGTCAAGCCTTGGACACGGCAGCAGGAAAACTGGGCGCTGTCGGTTGCCCCCGAGGTCCTCGAGTCTGCGAGCCCGAAGCTCCTGCACCGCATGGGACTCCAGGCGATCGTGTACGGCGGAACGGTAGAGGGCTTCGGCCTTGGCGCACGCGGGGGCGTCGGCGATCGCGGCGGCGCGATCAAGCAGTTTCGCAGCGCGCTCGACGCGGGGGAGTATCGCCGCGTCGGTGAGCTGGACGCCGATTCACCAGACGAAGATCTGCAGCGCGACTACACGCTGCGGCACGCGCTGGCGTCGGCGCGGCGCCCCCGGAGCGACCCCTAGGAAGCGGGGGAGACGCTCTCGAGCCGGGCGACGTACTGATCCACGGCGTGGGATACCTGGGGTTCGACGCGATCGCGCTCGAAGAGGCGGACTGTACCTGCTGCCGCTGTGACCCAGGCACGAGAAACACTAGTTCGTTCAGCAGAGACTCATACGCTGAAACCACGCCAGCTCTTCGGCTCCGGCTCCGGCAGCACACCTCGACGACGTTCACGCGCGCCCAGAGCTTGTCCTCGACTGCCTCGAAGACCTGCGCTCCGTCCCCGGGTCGATTGCATCTCGTCGGGTCCCGCCTTCGGGTGTCGACACGCAGCGTGTCGACACGGCGCGACCCACCCCCCACCATTGCCGTATGACCAAGGCACCGTCGCTCGAGCAGGTCCGCCCCGGCCTCTACGAGCTGGCGCCCGGCGCCCGCAAGGGGATGCGCGTGCCGGTGCGCGTGTTCGCGACCGAGAAGCTGCTCGGCGAGATGGACGAGAAGGTCTTCGAGCAGGCGGCCAACGTGGCCACGCTGCCGGGGATCGTCGGCGCGAGCTTCGCCATGCCCGACGCGCACTGGGGCTACGGCTTCCCGATCGGCGGCGTCGCGGCCATGGACCCTGCGGAAGGCGTGATCTCGCCCGGCGGCATCGGTTTCGACATCAACTGCGGCATGCGGCTCGTGCGCACCGACCTGACCTGGCCCGAGGTGAAGCCGCGCCTCCAGGAGCTGCTGGCCGGACTTGCGTCCCGGGTGCCGGCCGGCGTCGGCGGGTCCGGATTCGTGCGCATCGGCCGCGACGAGTTCCGCGCGGTCCTGCTGCGCGGCGCGCGCTGGGCGGTCGAGGCTGGCTACGGCGAGCCCGAGGATCTGCGCTTCACCGAGTCCGGCGGCTGCTTCGATGGGGCGGATCCCGACTGCGTGAGCAAGCGCGCGATCGAGCGCGGCCACCGGCAGCTCGGCACGCTCGGCTCCGGCAACCACTACCTGGAGGTCCAGGTCCTGCACGACTCCGGCATCTTCGACGCGCACCTCGCGCGCGCCTTCGGGCTCGACCGGCCCGAGCAGGTCGTCGTCATGTTCCACTGCGGCAGCCGCGGCTTCGGCCACCAGGTCGCCACCGACTACCTGCGCGACTTCCTGCACGCCATGCCGAAGAAGTGGGGGCTGCCCGTGATCGACCGCGAACTGGCCTGTGCGCCCTTCTCGTCGCGCGAGGGCCGCGACTACATGGCCGCGATGTGCTGTGCAGCAAACATGTCGTTCGCGAACCGCCAGGTGATCCTGCACCGCGTGCGCGAGGTGTTCTCGCGCGTGTTCGGGAGGAGCGCGCAGGATCTCGGGATCCGCACCGTGTACGACGTGGCGCACAACACCGCGAAGCTCGAGCGGCACGTGGTGGGCGGGCGCGAGCGGGAGCTGCTCGTCCACCGCAAGGGAGCGACGCGCGCCTTCCCTCCGGGGCACCCCGAGCTGCCGCGCGACTACCAGGCTACGGGCCAGCCCGTGATCATCGGCGGGAGCATGGAGACCGGCTCGTACGTGCTCGCGGGCGTCGAGACGGGCGCGGTCAGCTACTACAGCACCGCGCACGGGAGCGGCCGCGCGATGAGCCGGACGCGCGCCCGCAAGAGCACCAGCGCGGACGAGGTTCGCAGGCGCATGGAGCAGCACGGCATCCTGGTGCACGCTGCCTCCGACCGCGGCCTGTCCGAGGAGGCCGGCTTTGCCTACAAGGACGTCGACGAGGTGGCCGAGGCGACCGAGATCGCCGGCCTCTCGCGCCGCGTCGCGCACCTGGTCCCCGTGGCGAATGTGAAGGGATGAGATGAGCGCGGGCCAGAGCTTCGAGTTCGTCGAAGGGGCGACCGGGGACCTGGCGTTCGTGGCCCACGGCGAGACGCCCGGAGAGGCCTTCGCCGCGGCCGGCGAGGCGTTCCTGGCGGCGACCGTGGAGGAGCCTGCGACCGTCGAGCGCCGCGAGCAGCGGTCCGTAGAGTTCGACGAGCCGGACCTGGACCTGCTCCTCCTGCGCTTCCTGAACGAGCTGGTCTACCTGCGCGACGCAGAGGACCTGCTGCTGCACCCGGAGCACGTCGAGGTCGCGGCCGGCCCCGTGCTCATGGCGGTGCTCGCCGGGGAGCGGATCGACCGCGCGCGCCACGCGCTCGCGGCCGACGTGAAGGCCGCGACCGCGCACGGGCTCTCCGTCGAGAAGACGGAACACGGCTGGACGGCCACGGCGACGCTCGACGTGTAATTCCCTGTCTCAGGCCTCGCCGGGCGGGGGCGCGATCACCGTAGTCGCCTGGGGGCCGTCGCGGCCCGGCTCGACGTTCAGCGCGACGCGGTCGGCCTCTTGGATGCGGTCGAAGTCCAAGCCCTCCTTCACCGCATTGCGGTGGAAGTACACTTGGTCTCCCTCGTCGGTCAGGATGAAGCCGTAGCCCTCCTCGCGGTTGACGCGGTCGACGATGCCGAGACACGCCGGCTCGGGGGGCGGCCGCCGGCTGCGGTCCCTGCGCTTCTCGCGCATCCGATGCACCTCGCGCTCGAAGGCATCGAGCACCTCGTTCAAGGCCAGCCGCACGTCCGGGCGCACACGCCGTGCCACGATCTCGCGCCCGCGGGCTTGGCAGGCGATGCGGACCTCGCGCTCCCCGTGCTGGTGGTGGCCGCTGTGGCGTATCACGATCTGCAGATCGATCAGATCGTCATGATCCTTGGCGAGGTCCCGGAGACACCGCTCCGCCTCTGCTCGCTGGGCATCTTCCACCTCTCCGGG
>JAFDDB010000239.1 GCA_019311115.1 Deltaproteobacteria bacterium
CGCTCGGCAGCCTGCCGTGGCTCGGCTCGGCTCAGCCCGGCGAGCACCTGTACCTGAGCGCGGCGATCGCCGCAGTGGTCTCGACGCGCGCGCTGCGCGGGTGCGGCGCGAGCACGAATGAGAGCTACCGCGATTTCGGCGCCTCCCGGGGGAAGCTCGCACGCGCGTGCGCGATCGGCGCCATCGTGCTCGCGGGAACCGGGCTGGTCTTCGGGTTCGAGAGCCTGAGCCTCGCGCTGGTCGCTCTCTACGCGCCCATCTACCTGGCTGGACTGTCGGCGTGGCGAGTGCTGACCGCGACCTGGCTGCGGCGCTCGGCCCGTCGCACGGGAGAGCGCGGGAGCTTCGTCGTCATCGGGTCGGACGAACGGGCACGCCGGATCGCCGCCCGCTTCGAGGTGGAGTGGGGTTTTCGCAATATCGGCTTCCTGGACGACTCACCGCTCGCAATCGACATCGAGACGATCGGCGCGCGCTATCTCGGAAGCTCGAAGGAGCTCAAGCGGCTGATCGAGACCGAGACTGTCGACGACGTGGTGATCGCATTGCCGCGCGAGCAGCTCGGCGCCGACTCGACGAGCGAGGCCATCCAGCTCTGCGAACTCGTGGGAATGGACGTCACGATCTCGAGCGACCTCTTCGACTCCAACCGCGCCCAGCTCCGATACCACGAGTCCCTCGGGGCGCCGGCGTTGAGCTTCCGCAGCCATGGGAAGCCTCCGTTGTGGGCGCTGGCGGTCAAGCGCGCGCTGGACATCGTCGGCGCCACGCTCGTCCTGCTGGTCACGCTCCCTCTCTGGGTCGTCGCAGCCGTGGCGATCAAGCTCGACTCGCCCGGGCCGGTCTTCTTCGTCCACAAGCGCTGCGGGCTGTACGGAAGGACGTTCCCCTTCCTCAAGTTCCGCACGATGGGACGCGACGCAGAGCAGAAGCTCGAGGCCCTGCGCGACCGCAACGAGCTCACGGGACCGGTGTTCAAGATGAAGGAGGACCCGCGCGTCACCCGCGTGGGCCGGTTCCTCCGCAGGTACTCGATCGATGAGCTGCCGCAGCTGCTGAACGTGTTGCAGGGCGAGATGAGCCTGGTCGGACCTCGCCCGCCGCCACCCGCTGAGGTCGAAAGCTACGAGCTGTTCCAGCGCCGCCGACTCAGTTTCCGACCCGGTCTGACCGGTCTGTGGCAGGTGAGTGGCCGCAACCTCATCGGCTTCGAAGAGTGGGTGCGGCTCGACCTCGAGTACATCGACAACTGGTCGCTGGTGGGTGACTTCGAGATCCTGCTCAAGACCATCCCCGCGGTGCTGACGGGGCGCGGCGCGAGCTAGTGACCCGACGGTCCGCGCGCCGCCCCTGAAGTCGCACGCGCGCGGCGACGATAGGCAAGAGATCGGACTCATGACGACTCTCCGGACGATCTCGCATCCGCTGCTCCTGGCCTTGCTGCTGCTGACGGTGAGCCCGCCAGCGCTCGCGTTCGACCTGGCGGCCGGCGATCTGCTGGTCGTGATGCGCTCGCCGGCCCGCGTGCTGAAGGTGGACCGGGTCACGGGAGCGCAGACGGTGCTCTCGTCGGGCGGCGAGCTTCACCTCCCGATCGCCGTCACCGTGGCACCCGGCGCGCTGCTGGTGTCCGACGCCTTCACGCCCTCGATCGTGGAGATCGCCACACCGGGGGGCACGCAGACCGTGCTCTCCACGGGTCAGGACCTGGACACGCCGACCGGCCTCTCGGTCGACGGCCCCGACCTGCTGGTGGCGAACCTGACGCCCGCCGTCTTCGCGTCGCAGGTGTTGCGCATCTCGCTCGCCACCGGCGGGCAGAGCGTGCTGTCGCAGGTCTCGTCGCCCTCGCGCGTCGGCGCGGTCACGGTGGGGTCACCCGGCGCCATCTACGTCGTAGACGAGATCGCGGGCTCGGTGTCCAGCGTCGACCCGGTCAGCGGCGCGCTTGCGCACATCTCCTCGGGGAACCTGCTCGTGGGACCGATCGGAATCGCCGTCGAGGCGAGTGGCCAGCTCGTCGTCGCCGACGCCTCGGGTCTCGTCCTGCGCGTCGACCCCCTGACCGGAGCCCAGACCCAGCTGGCGTCGGGCGGGAACCTGGTGACGCCGTTCGGGATCGCCGTCGAGGCGGACGGCCACCTGGTCATCACCGACAAGGGGACCGACAAGCTGGTGCGCATCGACCCGGCAACCGGTGTGCAGACGGTCGTGAGTTCGTTCTCGACCGATCCGTGGGGCGTGGCCGTGGTGGCCGGCGATCCCTCCGCGGCACCGGGGCCGATCCCGGCCCTGCCGGGGCGGATGTACACGGTGGGCTTGCTCGCGGCGCTCGGACTGACCTTCGTGGTACTTGCGCGCCGCCTGCACAGGGCCCCTGCCAGCTTGAGATAAGGTCCCGGATGTGTTGGAATGCAGCCTAGCAGTAGGTCGATACCCCCCGTCTGGAGCGCACATCGATGAGTCGAGCGGCACCTTCCATCTCGCGCATCGCGCTCGCCCTGACAGCCCTGTTCGTGTGTGCATCTCCCGCCGCGGCCAGCGTGCTGCTGCTGGGCGAGATCGACCAGACGACGCTGGGATCGATCACCGGAGCCGAGATCGTGACTCCGCTGAACACCGCGTTCGACTATCACCCGTCGGCAGCGCCTCTTCCTGGAGACGGCACCGTGTTCTCGACCGTCTTCGAGGGCGCCGGAGCCGCAGCGGGACAGTTCGTCTACGTCTACCAGATCGACCACTTCGCCACGTCGTCGCAGGTCAAGAGCGGCGGCATGAACGTCGCCTTCGGCGCGGTGTCGAACGTGGCCGGCATCGGTGAGGCGTTCTTCGTCGGCAACGACAGCGGAGTGGCCTCTCCCTTCATGGTGTTCGAGTCGCCGGGCCAGGTCGACTTCATGTTCTACCCCTTCATCTACGCGGGACAGCTCTCCCATCAGTTCGGACTGGTGTCGCCGACCGCGCCCAGCACGGTGAGCGCCCTGGTGCTCGACAGCGGAGTGGTGGACGCGTACGCAACCGTCTATACAAGTTCGGCCCCGCCGATCCCCGAGCCAGCCTCGCAGGTGCTGCTGCTGTCGGGGCT
>JAFDDB010000038.1 GCA_019311115.1 Deltaproteobacteria bacterium
CTTCTACCAGGACCTGGATTCGATCATGCGCATGTACATGGACAGCGGGTTCATCCAGGTCCAGGTCGGCGAGCCCCAGGTCAAGCACGACAAGAGCGGGATCGAGGTGTCGGTCACCATCCAAGAGGGCTCGCAGTACTTCGTGGGCCAACTCGACGTGATCGGCGACGAGACCATCGACCAGGACGAGCTCCAGGCCATGCTCGAGATGACCTCCGGAGACATCTTCAGCCGGTCGGCGCTGAGCGACGACGTCGAAGCCGTCCGCTCGCGCTACGCGAATCGAGGCTTCTACGAGGCGCGGGTCCGCCCGCGCACCGACGTCGACCCCGACCTCCGCACCATCGACGTGGTCTTCGAGGTGGAGAAGGGGGACCTGTTCTTCGTCGACTGGATCCGCGTGAGCGGCAACCAGCGCACGCGCGACGACGTCGTCCGCCGCGAGATGGGGATCGCCGAGGGTGACCTGTTCTCGGACCGCGCGCTCCAGCGCAGCCGCGTCCGCGTCCGCCGGCTCGGCTACTTCGAGGAGGTCTCGCTCGACACCGAGCAGACGGAGCCCGGCAAGCTCGGCGTGACGCTGGACGTCGTCGAGCGGCAGACGGGCAGCTTCAGCCTGGGAGCGGGTTTCGGCTCGACCGACGGGTTCCTGCTGAACGCCTCGGTGAGCCAGCAGAACCTCTGGGGCAAGGGCTACTCGCTCACGGTGAACGCGGACCTGGGCACGAACAACCAGTTCGGCTTCGTCAGCTTCACCGACCCCTCGTTCCGCGGCAGCGCGGCCTCCATGTCGGTCTCGGGCCGCTACAGCCTGGTGGACTTCGACGACTTCAAGTCCAAGATCCAGGGCTTCTCGGTCAACTTCGGCTATCCGCTCGACGAGGGCGAGACGCGCGGCAGCATGGGTTACCAGTACAGCAGCCGCGAGATCCGGGACTTCGACCGGAGCATCGCTTCCTCGCTGCTCCAGCGCGAGGAGGAGGCCACGAGTACCGACACGAGCATGGTCACCTTCGCCATCCGCCGCGACACGCGCGACGACTTCCGGTTCCCCACGGAGGGCCAGATCGTGGGACTGGCGGTCGAGACCGCGGGGCTCGGCGGCGTCAACAAGTTCGTCCGCCTCGAGGGGCGGATCACGCGATTCATTCCCGCCCGGCAGTGGGTCGGGTTCGACTCCACCTTCATCGTCAACTCGCGCGCGGGCTACGTCTTCGACCTCAACTCCATCAGCGACTTCGACCTGAACTCATGTGGAGTCGCCTGCGATACTGCAGTTTCGGACTTCAACGGACAGGTCCAGAAGCTCGAGGACATCGACGACGACCTGAAGCTGGCGCTGACGGAGCGCTACTTCCTCGGTGGGCTCGGCGCCTTCCAGTTGCGGGGCTTCGACCAGCGCAGCGTCGGCCCGCGGCGTACGGCGCTCACGCCGTATCGGCTGGCCAGCGGCGAGACGATCTACGGTCCGACCCGCCGCAACTTCGGCCTCGACTCCTCCATCACGGATCGGTGCCTGATCGATCCGGAGAACCCCACCGATGGCGCCCTGCCAGACGACGCGTGCAACGACATCGACGACGATGACGTCGACGACCTCGAAGACCTCGACTTGAGCGACGTGATCGGCGGGAACAAGATGTTCCTGATGAACCTGGAGCTCCAGTTCCCGCTCTCGGAGGAGCTTGGGCTCACGGGCATCCTGTTCTTCGACATGGGCAACGCCTTTGCCGAGAATGACAACTTCAACCCCGCGGACTTCCGTTTCGGGACGGGAGCGGGTATCCAGTGGTTCAGTCCCTTCGGGCCGATCCTCGTCGAACTGGGCTTTCCGCTCGACCCCCTCGACGATGAAGACGGAAGCGTGTTCGAATTCTCACTGGGCGGCAGTCAGTACTGATCCGCCCCCATCAACCTCGTAAGGAGGATCCATGTCCATCGGATTCCGCCGTTTCTGGCTTCCGCTGCTGATCGTCGCCGGCCTGCTGATGCCGTCGTTCGCGAGCGCACAGGAGCTGAAGATCGCCTTCGTGGACGCCCGGCGCGCCGTCGCGAGCTCGAATCAGGGCAAGGCCGCCAAGGCCCAGCTCGACAGCGTGAGCGAAGCCAAGCGCAACGAGCTGCGCCCGCGCGAACAGGAGCTCAAGCGCCTGAGCGAGGAGTTCGAGTCGCAGCGCTTCGTGCTGTCGAAGGACGCCCTGCAGGAGCGCGAGATCGACCTGCTCAAGAAGCGCCGCGACCTGGAGCGCGACTTCCAGGAGGCGCAGGAGGAGTTCGAGATCGAGCAGCGCAAGATCATGGACCCGCTCCTCCGGGACGTGCGGAGCGCCGTCCAGAAGGTCGGCGAGGATAAGGGCTTCACCGTGATCCTGGAGCGCGGCAGCCCCGGTGTGCTCTATTATGAGGACGGCCTCGACATCACCGACCTCGTAATCCAGCGTCTCAACGACAAGAGCTGACCCCGCCATGAGCAAGCCTCCTCTCGGCATCCACGAGATCCGGAAACTCCTGCCGCATCGCTATCCGATGCTGCTGGTCGACCGCGTGCTCGAGATCGAAGAGGCCGGCGACGAGCTGGTCGTGGCCGAGAAGCTGGTGAGCGCGAACGAGCCCTTCTTCCAGGGGCACTTCCCGGAGCAGCCGATCATGCCGGGCGTGCTGATCATCGAAGCGCTGGCCCAGACCGCGGGGCTCGGAGAGCGCTGGCGACGCCCCGAGACGCGCAGCCGCGGCGTGGCGCTCGTGGGCGTGAACCGCGCGCGATTCCGCCGCCCGGTCCTTCCCGGCGACACGCTGACGCTGCGCACGACGACGCGGCGGCGGCGCGGCGACCTCTTCGTCATCAATTCCGTGGCCCAGGTGCTCGGCGACACGGTCGCCGAGGCCGAGATCATGGCGGCCTTCGTCGACTGGGAACCCGCTTGAGTTCGATCCATCCGACCGCAATCATCGAGGACGGGGCCCGGATCGACCCGGGCGTCGAGGTGGGCCCCTACTGCACGATCGGGCCGCGGGTACAGTTGGCCGCCGGCGTCGTCCTGCGGCCGCACGTGCACCTGGCCGGCGACACCGAGATCGGGGCCGACACCCGCATCTTCTCGTTCGCGTCGATCGGCGAAGAGCCGCAGGACAAGAAGTACCAGGGAACCGTCACTCGGCTCGTCATCGGCGAGCGCAACGAGATCCGCGAGTACGTCACGATCCATCCCGGGACCGAAGAGGGGGGTGGCGTGACGACGGTCGGCGACGACAACCTGCTGATGGCGGGGGCGCACATCGCCCACGACTGCCGGATCGGCAACCACATCGTCATGTCGAACACCGCGCAGCTGGCGGGCCACGTCGTGGTCGAGGACTACGCCGTGCTGAGCGCCAACATCCTGGTCCACCAGCACTGCCGGATCGGCGAGTCTTCCATGCTCGCGGGCGGGGGCGGGGCGATCCAGGACCTGACGCCCTTCACGATCTCGGTCGGTGCGCCCGCGCGCGTGGTGCGCGTCAACCAGATCAACCTCGAGCGCCGTGGCTACTCCTCCGACGAGATCAAGGAAGTCGACCAGGCGTTCCGCACCATCTTCCGCTCCGGCCTGCTGCCCCGTGACGCCTTCGCCCAGGTGGGCGAGCAGCTTCCCGAGTCGGAGCTCGCGGAACGCATGGTGTCCTTTCTCGAGAAGTCGGAGCGCGGCTTCGCGCGGCTCCGGTAGGGCTCATGGCGGAGACGCTCGGCCTGATCGCGGGGAGCGGTCGGCTTCCGTTCGAGGTCGCAGAGGCGGCTCGCGAGTCCGGCCTCGACCTGGCGGTCCTGGCCATCGAGGCCAATACGGACCCGGCCATCGAGTCGTTCGCGACGCGGGGCTTCACGTCGATCGCGGTCGGTGAGCTTCAGCGCCTGATCGACTTCTTCAAGCAGGCGGGCCCGGCCGAGGTCATCCTGGCCGGCGCCGTGGCCAAGCTCGACGGCGTCAAGGACCTGGCCTCGCTGCGGCTCGATGCGCGGGCCCTCGGGCTGCTGGCGAAGCTCGAGCACCGCGGCGACGACGCGCTGCTGCGCGCGATCGCGGGAGAGCTCGAGTCCGAGGGCCTCGCGGTGGTCGACTCGACCAAGTACCTGGGCGCGCGCATGACCGCAGAAGGGCTCGTCGCCGGCGGTCCGCTGGACGAGCGCGTCACGGCCGACCTGCGGCTCGCCATGCGGGTCGCCAAGGCGCTCGGCCGCCAGGACGTGGGGCAGAGCGCGGCGGTCCGCGAGGGGACGGTGCTCGCCGTCGAGGCGATCGAGGGCACCGACGAGATGATGCGCCGCGCCGCCGGCCTGGCGGGGCCGGGTGCGGTCGTGGTCAAGGCCGCGAAGCCCGGCCAGGACCTTCGCTTCGACGTGCCCGTGATCGGCCGTTCGACGGTCGAGCTGGCGCGGGAGCTGGGCTTCGTGGCAATCGGCCTCGAGGTCGGCGCGACCCTGATCCTGGAGCGCGAGCCGACCTGCAAGGCCGCCGAGAGTGCGGGCATCGCGATCGTCGGACTGACCCCGGAGCCGGCATGAAGACCCCGGCCGTCGCGGTCGTGGGGTGCGGCTACATGGGCGCGCTGCACGCGCGCAAGATCGCGCAGCTGTCGAGCGAGGGCGAAGCCGTGCTCGCCGGCATCTGCGACGCGAATGCGGAGCGCGCGGGCGAGATCGCGGCGGAACTCGGGGTGCCGGTGCTCGCCGATCTCGAGGCGGTGGCCGCCGCCGCGGATGCGGCCTGCATCGCGGTTCCGACCGTCGCCCACAGCGAGGTCGCGCGAGAGCTGATCGGGCGCGGGCTCGACGTGCTGGTCGAGAAGCCGATTGCCACGACCCGCGAAGAGGCTCGCGCGCTGATCGATGCCGCGCGGGAGAGCGGGCGGATCCTGCAGGTCGGCCACATCGAGCGGTTCAGCCGCGCCTTCCGTGAGATCGCTCCGATCATCACCCAGCCACGGTTCATCGAGGCGCACCGGCTCGGTCCGTATCCCGCGCGCGCGACCGACGTGGGCGTCGTACTCGACCTGATGATCCACGACCTCGACATCGTGGTGCAGTTGGTGGGCTGCGAGGTGGAACGGCTCGAGGGCGTCGGCATCGCGGTGCTGTCGAAGACCGAGGACATCGCGAACGCCCGCATCCGCTTCGCGAACGACTGCATCCTGAACGTGACGGCGAGTCGCGTGTCGACGGAGCGCCTGCGCAAGATCCGGCTCTTCCAGTCGAACGCGTACATCTCGATCGACCTGGGCTCCAACTCGATCCGGGTAATCCGCCGCGAGGGTCTTCCGGCCGAGGGTGAGCCTCCGAAGATCCATGCGGAGGAGATGGAGTTCGACCAGTCCGACGCGCTGCTCGCCCAGGACCGCTCGTTCGTCCACTGCGTGCGCGATCGCAGCGAGCCCGAGGTCACGGTCGAGGACGGCTACCGCGCTCTCGACCTGGCGCTGCGCGTGCAGGAGAGCATGCCGGACGTCGAGGAGTACCTGTGAGGGTCTTCATCTCGACGGCCGACGCGAGCGGAGACCTGCACGCCGCGGGCCTCGTCGAGGCCTTGCGCGAGACGCTCGAAGAGCGGGGCGAGCCGCTCTACGCGTTCGGGCTCGGCGGAGAGGCGCTTGCGCGCGTCGGCTTCCGCGCGCTCGTCGAGCAACGCGACCTCGCGGTCGCGGGGCTGGTCGAGGTGCTGGCCCACGCCCCGCGCTTGATCGGCGGCTACCTGCGGCTGCGCCGCGCGCTGCGCCGCGAGAAGCCCGACCTCGCGATCTTCGTCGACACGCCCGACCTGAACCTGCCGCTCGCCGCGGTCGCGAAGCGGGCGGGCGTCCCCGTCTTCTACTACGTGGCGCCGCAGGTCTGGGCGTGGCGTACGGCGCGCGTGCACACGCTGCGGCAGCGCGTCGACCAGGTGGGCGTGATCTTTCCCTTCGAAGAGGCGTTGCTGCGCGAGGCCGGGGTCCCCGCCACCTTCGTCGGCCACCCGCTCGTGGACCGGTTCGAGGAGTTCCGCGAGCGGCTCGAGCCCGACGCCGTCGCGCGCGACCTCGGCCTGGACCGCACCCGACCCATCGTGGGTCTGCTGCCCGGCAGCCGGCACAACGAGATCGCCGGCAACCTGGACTGCATGGTCGAGACCGCGGAGATCCTGCGCGAGGCGATTCCGGAAGTGCAGGTCTGCCTGCTCCTCGCGCCAACGCTCGACTCGCCGCCTCGCCCGGTGCCGGAGTGGATCCAGGTGATCCGCGGGCGCACTCACGAGGCGATCGCCATCTCGACCGCACTGGTCGCCGCGCCGGGTACCGTGACGGTCGAGGCCGCGCTCCTGCGCACGCCGCTCATCGTGACGCACCAGGCGAACCGCATCAGCTTCGAGGTCGCCCGCCGCATTTCGCGGGTGCCGTCGAGCTGCATGGTCAACCTGATCGCGGATCGCGGCGTGGTGTCGGAGCGGCTGCAGGAGATGGCGCGTCCCGCCGCGCTCGCGGCCGAGGTCGCGCATCTGGTCCGCGATGCCGCCGCGCGCGAGGAGATGTGCAAGGCGCTCGACGACGCGACCGCCCGGCTCGGGGGCAGCGGCGCGTCGCGCCGGGCCGCCGCGCTCGCGCTCGAGGTAGCGGGTCGTCCCTGAGGCAACGCGTGATCGTCCTCTACAACCTCGTCCTGGTCGCGGCACTCGCATGTGCGTCGCCGCTCCTGCTCGTGGTGGTCGCCCTGCGCCCGCGACTCCGGCAGGGCTTCGCGGAGCGGCTGCGGCCGCTCGATGCGCGCTCCGGGCGGGGGCCGTGCGTCTGGCTTCACGCCGCCAGTGTCGGCGAGGCCGAGGCCGCGTCGCCGTTGATCCGCGGCCTGCTCGAGCGCGGCATGCCGGTCATCGCCACGACGCTCACGCTGACCGGGCGCGACCGGCTTCGCTCGCTCTTCCCCGGTCTGCCGGTGCGCCTGGCTCCGCTCGACCTGCCCGGGCTGCCGGGTGCGTCGGTGCGCCGCGCGGGCGTGCGGATGCTGCTGCTCGTCGAGACCGAGATCTGGCCGAACCTGATCGCCGGAGCCGCGTCGGGCGGCGCCGCGGTCCTCATCGCGTCGGGCCGCATTTCCGACACGAGCCTGCGCCGCTACCGGCTCGCGGGCCCGTTCTTCCGCTCCTTGCTGCGTCGCGTCCGCGGCGTGGCCGCGCAGAGCGAGGCGGACGCGGAGCGGTTCCGCGCGCTCGGCGTTCCGCCCGATCGCGTGGTCGTCGGTGGCGACCTGAAGCTGGACCGTCCCGTCGCCGATCCGCCCGACAGCGCGCTGCGCGAGGCGATCGGCCCGGGGCCGCTGCTCGTCGGGGGCAGCACGCATCCGGGCGAAGAGGAGGCCCTGCTCTCCGCCTGGGCGCCGCTGCGCGAGAAAGGCTTGCGCCTGGTCCTGGCGCCGCGGCACCCCGAGCGCGTTCCCGAGATCTGCGCGAACCTGCGGCGCAAGCGCGTCGACTTCGGCCTCCGCTCCGAGGGTGCAGGGAGCGCGGACGTGGTCGTCCTCGACAGCATTGGCGAGCTTGCCGCGCTCTACGGGCTCGCCGACGTGGTCTTCGTGGGAGGAACCCTGGCACCGATCGGTGGGCACAACCTGGTCGAGCCGGTGCAGGCCGGCTGCGTGGTGCTGCACGGGCCGCACACCCACAACCAGCGCCCGCAGCAGCGTCTGCTCGAGCCCCTGGGCGTGTTGCGCCCCGTCGGGAGCGCCCGGGAGTTGGCGGAGCGCGTCGCCGAGGTGTGGGCCGATCCCGACCGGAACGCCGCCGCGATCGGGGCCGCCCGGGCCCTCGAAGCGCACCGCGGGGCGAGCGAGCGCTCGCTGGCGCTCGTCGACGAGGTGTGGCGAGAGGTCGGGAGGGGCCTGGATGCCTGAGGCGCTCTGGGCGCTGGAGGAGTCGCGCACCCGCCGGTTGGCGCTCTCCCCGCTGCTCGTGGCCGAGCTGTTCTACCGCCTCGGCGCGTGGCTCCACCGCGGCGTGTACCGCTGGGGGCTGCGCCGTTCGCGTCGGCTGCCCGCGCAGGTGGTGGCGATCGGAAACCTGTCGGTCGGCGGGTCGGGCAAGACACCGTTCGTGGCCTGGCTGGCCGCGGAGTTGGTCGCGCGCGGTCACAAGGTCGCGATCCTGTCTCGCGGCGTGCGCGGAAGCGCGGGAGACGACGTGAACGTGGTCTCCGACGGGGAACGCGTGCTGAGCGTTCCGGCGCGCGTGGGCGACGAGCCCGTCTGGCTGGCGGGCGCGGTCCCCGGTGTGCCGGTCCTGGCCGGCCGCAACCGGCGCGCGCTCGGGCTGCGCGCCATGTCGCTGTTCGGCGCGGAGCTGCTGCTGCTCGACGACGGCTTCCAGCACCACCGACTGCACCGCGACCTGAACCTGGTCTGCATCGACGCGCGCCTCGGCCTCGGCAACGGGCACGTGCTGCCGCGTGGACCGCTGCGCGAGCCGGTCTCGGCGCTGCGCTTCGCGGACGCGCTGATCTGGACGCGCGTGCCCGAGGATGGCTCCACGCGCGATGATCCGCGGCTGCCCGCCGCCCTGCCGCGCTTCCACGCGCGCATGCGCTCGCTGCAGCTGCGCCGGCCCTCGACCGGCGAGACGCTCCCCGTCGAGACGCTTCGCGGCACAGAGGTGGGACTGCTCGCGGCGATCGCTCGGCCCGACCGCCTGCGCGACGACCTCGAGGCGATGGGTGCGCGGGTCGTGCAGACCCGGAGCTTCGCGGATCACCACGTGTACACCCGGGCCGAGCTCGACAGTCTGGACCCGGAGCTGCGCTGGCTCACGACGGCGAAGGACGCAGTCAAGATCCCGCCCGACTGGTCCACGGCGGCGCGCATCGACGTGCTCGAAGAAGAGGTCGAGTGTCCCGACCGCAAGGAACTGCTCGACTGGATCGAGGCGGGACTGGCCCGCCGCGCGAGCCGCGCGTGAGCAAGCGCCGCACCGCCTTCCGCAACCGGACGGAGTACCTGGCATACCGGCTGCTCTCGGTGGTGGTTCGGTGGTTCCCCCTGCGCCCGCTGCAGGCGGTCGGGGCGCTTGGCGGCCGCGCGCTATTCGCGCTGCGCGGAAAGCACGTGCGCTGGGCGCTCGCGAACCTGCGCCTGGCCTTTCCCGACATGGAAGAAGCGGAGCGACGCCGCATCTGTGCGGCCAGCTACGCCGCGTTCGGGCGCAACGCCATCGACTTCGTGCGCGCCGAGAGTTGGTCCGCGGATCAGGTCCGCGCGCGCGTCACGTTCGAGGGCATGGAGCACATCGCGCACGGGCTCGATCGCGGCCAGGGCGTGCTCTTCGTCAGCGCTCACATCGGGAACTTCGAGCTGGCGATCCGCGCGTTCGCGACGCGGGGAGATCCGATCCTCGTGGTCGGACGGCCCATGCGCAACGAGTTGCTCTACCAGAGGATCGAGCGGTCGCGTACGCGCGACGGGCAGGTCCAGCTGATCGACCGCAAGCGCGCGGCCATGCCGGTCCTGCGGGCGATCAAGCGCAACTACCTCATCGCGGTGCTGATGGACCAGTACGTGCGTCGCTCGCAGGGCGTGTTCGTTCCTCTCTTCGGGCTGCGGTGCTCGACCTCGCCCGTCGTAGCGAGCCTGGCGCTGCGTACCGGCGCGGCCGTCATCTGCGCCACGATCGCGCGCGACGGGCCGGACCACCACGTCGTGCACTTCTCGCCGATCGAGATGCCCGAGGTCAAGGAAGGAGAGAACGAGGTCGAGGCCTTCACCGCCGCGTGCAACAGTGCGATCGAGGAGCGCATCCGGGCTCACCCCGACCAGTGGATGTGGGGGCATCGTCGCTTCCGTTACAGCCCCGATCTCGACTCCGACCCCTACTCGCTCTGACGCCCCGGGGTCGGGAGCCGATCTGCTAAACTGCGCGCCCATGGATCTGGCGAAGCGATCGATGTACGGACCCGCCCTCCGCGCCGACGAACTCGAGCGGCTGCTCGGCCCCGAGGTGCCCCTCCTTCCGTTGATTCACGAAGCGGGGCAGGTGCGCGAGGCGACCTTCGGGAACCGCGTGCGCGTGCAGATCCTGAACAACGCGCAGAACGCGCGCTGTCCCGAGGACTGCGGCTACTGTTCGCAGTCGGCGGTCAGCAAGGCGCCCCTGCGGCCGTATGCGTGGAAGTCGCGCGACGAGCTGCTGGCCGGTGCGCGCGAGGCGCACGCCGCCGGTGCGTACCGCTACTGCATCGTGGCGAGCGGACGTGGACCGAACGAGCGCCGTATCGACGAGCTTGCCGAGACGGTGCGCGAGATCACCCGCGAGGTGCCGGTCAAGATCTGCGTGTCGGTCGGGCTGCTGGACGCGGAGCAGGCGCGCACGCTGCGCGACGCCGGAGTCGATCGTCTCAACCACAACCTGAATACGAGTGAGCGCCACACGCCCGAGATCGTCTCGACCCACACCTACGCCGACCGCATCGCCACGCTGCGGGCCGCGCAGTCCGTGGGCCTCCAGGCTTGTAGCGGGCTCATCGTCGGGATGGGCGAGAGCGACCGGGACATCGTCGACGTGGCGCTCGAGCTGCACAACCTCGAGGTTCCGTCGATTCCGGTGAACTTCCTGATTCCGATCGAGGGCAACGCCCTGCAGGCCGACGGCACGCTCACGCCCGAGCGCGCACTGCGCGTGCTGTGCATGTTCCGGCTGGCGAACCCCAAGGCCGAGGTTCGCGCGGCCGGCGGGCGCGAGGGCCACCTGCGCTCGCTCGAAGCTCTGGCGCTGTACCCGGCGAACTCGATCTTCGTCGAGGGCTACCTGACGACGCGCGGACGCGGCGCCGGGGCGACCTACCGCATGATCCGCGACGCAGGCTTCGTGGTCGAGCGCGCAGACGGCAGCATCGCCTCGTGGGAAGAGCTCGAGGTCGTGGACGACTACCGTGTCGACGGCTCGCTCCAGATCCTGAAGCCTGCGGTGACAGCTTCTTAGCGGCCCGTTGGCGGTGGCGTTCGGGCGGGCTGCCGTGCTTACGCCTTGTCGCGGCGGAAGGGGTAGGTCATGCGGTGCAGCGCGAGCTTCAGGCGCTCGCGGGGGAGCAGGGCGCGCAGGTCGCGGCGCAGGTCGCGCCGTCCGCGCGTGTAGGCGGCGACGAACGCCGCCAGGTCGCGCGCGTCGAGCGAGCCCTTCCAGAGTCCGGTCTTGATGGCGGACCGGGCCAGGCGTCCCAGGTTCGCCGCGCGCTTGCGCGTGGAGAGCCGGCCGTGGCGGTGAAAGACCGCACGGTCGAGGTCGACGATGACGATCCGCGATTCGTGGGTGACGAGCACGTTGCGTAGCTGCAGGTCCCGGTGCTCGACCCCGGCGTCGTGCAGTCGGCCGATCGCCTCGCCGGCCGCGCGCGACAGGGCGTGCCGCTCGCGTGCCGAGTCGGTGCTGCGAAGCCGCGTCAGCAGGTCGACGGCCGAGGGCTCCTCTCGCGTGCCGATCACCGCTGACCACAGCGGGCCCACGATCGGCCACAGGATGAGACACAGGACGTGGGGCACGGGAGCGCCGTGGGCTTCGGCTCGCGCGGTCACCTGGAGTTCGGCGAGCGCGCGCGCCGTTCCCAGGAAGAGCGGTCCCGTGATGCGGCCGAGCGCCCCTCCGTGGCGGTAGCGCCGCAGGACCACGGCGGAGTCGGCAGAGAGTGGGACGGTGGGCGCCGTGCCCCGTCCGCGCCGCGGCGCCCCCGCGAACAGCGAGGCGCGTACCGACGCGTCGGCCAGCCGCAGCGGAACGAGTTGGTCCGTGCTGGCGGCGTCCAGGATCAGCCAGGTCTCGTCGATGCGGTGGACCGCGTAGCCAGCGGGTACCTCTCCGATCGGATCGCCGACGAGGGTGCGCGTGCTCAGGACTCGCCCCGCACGGTCCGGCGCATCAACCAGAGGCCGACGAGCACGACGAGCACGTTCGGAGTCCAGAGCGCGATGGCCGGGGCGATGGCCCCGCTCTCAGCCGCGTTCTCGCCCATCCGGAACAGCACCCAGTAGATGGCCATCAGGCCGATGGCGGTGAGCGCGCCGGCCGAGCGTCCCGAGCGGAGCGGCTGGATGCCCAGGGGCACCGCCAGCAGCGAGAGCAGTACGGACGCCAGCGAGAAGGCGGCCCTCAGGTGGAGCTGCGTGCGCACGCTCCTCTGTCCATGGTCCGCCCTCACCTTGGGATCCTGTCCGCTCGAGAAGGCCCGGTCCAGGTAGAGCAGCTCCGCGAAGGTGTAGTCGCGCAGCTTCTTCCGGCGTGACAGGTAGCGCGAGATGTCGAGCTCGGTCCGCATGCGCTCGAAGCGGACGCGCCGGTAGCGCTCTCCTGCGTCGTCCTCGAAGTGGATCGAGCCGTCGAGCAGCTCGAGTGCGAGCCCCTCCTTCCGCGAGCCCTCGACGATGCTCCCGCAACGTGCGGCCACGAAGAACGGGCGCCGCTGATCCGAGAAGTCGCCGATCATCACCCCGCGCAGTTCGCACGATGCGTCGCCGACGGACTCGACGTACACGATGCGATCCGGGCCGAGCGCGCGGAACTCGTGCGGCTGGATCACCTTGACCGAGCGCGCCATCTCGCGCACGAGAACCTTCATGCGGTGGCTCGCGTGCGGCGCGACCTCGAACTGGAGCCACGCCGTGATCACCGCCGCGGCCGCACCGAGCAGGAGGATGGGCGGCAGGAGCCCGGGCACGCTCACACCCGAGGCGCGCATCGCCACGATCTCGCCGTCCGCCGACATGCGGCCGAACGAGAGCATCACGCCGAAGAGCAGTGAGGCGGGGATCGCGTAGGGCAGGTAGGTCGGCAGCACGATTCCGGCCAGCGACAGCAACCCCGACGCGCCGACTCCGGACGCCAGCAACTCGTCCATGAAGCGCAGCGTGTTCATCACTACGAGCAGCAGCGTGAACGCGGCGAGCCCGAGCAGACTGTGCATCAGGGTGTCGCGCAGGATGTAGCGCCAGAGGATGCGCGGAGCGACCATGGGGGGCGAGATGCTATCGACTCGGATGGGGGGGACGCCAGTGGACGTCGCCGGGCCGGCTGGCGCGCCGCGCCTGGCCGCGGATCGCGTGCTCGTGCTGCGCCTGGGGGCGCTCGGCGACGTGGTGCGCACCCGCTTCGCGTTCCCCGCGCTTCGGGCGCTGTATCCCCGAGCCCAGATCGACTGGCTGGTCGAGGATCGCGCGGCCGCCGGACTCACGGGCATCGTCGGGCTCGACCGCGTCGTCACGCTGCCGCGGCGCGAGATGCGGCCCGGCCGCCCGGTCGCGCTCGCCCGCGCGACACGGCGGGCCCTGCGCGACCTGCGTGACCGCCGCTACGACCTGGCCGTCGACTTTCACGGCATCCTCAAGAGCGCCCTGCTCGCGCGTGGCGCCGGCATTCCCCAGCGCGTCGGCTACGCCGCACCGCTCGGGCGCGAGGGAAGCCCCGCCCTGTACACGCACCGCGTGGCACTCGGCTCGGACCCCCTGCCGCGCTTCGAACGCAACGCCGCGCTGGTGCGCTACCTGGGGGGCGAACCCGATGGCCGCGTTCCGCCACTCGACCTGCCGCCCGACGCTGGAGACGGCCTCGGCTCCCTGCCGGAGCGCTTCTACGTGATCCACCCTGGAACCAGTCCGGGCACGTCGTACAAGCGCTGGGAGGAGCGCCGCTTCGCCGAGGTGGCGGCCCGGCTGGCGCAGCACACCGGCGTGCCTTCGCTGGTCACCTGGGGACCGGTGCGCGGCGAGCGCGAGTGCGCGGAGCAGGTGGTCGAGCTGTCCGGGGACGCCGCGCGGCTCGCGCCCGAGACGGGCTCCGTGGCCGCGCTGCTCGAGCTGCTGCGGCGCGGCACGCTCTTCATTGGTGGCGACTCCGGGCCCATGCACCTGGCGGCCTTGGCCGGACTGCCGCTCGTGGTCGTGTTCGGCCCCACCGATCCGGTCGAGAACGCGCCCTTCGACGGGTCCGGCCTGCGCGTCCTGCGGCGCGACGTGGGCTGCAACCCCTGCCGGGAAGGCTGTCCAGTGCGCTCCTGCATGGCCGCCGTGGAGGCCGCGGAGGTCGCCGAGGCGGCGCTGGAAGTGCTGGCCGCCCGATCCTGATCGACGGCCGCGTCGGTTGCCGTCGTGCTGTGATTGCCGCTCTGTCTCGATTGCCGCTGGCGGGGGCTCGGACTAAACTCCCAGGTTCCCCCTCCGCTTCGGGGAGACGCCGCCAAGTGCCGGGTATTCAACAGGAAATCGCTGAGACCGCAGCCGCGCGGGTGCGCTCGTGAGCCGCGCTGCGAGTTCACGAGTCGAGCCCGGCCGCGTGCGAGAGCTCGTGCGCGGGTTTGCGGACTGCCGCGTGCTGGTCTTCGGCGACTTCATGCTCGACCGGTACGTGTGGGGCAGCGTGGACCGGATCTCTCCCGAGAGCCCGGTCCCGGTCGTGGTGGTCGACCGGGAGTCGACCATGCTCGGGGGCGCGGGCAACGTGGCCCGCAACCTCGCGAGCCTGGGTGCGGCGGTCGAGGTCGTGACCGTGGTGGGCGACGATGCCGCGGCCCGGGAACTGGAACGCCTGATGGCGGGCTGGAAGATCCCCACCGACGGTTTCGTCGTGGATCCCGGGCGCCCCACGACCGAGAAGACGCGCGTGATCGCGCGCAACCAGCAGGTCGTGCGCTACGACCGCGAGTCCGACCAGCCGATCGACGCGGCCGCCGCCCAGGCCGTGCTCGAGGCCGTACGCGAGCGCGCGGCGCGCGTGCACGGGGTGGTCATCGAGGACTACGACAAGGGCATGCTCGCGCGCGAGGTGGTCGAGTCGGCCATGGCAACCTTCCGCGAAGCCGGCGTGCGCTGCTTCGTCGATCCCAAGGCCGAGCCGTGGCAGGTCTACACCGGCGCCGAGCTGGTCAAGCCGAACCTGCGCGAGGCCGCGGAGCTGGCGCGGACCCGCGTGCGCAGCGACGAAGACCTGGAGCACGTCGGCCGTGTGGTGGTCGAGACGACTGGCGCCGGCATGGTGGCGATCACGCGGGGTGAAGAGGGCATGGACCTCTTCGGGGCAGATGGCTGGTTCGAGCACGTGCCGGCGCACCGGCGCGGGGTCTCCGACCTGGCGGGCGCCGGCGACACGTCGATCGCGGTGCTCACACTGGCGCGGCTGTCGGGCGCGACCTGGTCCGAGGCGGCGCGCCTCGCCGTCGGGGCCGCCGGATTCGTGGTGAGCGTTCCGGGCACCGCCACGCTCACGCCCGACGACCTGATCGGGGCGATGCGGGAGCAGCGATGATCCGGTCGATGACGGGGTTCGGGCGCGGAGCGGCGCGCCTGGGGGACGCGCGCCTGACCGCCGAGGTGCGCTGTGTGAACGGACGCCACCTGGACGTGCGCGTCCGCCTGCCGCGGGAGTTGGCCGAGTCCGAGGCGGCGTTGAAGGAAATCGCCAGGCGCGCGTTCGGACGGGGACAGGTCGACCTGTCGATACGCCTGCCGGCGGAGTCGCTCGGCGGACAGGTCTCCGTCGACCTCGAGGCCGCGCGCGGCTACCTGGCCGGCGCCGCGGAGCTGCAGCGGGAGCTCGACGTGTCCGGGGGGCTCAGCGCCGAGGTGCTGATGCGCATGCCCGGCGTCGCCGTGACCCGCGAGCCCGACTCGACCGGCGAAGAGGCCGCAGCGGCGATCGCCGAGGCGGCCGCGGCCGCCTGTGCGGCTGCCGCCGAGATGCGCGCCCGCGAGGGCGAGAGCCTCGATGTCGAGCTCCGGCAGCGGATCTCCGCCTTTGCCGAGCGGGTCGAGCAGATCGCCGGCCAGGCCGATGAGATCCGGAAGGGGCTGCGCGAGCGCCTCGACAAGCGCCTCGCATCCCTCGCTCCGCAGATCGAGGTCGAGCCCGCCCGGCTCGAGCAGGAGGTCGTGCTGTACGCGGATCGCATGGACGTGACCGAGGAGATCGTGCGCTTGCGAAGTCACCTGGCCCAGTTCCGTGAGACACTGGACGAGAGCGGCCCCGTGGGCCGCAAGCTCGAGTTCCTGATCCAGGAGTTAGGGCGCGAGGTCAACACGGTCGGGTCCAAGGCTGGCCGGGCGTCGCTCACGCGCAGCGTCGTCGAGCTGAAGACGGAGCTCGAGAAGCTCCGGGAACAGGTGTTGAACGTCGAGTGAGGCTGCTCAACGTCGGGTACGGGAACGTGGTGATGAGCTCGCGGGTGGTCGCGGTGCTCGGTCCCGCCGCTGCGCCGATCCGCCGGCTGCGCGACGAAGCGCGCGAGCGGGGCAAGCTCCTCGACGCGACCGAGGGGCGCAAGACGCGCTCGGTGATCATCACCGACTCGGACCACGTGATCCTGTCGGCCGTGCACGCGGACACGATTTCGCTGCGGCTCTCTCAGCACGTCGCCGCGGAGTTCGAGGCCGAGGCGTGACCACGCTGAGTCGGCCGGGCATCGTCTTCGTCGTCTCGGGTCCGTCCGGAGTCGGCAAGAGCTCGATCCTGCGAGCTGCGCTCGAGCGCGACCCCAACCTGCGCTTCTCGGTCTCGCACACGACGCGGGCGCCGCGGACGGGCGAGACCGACGGCGAGGACTACCACTTCGTCTCGGAGAGCGCGTTCCGCGAGCTGATCGATGCCGACGCCTTCCTCGAGTGGGCCGAGTACCAGAAGAACCTCTACGGGACGAGTCACGCCGCGGTCGAGGGACCGACCGGCGAGGGCATCGACCTGATCCTCGAGGTCGAGGTGCAGGGCGCGGCGCAGCTTCGCGACCGGCTCGACGCCGTATTCCTCTTCGTGTTGCCTCCGTCATCGCTCGGCGAACTCGAGGCGCGGCTGCGCTCGCGTGGATCGGACGACGACGACGTGATCCGCAAGCGCCTCGAAATCGCGCAACAGGAGATCGGCCACGTCGAGGCGTACGACTACGTGGTGGTCAACGAGGACCTGGCCCGCGCGGTCGACGACTTCATCGTGATCGTGCGCGCCGCGCGCCTCGAGCGCGGGCGCGTCTGGGACGAGTGGCGCAGCCGCTTCGAGTCCGAGTAGCCGGATCCGGGGCCGGCGTGGCGCGGATCAACGAGATCGTCGAGCGGGTGCAGCAGAACTTCCCCGAGATCGATGCCGGGGTGCTCGACAAGGCGTACGTCTACTCGGCCAAGGTCCACCAGGGACAGACGCGGCTGTCGGGCGAGCCGTACCTGACGCACCCGCTCGAGGTTGCCGAAATCCTGGCCGACATGCGCCTCGATCCGGTCACGGTCGCGGCCGGCCTGCTGCACGACACCGTCGAAGACACCTACGCGACCGAAGAGGAGCTGCGCGAGGAGTTCGGCGACCAGGTCGCGGATCTCGTAGCCGGGCTCACGAAGCTCGCGAAGATGGAGTTCCAGAGCCGCGAGGAACACCAGGCCGAGAATTTCCGGAAGATGCTCGTCGCGATGTCCAAGGACATCCGCATCCTGCTCATCAAGCTCGCCGACCGGCTGCACAACATGCGCACGCTCCAGTACATGAGCGAGGACGCGCGCGCCCGCGTCTCACGCGAGACGCTCGACATCTATGCGCCGCTCGCGCACCGGCTCGGCATCTACTGGATGAAGGAGGAGCTGGAGGAGAGCGCGTTCCGCCAGCTCTACCCAGAGGTCTTCAACGGGCTCGACGAGCGCATCCAGGGCTCGAAGAAGGAGCGCGAGAAGTACGTCGAGACCGTGGGTGGGCGGCTCTCGGCGGAGCTGGCCGGCGCGCAGCTGCAGGCCGAGGTCAGCGGCCGGACCAAGGAGATCCTGAGCCTGTACAAGAAGATGCAGAGCCAGAATCTCTCGCTCGAAGAGATCTACGACCTGATCGCCTTCCGCGTCGTCGTCGACGGCACCAAGACCACCTGTTACGAGGCCCTCGGCATCGTGCACAGCCTGTGGCGCCCGGTCCCAGGCCGCGTCAAGGACTACATCGCGATGCCCAAGCCCAACGGCTACCAGTCGATCCACACCACGGTGATCGGCCCGTTCGGTGAGCGCATCGAGATCCAGATCCGCACGCAGGAGATGCACCGCGTCGCCGAGCTCGGCATCGCCGCGCACTGGCGCTACAAGGAGGGCGGCACTCCGAACGACGCGGACGAGGCGCGCTTCGTCTGGCTTCGGCAGCTGCTCGAGGCGCAGCAGCAGCTGGCCGACCCGAACGAGTTCCTGGAGGCCGTGCGCGTCGACTTGTTCACCGACGAGGTGTACGTCTTCACTCCACAGGGCGACGTGCGCGCGCTGCCCGCCGGCGCCACGGCGGTCGACTTCGCGTATGCGGTGCACACCGAGGTCGGCAACCGCTGCGCCGGCGCCAAGGTGAACGGCAAGCTCGTGCCCCTGCGCTCCAAGCTCGAGAACGGGGACACCGTGGAGATCGTCACGTCGCCCCATCAGAAGCCGCGCCAGGAGTGGCTCGACTACGTGGTCACCGGGCGCGCGCGCAGCCGCATCCGCCACGTGCTGAAGATCGAGCAGGTGGAGCACGCGCGGAAGCTCGGCCACCAGATCCTCGAGCGCGACCTGCGCCGACGCGGTCTCAACTACGATCGGCTGCTGAAGCGCGGCGAGCTGACGCGCGCGGCGCGCGGGCTGTCGTACAAGGACCTCGAGGCCATGCTCCAGGCGCTGGCGTACGGGAAGCTGAACTCGAAGCAGGTCGTCCGCGAGCTGGGCGGCGATCCCGAAGAGCCGCCGCCTTCGCTGTTGCAGCGCGTCTTCCGGCCGCGGCGCGGAGGCGCGGCGGTCCGCGTCGGCGGCCTCGACCACGTACTCGTGCGCTTCGGCCAGTGCTGCTCCCCGGTCCCGGGCGACCCGGTCGAAGGCTTCATCACGCGCGGGCGCGGAGTCACCGTCCACACCCGCGACTGCCCGCGCATCTTCCACCTGGACCCCGAGCGCCGCGTGCCCGTCACCTGGGACCACGAGGGCGGAGGGTTCCGCCAGGTCAAGGTGAGAGTCGTCTCCGAGAACCGCACGGGCCTGCTGGCCGCCATCTCCAACACCATCAGTGCCCAGGGCGTGAACATCGACGGCGGCAAGATCACCACGAGCCGGGACAACCGCGCGGTCCAGACCTTCGAGCTGGCCATCCCCGACCGCAAGCACCTGGACGCCGTCATCCGGGCTGTCAGCAAGGTGAAGGGCGTCCTCTCGGTAGAACGCGTCCGCACCTGATCCTGGCTCCACGCGTGCGGGTGGGCACGCCACCCGGAGCTCCCCAGGAACTCTAGGCAGGGATCAGTCCGAAGAGAGCTGCAGGTCTACGAGCTCGCGGTAGAGCCCGCCCTTCTCCATCAGCTCGTCGTGCGACCCCATCGCGCTGATGCGTCCGTTCTCGACGACCGCGATGCGGGTCGCGCCCTTCACCGTCGACAGCCGGTGGGCGATCAGGAGCACCGTGCGGCCGCGCATCAGGTTGGCGACGGCCCGCTGGAGCATGCCCTCGATCTTGGCGTCGAGGGCCGAGGTGGCCTCGTCGAAGATCAGCAGCTGGGGGTCGCGCAGGATGGCGCGCGCGATGGTCAGGCGCTGGCGCTGGCCGCCCGACAGCCGGTCGCCGTCCTCGCCGACCAGGGTCTCGTACCCATCGGGCAGATCGACGATGAAGTCGTGCGCGAACGCCGCCTTGGCGGCTGCCACGACGTCGTCGAAGCTCGCGTCGCGCCGTCCGTAGCGGATGTTCTCGAGGATGTTGTCGTCGAAGAGGAAGGGCTCCTGCGTCACGACGGCGATCATGTCGTGCAGCGACGAGCGGCGGATCTTGCGCAGGTCGACGCCGTCGATCTCGATCGAGCCCGCGTCCGGATCCCAGAAGCGCAGCATCAGGTCGGCGATCGTGGTCTTGCCCGAGCCCGTGCGCCCGACCAGGGCCACGACTTCGCCCGCGCCGATCTCGAGGTCGACGCCGTCGAGCACGGCCTCGCGGCCGTAGCTGAAGCGCACGCCGCGGTAGCGAACGCCCCGCTCGATGCGCGCGATCTCGACGGCGTCCGCGTCGTCCGCAGGCGTCTCCTCGGCGTCGATGATCTCGAAGATGCGCTCCGCCGCCGGCACGGCGGCCTGGATGTGGTTGTAGAACGAGGTGATCGACCGCGCCGGACGGTAGAGCATGGCCGAGATGGTGATGAACGCGGCGAGGCTACCGAGCGTCAGCCCCCACACGCCCTGGAGTACGCCCCAGACGCCGACCATCAGCACCATCACGAACGAGCCCTGAGACGCCAGCTCGACCAGCGAGCGCGACAGCACGCGGTTGCGGACGAGCTTCATCGAGCGACGGAAGTAGCGCTTCAGCGAGCGCGAGAACGCGTCGGACTCGAGCTCCTCGGCGTGGAAGGCCTTGATCACCTTGATGCCGCCGAGCATCCGCACGAGGCGCTGGGTCACTTCGGAGACCTGCCGCTGACGCGAGCGGCTAGCGCGGCGGATGCGGCCGCCGAAGACCCGCAGGACGATCGCGATCGGCGGGCCGACGCAGAGCAGCACCAGCGCCATCTGCCAGTTGACCCAGAAGGCGGCTCCCAGCGCCACGACGATCAGCGCGCCGTCGTGCAGCACCTCTCCAAACACCACCTTCTGCGCCTGGTTGGCCAGGTGCGTGTCCGAGCCCACGCGGGCCATGAAGTCGCCGCTCGACTCCCGCACGTGGTGCGCGAGCGGCAGGCGCAGCAGCTTCGCGCCCAGGTCGGCCTGCATATCGACCTGCAGGCGCGACATGAGCCAGTCCGAGGCGTAGTCGCGGAAGAGCCGGACGGCGGGCATGAAGAAGATCAGCCCGACCCCGGCGATGAAGACCCGGGTGAAGTTGTCCTGCACGCGCGCGCGCAACGCGTCGCGCTCGCGCTGCACCTCGGCCGGGTCGACCTCGCCGGCCTCTCGCAGGTCGTCGAGCGAGGACAGGCTCGCGTTCGGCAACGCGACCTCGTCGATGATCGGCGCCAGCAGGTACGCGCGCCCGGTCAGCCCGCCGCCGTACAGCAGCGAGAAGACCACCGCGATCGCGATCACGTGAAGGTACGGCCGGGCGTAGCCGAGCAGCCGCAGGATGCCCCGCGTCGGAGTCATCGGGGCCGCCCCGGCGGCTTCGGGCGTGCCGCTGGGGTCGGGGGAGCCGGGGTTCGAGGAGGCCAAGCCCGCCCTCAGGCGACCTTCGTCACCTTCCCCGAGCGGATGCAGCGAGTGCAGACGCGCAGCCGCTTCGTCGTGCCCTCGACGACGGCGCGGACGCGCTGGAGGTTCGGCTTGAAGCGGCGCTTCGTCTTGTTGTGCGCGTGGCTCACGTTGTTCCCGCTGACGGGACGCTTGCCGCAGAGCTGACAGACCTGAGCCATCGGGGCCTTCCTCCAGGGGGGCTTGTTATCAAATCCGGCCCCCCAGGTCACCCTCAGGTCACGGGGGGATGCGCGCCGAGCCGCCCGGCCAGTTGCATCGCGGCGCGCCGGGCCTGGAGGACTTCGCCCTCGAGGCCGAGCCCGGCCACCGCTTCGGCTCCGACCTGCGCCACGAGCGGCCTCCCGCGCCCCAGCGGTCCCGGGTCGGACTGTGGGAAGCCCGCGGAATCGCTGTCGATATCCCAGGCCGGCAGCGGTCCGGCCGCGACCGGCACCAGGCTCCCGCCCGCGAACGGCGCCAGGTCGCCTAGCGGGGCGTCCTCGTCCAGCGAGGCGACGCCGGGTCCACCGATGAGCAGCCAGCAGACCCGGTGCGAGGAAGGGTCGGCGTGGAGTGAGATGCGCAGGCGGGCCTCCGGCCCGGCGTCCTCCACCACGAGCCGCGAGGCCATGCCCGTGGGGATGGCCGACGGCTCGGTCCGGAACAGGCGCTGCTCGAGCCGTAACGGCGTCACGCCCGGCCGCAGCCAACGCGGTACCGGTCCGAACTCCTGGGCGAAGCGGCGCAGCGGCTCGCGAGGCACGGCCACCACCATGGCGCGCGCGTAGACCTGGCCGCGCGGAAGCTCGATTCCCACGTCCTGCTTGTCCGAGATCAGCGCGAAGCTGTCGACCTCGCGGAACTCGCCGTGCAACGCCCGGAAGCGCCGGCGGAACAGGTCGAGGAACGAGTGCCCGGCATCCGGCAGCCGGAAGTTCCCGTGCCGGGCGGCGTCGATCAGCAGCGCCGGCGCGGGTGTGGCTCCGGGATCGGCAAGCCGCGACACCCCGCCGACCAGCGCGTCGCAGAGCGCCTGCAGCCGCTGCGGCGGCTCGGGGAGCGGTGCACGGACTCGCGGTCCGGTCGCGCCGCGGGCCGGGATGTAGCGTGCGAGGCCCGACCGTTCGGCGGGCGGCGACTCGTCCCACAGCGTCTGGCGGGCGGCCTGCGCCGACCGGGCCACGGCGTCGAGCCAGGGCAGGACCTCGTCGGGCTTGGCGAGTCCGAATCGGTCGAGCTCGAGCGCGAACTCCTCGTCGTCGGCCACGACGTCGATGCGCGCGTCGGGCAGCACGACCTGGAGCGCGATCGGGTCCAGTGCGAACTCGCGCTGCTCCAGCAGCGGCAGGGCGAGCTCTCGCAGCACCCGGTTCAGGCTGCCGTTCCGGGACAGCCCCGACAGCAGGAACGGCTCGCGCAGTAGCGCGGGCCGCTTGCTCTGCGCCTGCTCTTCGACCAGCACCACCCGCAGGCCCGTGCGAGCCAGGTAGGTAGCGGCCACGAGCCCGCCGAGCGTTCCTCCGAGCACGAGCACGTCGGAGCGAAGTGTCGTCATCTGCCGTCCCCCCCTGGCCTGCCGCCGGCCCGGCTCGCTTGTCAAACCGGGCAGGCCCTCTCAAGCTCGCGGCGTGTCCCGCCAGCCGTTGTCCATCAGCGTAGTCATCCCCGCCCTCGACGAGCAAGAGGCAATCGAGAGCGCGCTCGGTTGCGTGGCCGCGCCGGGCGTCGAGCGCATCGTGGTGGACGGGGGATCGACGGACGCGACGGCCGAGCGCGCCCGAGCCGCGGGCGCCGAGCAGGTGATCGCCAGCCCGCCGGGCCGGGCGGTGCAGATGGACGCCGGCTGGCGCGTGGCGCACGGCGAGGTGCTGCTCTTCCTGCACGCCGACACCTGGCTCGGTCCCGGCTGGGACTCGGCCGTTCGCGGCGCGCTGGCCGACGAGCGCGTCGCCGGGGGGGCCTTCCGCCTGCGCTTCGACTCCGGGCGCGCGGTGTACCGCGTCTTCGAGCGCGGCGTCGCCCTGCGCTGCCGGCTCGGGGGGGCGCCGTACGGCGACCAGGCGCTGTTCGTGCGGCGAGCGGTACTCGAGGCGGCGGGCGGGCTCGCGCCGGTGCCCATCTTCGAGGACCTCGACCTGGTGCGGGCCATCCGGCGCTCGGGCCAGCTGGCGCTGCTGCCGGAGGTCGCGTGGACCTCCGTGCGCCGCTACGAGGCGCGCGGTCCCGTGCGCGCCATGGCGCGGAACCTGGCGGCGGCCGGCGCCTACCTGCTCGACGTCGACCGCGAGCGCGTGGCGCGCTGGTACCGCGGGGCGCGCGCGTGAGCGCCGGCATCGTCACCCTGCTGACCGACTTCGGGCTGCGAGACGGCTACGTCGGCGCCGTGAAAGGAGCCCTGTTGTCGCGCAATCCCCGGCTGCGGCTGGTGGACGTGTCGCACGACCTGGAGCCGGGCGACGTGACCGCGGCGGCGTGGGCGCTCCGGCAGTCGGCCCCCGCCTTTCCGCCGGGCTGCGTGCACCTGGTGGTCGTGGATCCCGGCGTGGGCGGAGAGCGGCGCGGGCTGGCCTGCCGTTCGGGGTCGCAGCTCTTCGTGGCGCCCGACAACGGCGTGCTGCACTGGATCCTCGGCGACGCCCCGATCGTCCGCTCGCTCGCGGTGGCGGACTCGGCGAGCCCCGTCTTCCACGGGCGCGACGTGTTCGCTCCCGCGGCCGCCGCGCTCGCTGCCGGCGCCGCGCTCGAGCCGTTGGGACCGGGGGTAGAGCCGGACTCACTCGTGCGGCTGCCCTTTGCGCCGGCAGAGCGGGGCGGTGACACCTGGCGAGGTACCGTCGTGCACGTCGACCGGTTCGGAAACGCGATCACCGACCTCGAGTTGCCGGCCGACGTCCGCGGCGTGGCCGAGGTCACAGATCGTGCGGTCCCGTTGCGGCGCACCTACTCCGACGTGGCCGACGGCGAGCCCGTCGCGTTGCGCGGCTCGTCGGACACGCTCGAGCTGTCGTGCAACGGCAGCAGTGCGGCCCGCTCGCTCGGGATCGGCCTCGGAGATGTGATAGTCTTCCGCGTCGATTGATCCGGCCCCGCCGGGTCTCCCTTCCGAGGTCTCTCGCCTCTCCCAAGGCGCCTCTCCGCAAGAGGAGTCCGTTTGTCCCCAGTCGCTCGCGTCGTGCACTACATGACCCGGCTGCGCGGGCAGTTCATCCTGGGCGGCGTCCTCACCCTGGCGTACGCGGCCTGCTTCCAGCTCGTGCCGCTGGCGGTCCGGCAGGTGGTGGCGCGCATCGAGAGCGGAGCGACCGGTTCGGCGGTGACCGACGCGGTGTGGCTGCTCGTGGGCTCGGCGGTCCTCGTCGCTGGAGTTCGCATGACCTCGCGGCTGGTGATCTTCCGGGCGGCCCGCCAGGTCGAGTACCAGATCCGCAACGACTTCTTCTCGCACCTTCAGCGGCTACCGCAGTCGTTCTTCAACGCCAACCGCACGGGCGACCTGATGTCGCGTGCGGTCAACGACATCAACAGCGTACGCATCTTCCTCGGCATGGGGCTGATGAACATCGTGCAGACGCCGGTGCTGTACCTGGGCGCGATCGTCGTCATGAGCGCCCTCGACTGGCGGCTCACGCTGTGGGTGCTGCTGCCGTATCCGCTGTTCATCGTGATCGGGCGTGTCTTCGGGCGCAGGCTTCACGCGGCCAACCTGGCCGTGCAGGAGCAACTCGGCCGGCTCTCCAC
>JAFDDB010000039.1 GCA_019311115.1 Deltaproteobacteria bacterium
CGCGTCTCCGGGTCGTAGGTGCAGCGCAGCTCGATCACCTCGCCGGCGTCGTCCTTCACGACGCCGGTGCAGGTCACCAGGTACGCGGCGCGCAGGCGCACCTCGCGTCCCGGAGACAGCCTGAAGAACTTGCGATGCGGCTCCTCGCGGAAGTCGTCGCGCTCGATCCAGAGCTCGCGCGAGAACGGCACCTTGCGCGTCCCCGCCGCGGCGTCCTCGGGGTTGTTGACCGCGTCGAACTCCTCGGTCTGGCCCTCGGGGTAGTTCTCGATCACGAGCCGCACCGGGTCGAGCACGCCCATGGCGCGCGGCGACGTGCGGTTCAGGTCGTCGCGAACGGCGTACTCGAGGGCCTTCAGCTCCACGGTCTTCTCGCGCCGGGTCACCCCCACGCGCCGGCAGAACTCGCGGATCGCTTCGGGGGTGTAGCCGCGCCGGCGCATGCCGCTCACGGTCCACAAGCGCGGATCGTCCCAGCCCGAAACGTGGCCCTCTTCGACCAGGGCGATCATGCGGCGCTTCGACATCAACGTGTACTCGACGACGACCGGGCCGAACTCGATCTGCTGCGGGTGGTAGATGCCGAGCTGGTCCAGGATCCAGTCGTAGACGGCGCGGTTGTTTTCGAACTCGAGCGTGCAGAGCGAGTGCGTGATGCCCTCGATGGAGTCCGAGATGCAGTGCGTGAAGTCGTAGAGCGGGTAGATGCACCAGGCGTCGCCCGTGCGGTGATGCGTCGTCTTCTGGATGCGGTAGAGCGGCGGGTCGCGCAGCACCGGGTTCGGCGAGGCCATGTCGATCCTGGCCCGCAGCACCCGGGAGCCCTCTTCGAACGCGCCGGCGCGCATGCGCGCCAGCAGGTCCAGGTTCTCCTCGACGGAGCGGTCGCGGTACGGGCTGTCGCGTCCCGGCTCGGTCAGCGTGCCCCGGTACTCGCGCACCTGCTCCGCCGACAGGTCGCAGACGTAGGCCTTGCCCGCCTCGACCAGCTGCACCGCGTACTCGTAGAGCTGCTCGAAGTAGCCGGACGCGAAGTACAGATGCTCGCCCCAGTCCATGCCCAGCCAGTGGGCATCGCGCTCCTGCGCCTCGACGTACTCCGTCTTCTCCTTGGACGGGTTCGTGTCGTCGAAGCGCAGGTGAAACTCACCGCCGTTCTCGGCCGCGATGCCGTAGCTGAGCCACATCGCGTAGGCGTGCCCGATGTGCAGGAAGCCGTTGGGCTGCGGCGGAAACCGCGTGACCACGCGCTCGTGCTTTCCGGACGCCAGGTCGGCGGCGACGATCTGGCGGATGAAGTCTACCGGGGCCTTGGGCTCGGAATCGCTCATTGGGGGGGCCGAAGGTATGGCAATCGCGGCTCTTCGGCGAGATGCGGGCGGGGTGCGGGCGAGTCAGGCCGGCTTCTCGAGCTCCACCAACAGCGCGACGAGTCCCTGGCGGAGCCGCTGCATCCGGGTCTCTCCGACTCCAACCGCCAGCTCCGACTCGAGCCGCTCGAGAACGCCGAGGCCATGGAGCAGCGAGGCCTCGCCGCGGCGCGTGAAGCAGACCAGGCGCGCGCGCCCGTCGCCAGGATCGGGGCGGCGCTCGACGATCCCCATCTGCTCCAGGTCGGCGACGATCTGGCTCACCCCCTGCTTGGTGATGCCCATCCGGGCCGCCAGCACGGTCGCGCGCGTCCCCTCCATGTCCAGGTGGGGCATGAGCGCCAGGTGGACCGGGCGCAGGTCCGGCTGGCCCTCGTCGCGGACTCGGCCGACCGCCCGCTCGTTCAACAGCCGGGCCGCGCGCAGCAGCAGTTGTCCGGTGCTGGCCTGCTTTCGGCGCTCGAACTCCCGTCTCGACCCAGCGTCCACGTCCGCCTCCTCTCCCGTCCCAGTTAGTAAAGTCACTTGACTATATCACGGAACGCCGTACGATCGCCGCCATGTCGGAAACCGAACTGGCTCCTGGAATCCTGGTGATCGATCGGCCCCTGCGCGTCGCCGGGCTCCCGCTGGGCACGCGGACGACGGCAATCCGGCTCTCCACGGGCGGACTCTGGGTCCACTCGCCGGGGCCGCTCGACGATGCCGCGCGCGCGGCGCTGGAGAAGCGCGGCCCGGTCCGCGCGCTGGTCGCCCCCAACGCGATGCACCACCTGTTCCTGCCCGAGAACGCCGCGGCGTTTCCCGATGCCCAGGTCTGGGCCGCTCCCGGCGTGCGGGCGAAACGCAAGGAGATCGCCAACATCCACGAACTGGGCGGGAGCGCACCCGGGCTGTGGTCGGCCGACCTGCAGCAGGTGGCGATCGAGGGCATTCCCCGGCTGACCGAGTACGCGTTCTTCCACGCGGCGAGCCGCACGCTGCTGCTCACCGACCTGTGCTTCAACGTGCACCACTCCGACTCCTGGTTGACGCGCACGTTCATGCGCTTGAACCGGGCGTGGCAGCGCTTCGGCCCCTCGCGAATGATGCGCAGCATGATCCGCGACAAGGCCGCCTTGCGCGGTTCGCTGGACCGCGTGCTCGAGTGGGACTTCGACCGCGTGGTGGTCACGCACGGCGAGGTGCTGGCCGGCGGCGGCCGGGACGCGCTGCGCGACGCCTTCGCGCGCATCTGCTGAGCCGCCCTCCGCGCCAGGCAGGCGCGCTAGTCCGGCGACGGGGGCGACAGCCAGCCGAGGGCGCCCAGCTCCGCGTAGAGGCGCTCCGCGATGAACGACGCACCCTCGACCGTGGGGTGAACGTAGTCGATCCCGTTGAAGAGCGGAGCGGTGCGGGGAGCCTTGGGTCCCGCCGTGTACACGATGGGAACGCCGTTGCGCTCGGCCACCTCCTGCGCGATGCGCTGAAGCCGGCGGGTGTTCACGAAGATGCGCCGATGGAAGGTCCGCGCGGCGCCCTCGGTTCCGAACGCCGGGTCGATGCGACCGAGCGCTCCGACCGGGAAGTCCATGAACAACAGGTGCACGCCGTGCTGCTGCGTCAGCTCCACGAACCGCTCGGCGTTACGGCGGAAGCGCTCGTCGTCCGTCCAAGGAACACTGTCGGCCCTTGGATGCAGGCCCGGCAGCCGCTGGTAGGCGGAGAGTCCCGCGCGAAACAGCTTCCAGTCGTGCAGGGCGTAGAGCAGCGTGCGCCCGAAGGCGCGGGGCTCGATCGCGCGGCGCGCGGGGGCCCAGGAGTCGTACTGGTCGTTGACCCCGAAGCGGAAGGTGACGACATCGGGGTCGAGGTCGAGGACCTGCAGCGCCAACTGCCGGAGCCCGTGGGACGACGAGTAGCCGACCACACCCGCGTTGATCACCTGCACGTTCTGCGGACCGCGCTGTTCGACCAGCCGCGCCAGCTCGTCGACGTACGAGACGGTCGGAGTGTGCCGGTCGCTCTCACCGGGCACGTCGGGCTGGATCACTCCGAAGGTCACCGAGTCGCCGAGGCAGACGATGCGCACCGTCCCCGCCGGCTTCTCGCGAGTGATCTCTTCGCCGCGGAGGCCGAGCCGGTTGATGCGACGCTCCAACCTCGCGCCGTCGCTGCGCTCGATCGGGCCGACCGGCGCGCCGGCGATGTTGCGCCAGCCGAAGACGGGGTCGAGCGCCATCCAGGGCAGGAAGGTCGGCTGGCCCTCGGGAAAGAGCGGCCCCGTGCCCACGCGCAGGGCGCCCTCGCAGGCGAAGAGCGTGAGCAGTGTCGCGACGGCCGCAAGTACCAGCCGCGCGAGCATCAGGGAGCTACTCGGACGAGCCGATGCGGGAGCGCTTGTACTCCTCGAGCTCTTCCGGTGTGAGCGGGATTCCCTCGGGGAGGGTGCCGATCTCGATGCGGTCCACGACCATCCGCGTCTGCGTCTCGTCGCGCAGGTCGCGCATCAACAGCTCGTGCGCGACCCAGACGTTGCCCTCGCGGCTGATCGACTCCACGTCGGCGGTGAGTACCTTGCGCAGCTGGTCGTGCGTCGCGTACATCTCGGCCTTGAGCAGCACGCAGGTCTCCTGGTCGACGTGCGACACGATCTTCCAGTAGCTGGAGCGGCTCTCCTCGGCGGGAACGGTCTCGAGCTGCCAGACCGCTCGGCCCGCCAGCTCGCCGTCGCCGCCGATGAGCGAGTGCGTCTCGCCGGGCCGGACCAGGCCGTACAGACGCTCCACGTCCTCGTAGGCCAGGTCGGTCCCGAACAGGCTCCCGCCCCCGGAGGCCCCGCCCAGCAGCTTGACCTGCGGCAGCCCCGCCGGAGAGATGAACATGTGGTTGGCACCCTCGCGCTCGGTGATCATGAACGAGAAGCCGCGAAGCTCGACCGGCCGACGCAGCTCGATCAGGAGCGTCCTGAACCCCTGCCGCGACACGCCCCCGTAGACCTTGGCGGAGAACTCGTTCTCGGCTCCGACGCGTCCCTGCCGGATCAGCTTGATGCTGCGCACGGTGTTCGTGAGCGGCCGCGTCCGCAGCTGGCAGGCCAGGATCTCGTCGACCGTCTTGTCCGGGCTCTGCGGTGCGGGTGGCGACGTGGCTCGCCCCGTGCCGGGCGCAGACACCATCGACGCCGCGACCAGCACCGCAGCGGCGGCCCTCGCGCGAACTCCGCCTCTGGCTCGCTTCTCCACGCGCGCATCTGACCCCGCCCGGACCGGGAATGCAACCCCGGCCGGCAACCGAAGTACCCGGCTCCGGTCATGCCCCGACACGCCCGGGAGTCCAGGCCGCGGGGTGCGCGCCCCGCGCTAGGCCCCGCGCACGAGATCGACCTCGGTCAGCACGACCCTGGCCGACCGGGCGAGTCTGGCGTCGGCCGTGACGAGGCGCGCGTCGTACTCGATGGCCGTCGCTAAGTAGAGGCAGTCGTAGACCGGGTGCTCCAGACGCAGCGCCAGCTCGAGGGCGCGCGGCGCGAGCGCGACCGAATCGACCAGGCGCGGGCGATCCGTCTCGAAGAAATCGAGGATGGCCTGCGCCTCGTCCGGCCGGCACTCGTCGAGACCGATCTTCTTCCAGAGGATGTTGGTGAACTCTGCGACCAGCAGGTCCGGCGCGAGCAGGTTGCGCCGGCCTTCACTCGCTTCCGCGAGCACCTCGCCCGCCCGCCGTGAGCCCTCCTCGGGGAAGTACCACTTGGCGGCGACGCTCGCGTCGATGACGTCGTTCACGCGTCAGCGGCGGCGGTCTGCCCGCACCAGCTTCTGGGAGGGCGTTCCCTTGCCACCCCTGCGATCGAGCCGCCGCTGCAGGCGCTCCGCCTGCGGCCGCTGCGCCCGCATGCGCCCGCGGCGCTGCTCCTCGTCTGCGGCCTGGACCAGGATCTCGCAGATCAAGGAGTGAAGGCTCCGCCCTTCCGCGCGCGCCCGCTCGCGCAGCGTTTCGAGCACCTCCGGGTCGAGGTTGCGCAGCGTCATCGCACTCATGGATATCATAGTGATATCATTTCTGATGCCATTTACTAGCACCTACTGCATGCCGTGCCGCTTCAGCTTCTTGTACAGGCACTCGCGGGTGATGCCGAGGCTGCGCGCCGTCGAGATGCGCTTGCCGCCGTGGCGTTCTAGCGCGCCGCGGAGCACCCACGCCTCGAGCCGCGCCATCGTCTCGCGCAGGGTCTCGGCCCCGGGATCCGGCGGGAGCGCCGAGGCCAGGCCCTGGATCTGGGGCGAGAGCATGCGCGCCGTGATCTCGGGCTCGCCGCGTGCGCTGGCGACGACGCGCTCGATCTCGTTCTCGAGCTCGCGCACGTTGCCGGGCCAGGCGTAGGTCTCGAGCAAGCGAGCCGCGTCGGCGGCGACCGACGCCGGCGCCGGCTGGTCCTCGTAGCGGGCGAGGAATCCCTCGGCGAGCGGCACGATGTCCTCGGTGCGGCCACGGAGCGGCGGAAGCGTGATCGGAAAGACGTTCAGCCGGTAGTACAGGTCGCGCCGGAAGCGGCCCATCTCGACCTCCTGGAACAGGTCGCGGTTGGTCGCCGCGACGATCCGGACGTCGACCTTCGACTCGCGCGTGGTGCCGAGCGGACGGATCACCCCTTCCTGCAGCACGCGCAGCAGCTTCACCTGGAAGCCGAGCGCCGTCTCGCCGATCTCGTCGAGAAAGAGCGTTCCGCCGGTCGCCTCCTCGACGAGTCCGCGCTTGGACCGGCCCGCTCCGGTGAACGCCCCGCGCTCGTAGCCGAAGAGCTCGCTCTCGAGCAGCGTCTCGGGAAACGCCGCGCAGTTGATCGCCACGAAGGGCCCCGACGCGCGGCGCCCACCATCGTGTACCAGCCGGGCGATCACCTCCTTGCCGGTCCCCGTCTCACCCTGGAGCAGCACGCTCGCCTCGCTGCGCTGCGCCTTGGCCGTCAGCTCGAGGCAGAAGCGCATGGCGGGACTGCGGTCGACGACGCGCCCCCCCGCGAAGTTCGCCTCGGGCTCCTCGCCCGGATGCGCCAGGCGCTCGACCCGGGCTCGCAGCGTCGCGGCGGAATCCGCGCCGCGCACGACGAGCTCGGCCACGCCGAGCGAGAGCAGCTCGACCGCACGCGCCACGTCGTCGGCCCGGACCAGCGCGAGCACGGGCAGGGCGTTGCGGCGGCGGCGCAGCCAGCGCGCGTCGGAGAGCGAGTCGGCGAGGCGCCGGCGATCGAGACAGATGGCGGTCACGCCTCCGGCGACCAGCCGATCGACCGCGCTCTCGCGGTCGCCGACGGCCAGCATGCCGTGCGGTGCAGAGTCCGGATCGTCGGACAGGATCAACATCGATGACTTCATGAGGGCTCCATTCAGCGGGGTGACGCCGGGGGGAGCGCAAGCCCCGTGCCGCGCCCGGAGACGTGCAGCAGCGTCGCGCACCGGGCAGCCTGACCCGATCCGGCCAAGTCCCCGCGAGACGGGCGCGGCGCCGTGTGCGCCGCGCGGCTAGAACTGCGCGCCCCGGACCAGGCCGGCGAGCTCGCCGAGGCCGCCGCTGACGAAGAAGTGGTCCGCGCGCAGGATCACCTCGAGCTGCCCGCGAGGCGTCCCGGCGACCAGCTCCGAGAGGCGGTCGGCCGGTGCGAAGGCGTCGTCCGCTCCGACGATCACGTAGAGCGGGTGGTCGAACTTCGACAAGTCGAGCGACTCGATCATCGCGACCGGGGGCGCGACCAGCAGCAGGCCGCGCACGCGCCGGTCGGCCAGCGCCGAACGCAGCGCCGCGGCCGCGCCGAACGAGTAGCCGGCGCCGATCACGGGACCCTCGACGGTCCTCGCGATCTGCTCGAGGGCTGCCGCGTAGTCGGCGTCGGCCGCATCCAGGTCGCCGCTGACCGATCCCTGGCTCGCGCCGACTCCGCGCCAGTTGAAGCGCACCGATGCCACGCCCGACTGGTACAGCCCGTACGCGATCTCGTTGACGACCGGATTGTCCAGGCTTCCCGCGTACTCGGGATGCGGCGGCGCCACGACGGCGCCGCGCTGCCCCCCCCCGGCCTGCCAGACGCCCTCGAGCACGAGGCCGTCCGCTGCGGGGATGGTGATCGCCTGCTCCTTCCAGCTCATGACGAAGTCATCGTAGGGCGTCCTCGAGCAGCGGCGCAACGTCGAGCGGACCCAGCTCGAGCTCGGAGGCGAGCGTCTCCAGCCGGTACGTACCCCCGGTGTTCCACACTTCCTTGAGCAGCTCGGCGGCCCCGCGTTCGTGCCAGAAGCGCTTGCCATGACGCTGGCGCAGCCGCTCTCCGAGCTGGGCGCCGAAGCACTGCGCGCGCAGCTCGTGGACGGACGCCAGCTCCGGATCGGCGGCCCGCAGGTAGCCGGCCGTGGCGTGACGGCAGTGCGTGGCCCGTTCGCGTACCTCGGCCCAGGCCTCGGCCAGCGCGTGCGGGTCGCTTCCCCCGGGAAGATCGGCGAGCGCGCGCTCGAAGACGACCTGCGCACAGACACTCCGAAGTGTCAGAAGGCGGCGGAGCCGGAAGGCCTCGGACGCCTCGGCGGCCCGGAGCTGGAGCGGACTCTCCTCGAGCCACTCCGGAGCGCTCCACACGTTCTCGAACAGGCGCTCCCACGCCAGCGGCAGCGCGGGGTCGAAGGCGCGGCGCCGACCCTCGGGCAGCGACTCGGCGCAGAAGGCCGCCGCCAACGCGCTTCCGGCGGCTCCGAAGGCCCGCCAGGCACCGCCGACGCCTCCGGCGCCGCAGGCGGCCCACACGACCTGGTCGGGCGGACGCAGCGCGAAGCTGCGGGCGTCCCCCGACGCATCGGGGCGGCAGAACTCGACCGCGCAGGCGGCGGCGAGGCCCGCACCGAAGTGGTTGAATGCGTGGTCGAGGCAGCCGACGAGGCGCGCGACCGGCAGAGCGGAGTCGAGAACGTCCGCCCGCAGTACCCGCGGCAGGTCGGCGAGAGCGGGAGCGCCGCGCACACCGATCCGGCGCGAGGCCGCCGTGAGGGCGTCGAGCCAGGCGGGCTCGCTCTCGGCGAGGAAGACCTCCGCCGCGTCACGCCACGCGTCGAAGTCCAGCTGCGGATGCAGCGCCGCGGCGCGCGCCAGCCCGTCGGCGTATCCCAGCCGGGCGCGCACCTCGCCTGCACGGGCGAACCGCTCCTCGCGCAGCTCATCGAGGTCGCCCGCCGCCCGGTCGAGCTCGTCGCGAAGCTCGGCACGCCGCCCGGCGTCGTCTTCCAGCGCCATCCGCGCCGCAACTTCGACCACGGCGACCGGCGACCCGCCGAGCACGATCTCCTGCCGCGACTCGCGCGCTCGCAGCTCGGCTCCCAACCGTCGCAGCCGAGCGGCGAGCACCGCGGACTCCGCGGTGCCGAGCCGGCGCAGGCACGCCTCGCGCTCGTCCTCGAGGCGCGCTCCGTCGAGCTCGCCGCGAAGACGGTCGAGCGCGTCACCCGACGTGACGTCCTCGAAGCGTTCGTCCAGCTCGAGGAGTGCCGCGTCCTCCACGTCTCCAGCCAGCCAGGCGCGCAGGCGAACGCGCTCGGACTGCTCTTGCAGCGCCTCGAGCTGGCTCTCGAACTCGTCCATCGCGGCGCACACTCTAGAAGAGCCGCGCGCGGCACGCCGCGACCCCCTCGGCTAAGCTGCCCCGCGATGTCCCGCCCCAAGCCGTCGGCCACCGAGCACGCGCGCCGCGTGCTCCACACCGGAGCGGCGGGGACCTTCGGGCTGCACGACCTGGAGCTGTCGACGGGTGAGCGCTTCGAGCTCCAGCTCCTCCGCCACCCCGGCGCTTCCGCGATCGTCCCGTTCCTCGACGAGGACCGCGTACTCCTGCTCCGCCAGTACCGCTTCGCGATCGACGACGTGCTCTGGGAAGTGCCCGCGGGAAAGCTCGAACCCGGCGAGTCGCCCGAAGCCTGCGCCGCGCGCGAGCTGGCCGAGGAGACCGGCTACCGCGCAGGGCGACTGGAGCGCACCGGCGAGATCGTGACCACGCCGGGGTTCAGCGACGAGCGGATCTGGCTGTTCCGCGCCCACGACCTGGCTCCCGGACCGACCGCCCACGACCGGGAGCTGATCGAGGTCCACGAGGTCCCGCTCACCGAGGCGCTCGAGATGGTCGACGACGGCCGGATCACGGACGCCAAGACGATCGCGGCGCTGTGGCACGTGCGCCCGGCGAGCCTTCGCAGGTAGGGAAGAGGAGGCCCGGCAGCGAGGACGGCGTCCCCGGCGGAGGGTCCCGAATTTGCGTACCCTCCGGCCGTGCAAGGCAGGCAATTCGGTGCTGCGCTCCCCGGACTCACGCCGATGGTCAAGAAGATCATCATCGCCAGTGGCGTGGTCTGGCTGCTCCAGGTGGTCGCGCTGATGACGTCGGGCGTGGACCTGGGCGAGTACTTCGGTGTCAGCGCCTCCGGGGTCTTCGACCGCGGCTTCGTGTGGCAGCCCGTCACCTACATGTGGCTCCACGCCGCCAATACCCCGTTCCACATCCTGTTGAACATGTTCGTGCTGTACATGTTCGGCGGCGTGCTCGAGAGCACGTGGGGCGGCCGGAAGTTCCTGCGCTTCTACCTGACGACCGGGGTCGGTGCGGGCGTGATCATCCTGCTCTGGGGGGCGATCTCGGATCCGAACGAGATGAACGGTTTCCAGGCCGTCCGTTCGAGCGTGGTCACGATCGGCGCGTCGGGCGCGGTGTACGGCGTCGTCACGGCGTTCAGCCTGCTCTGGCCCGATCGAACGGTGATGCTGCTCTTTCCCCCGATCCCGATGAAGGCGATCTGGTTCATCCCGCTGCTGTTCGTCTTCACGTTCTTCTTCGGTCCGCCCAACGTGAGCCATGCGGGACACCTGGGCGGGATCATCGTGGCGGCCTTCCTCCTGCGCAAGGAAGCGCGCCGCTACTTCAACATGCCCAACCTGCGCTACCGCTGGAACCGCTACCGCATGCGCGGCCGCCTGCGCGCCGTGCGACGCGACAAGCCCGAGCGTCGCGACCGCGACCAGAAGCGCGACGGCGACGGCGACGACGATCGCAACGACCGCTCGCGCTGGCACTAGCGCCGGAAAGACGGCGGCCGGAAAGAAGAGTGGGACCTGCGACTCTCGTCACAGGTCCCACTTCGTAACGGCTCTCCGACCCGCGGGCCTTCCACTCAGCACCGACGGCATCCGCATTCCGCGTGAACTTCGTCCGGCTCAGCATCCACTCAACAAGTCGCCCGCGAAGACCCCCCCTCAGACCGGAGCGATTCTATGCGGCGCTCCAAGTGGATGTCAACATTCGAGCAGCGCGAAAAGCTCGACGTGATGTGTCTGTGGCATCGCGTCGACCACGACGAGCCGACGTAAGTGATAGCCATCACCAAGACGGGAAAGATCGCGTGCCAGCGTCGGTGGATCGCACGAGACGTAGACCACGCGCCGAGCACCCGAGCGACGAATCGCGTCCACGACCAGCGAGTCACATCCGGTTCGCGGCGGGTTGACCAGCACGACCTCGGGTGACAGCGCGGACAGTTCCTCGACCGCGAACGCCTCGGCCGATTTGTGCACAACCTGTGCTTTCGTGTTCGCGCGCAGGTCGGCGACCGAGGCGGCGCGCTCGACCGCGACGATCTGCTCGAAACGCGGCTCGAGCGCCGTAGTGAAGAACCCGACACCCGCGTACAGTTCGACGAGCGACGCGCCGCGTCCACAGGCCTCGGCCACTGCGTCACGCCACTGCCGCCAGATGGCGCCGTTCGCCTGGAAGAAGGAGCCGCGACTCACGTGGAGTCCGAGCGCCTCGCGACCGAAGCCCCGGATCTCGACCTGGTCCGACCTCAGGCGATCGAAGCTGTCTCCACCGGGGTCCGCGCGAAGGCGATCGAGTTCGCGCTGCGTCATCGCGTCAAGCACCGCGCACCGCTCCACGTCGACGATCCGGTCCGAGCGCCTCATGTGGAAGCCGACGATCCCCTCGTCGGGAGCCAGGGACACCCGCGCCCGCGCGCGGTAGCCGAGCTCCACTGGGGACGGAAGCCACTCGAGTTCGGGGAGAGACTCGAAGTGGCCGATCCGCGTCAGCGCGTCGCGAGCGATCGTCAGCCGGGCGTCGCGCTGCGCCGCAGGCGTCAGGTGGAGCCAGCTACAGCCGCCACATTCGCCGAAGAGTCCGCAGGGAGCCTCACGCCGCCCCGTCCCGGCGTCCAGCAGTTGGACGGGCTCCGCCCGCGCCCAGCGGGGCTGCACCCGGACGACCTCCGCTGCCACGCGATCTCCAGGCGCGGTCAGCGGCACGAAGACGGCGCGGCCGTCGAAGCGGCCGACACCGTCGCCGCCAGCGGCGAGCCCGTCGATGACGAGCTCGATGATCGTGCCGGGCTCGAGGCTCACTGACCGATGCGAAGCAGGCGCGTCACGTCGCCGGCCCGCAATTCCACCGCGCCGGGATCTATGCGGTGGACCGCGACGCCCTGCACGATGTCGCCCTCGCGCGCGTCGATGCTGCGCGTGGCGTCGAGCAACAGGCGCGCCTCCCGCCGGGACGCGTCGGGGTGCCAACGCACCGACTCGAGCTCGAGCTTGGGAAACCCCGTCGGCCACTCCGGGTGTCCCGGCGCCGATGGAGAGTCGATTCGCGGACCGACCACCCGGGCCTGCGGGCGCTCTGGCTCGCGACGCGCCGTCGGCGTGACGCGAGCCGGGGGGTCACGCCGCGGAGCGGGAGAGGGCAGTGCGGGTTTCGCGGTGAAGCGAGGAGCAGGGGGTGCGGGGTCGGGCTCGACGGCAGCGACGCGCACCGGCTCTGGCTCGGGCGGCGAGACGGCGCTCTCGGGGGCGACCGGTATGACGCTCGCGGGGTCGGCTGCGGGCGGGCTCTCGGCCGCAGCGGCCGTCGCCTCGAGGGGGTCGATCGCAGCGCCCGGATCGGGGCGCGGCTCGGCTGCGCGCCGGGCGAGCGCGGTGGAGAGTCGCCCCGTGCGGCCGGGCTTCGCGCCGCTCTCGGCGGGCGGCGCGGTCGGCTGGCTCCTGCCCGCGTTCAAGCCCGACAGCCTGGCTCGCACGGCTTCGCGGATCCGCTTCTTCCTCGTACGCTCGGCTTCTTCGGAAGCGCCCGGCGAAGCGGCCACGGGCATCGGGGGTTCGAGCGGCTCGGAAGCGGCCTCGGGAATGGCCTCGCCCGGCAGGTCGCCACCGAGGAACAGGAACGTGGACGCCACGGCGACCAAGACGACGAGGCAGGCTCCCGCGATCCACAGGCCGAGCCCGCGCGGCGGCGCCGACTCGGGCCGGTCGTCGACGATGGCATGACGCAGGTCCGAAGAGTCGCGGTCCCGCTGGCGCTGGACCTTGCGCAGCGCGTCGAGGATCGTGCTCAAGACACCTCGCCCGAGCCGAGCCGGGGGGCACCGTAGTCCAGGGCCTGGTACAGCGCGATCAGCGTGGCAGGTCCGACCTCGCCATCCCCTTCGAGACCGTGCTCGCGCTGGAAGATCTGCACCGCTCCCTCGGTCCGCTCGTCGAACTCGCCCGACGCGTCACCGCGGCGCATGTAGCCGAGATCCGTCAGCCGTGCCTGCAGCCAGCGCACGGCGCTTCCGGTCATGCGCGGGCCCAGCGCCGGCAGGCGTTCGAAGTTCTCCCACAGGAAGAAGCTCCGCCCCGTCCAGATGCGCTCGACCGAGGCCGCGTCGAGGTCGATCTCCAGCTCGCGGAGCGCCAGCAGCGCTGCGCCGTTCCGCAGGCCCAGCAGCGCCACGTAGCGGCGCTCGTCGGGCAAGGGCTCGAGCTCGAGGATCACCGGCAGATCGAGGCCCTCGAGCTCGGCCAGGCTGCTGCGCGTAGCGAAGACCCGCAGCGAAGAGACCTCGCGAACGGCCGAGGCGAAGAAGTTGGGATCGAGCTGATCCTCGGTCGGCGCCGGGTAGCCCCATGCGCTGAGCACCGCGCCGAGCGCAGCGGCCGCCGTGACGTGCGCATCGGCCTCGACGAGATCCTCGGGAGCCTGGAACGACAGGCGCACCCGCTCCGGGGCGACCGCGGGAATCGCCTCGACGCCCTCCGCGGACACCAGACCCTGGGCAGACCGCAGATCCTGGGCGGGTGCGGTCCGCAGTCCCCAGCGCGACGAGTCCGCCCGCAGCGGCCACCAGGCCGTCGCCAGGAATCCGACCACGAGGCCGGTCGCCACCAGACTGGTCGCCGCGCGGGTCCCCACGCCGAACGACGAGACGTCGAAGTCGCGCCTCGGAAGCTCGCGCGCCGCGGTATTGATCATGCGCGGCGTGACGCGGTGCTCGCTGGCGGCGAACGCGGCGAGCAGGGCGCGGTCGGCGATCGCGTTGATGACGCGCGGCACTCCTCCCGACAGGCGGTGGAGCCGGCGCAGCGCGCGAGGCGTGAACGGCCCGGGCGCCGACATGCCGGCGATCCGCAGCCGGTGGTTCACGTACTCGGCCGTCTCTTCGACGGGGAACGGGCGCAGCCCCCAGCGCACGCTGATCCGCTGGTTCAATTGACGCAGGTCCGCGCGCGCCAGGTTGTCCTCGAGCTCCGGCTGACCGACCAGCACGATCTGCAGCAACTTCTCGCGGTCGGTCTCCAGATTGGAGAGCAGGCGGATCTGCTCGAGAACCTCGACCTCGAGGTTCTGCGCCTCGTCGATGATCAGCAGCACCGTCCGGCCGGCGCCCTTCTTGGCCAGCAGGAACCGGTTCAGCTCGTCGATCAGCTCGGAGCGTGAGCGCGCCGCCGTCGGCAGCCCGAACTCGCGGTTGATTGCGGCCAGCAGTTCCGTCTCGGTCCGGCTCGGGTTGAAGATGTAGGCGGTCTCGGCACTGCCGCCGATGCGCTCGAGCAGGGTGCGGCAGAGGGTGGTCTTGCCCGTGCCCACCTGGCCGACGACCTCGATGAAGCCCTCGCCCTGCTCGATGCCGTACATCAGGTGAGCGAGCGCCTCGCGGTGGCACCGGCTCAGGTACAGGAACCGTGGATCGGGCAGCAGCGCGAATGGCTTCTCCCGGAGACCGAAGAAATCCTGGTACATGGGCCCCTACTCCCCGCCGACCTTGTCGCCCGACCCTGGCACCCCGCCGCAGGGTGATACTCTCCAGCGCGGATGTCTACGCCCCCAGCCACAGTCGGAGTGGATGCCGGGGCGACCCTGTGGAAGCTGGTCCGGATGGGCCCCGAGATCGAGACGGCGGTCGTCCCAGCGGGTGACGTGGAGGCGGCCTCCACCCGGATCCGGACCTGGCAGCCGCGCTGCGTGGCCACCACGGGCGGGGGCGCACAGCGGCTCGGAGCCGGGCTCGAGTCGGACCTGCCCGGGGTTTCCATCCATCACTTCGCGGAGTTCCAGGCCTGGGGCCGCGGCGTGCCGGTCCTGGCCAAGCACGAGGGGCTCGGCCTGCCCGAGAGCTACCTGGTCGTGAGCCTGGGGACGGGCACGTCGGTGCTGTGGGTGCATGGCGAGCGCTGCGAACGGGTGGGCGGCAGCGCGCTCGGCGGGGGGTCGCTGCTGGGCCTGGGACAGCTGCTGCTGGAGACGGACTCGTTCGAGCGCATCGCGGAGCTGGCGCGCGGCGGCGACCGGCGGCGTGTCGACCTGTTGGTCGGCGACATCTACCCGGGGGACGAGACTCCGCTGCCCCGCGACCTGAACGCCGCCAGCTTCGGCAAGATCGACTCGCGCGAGCCCGCCGACCTGGCCCACGCGCTGATGGGACTGCTCGGCGAGAACATCGCGCTGATCTCCGGCGAGCTGGCGCGCGCCCGCGAAGTGGACGCGATCGTCTACTGCGGCTCGACGCTCAGCGGCAACCCGGTGCTCTCGCAAACTCTCGACCTCGTGTCGCGGACGCTCGGCCGTCGGGCCCTCTTCCCCGCAGCGGGCGCGTTCGGAGGCGCGATCGGCGCGGCGTCGCTCGCCACTCCCTAGGACGGGAGCGGCCGCTCGGGGATTCGCGCGCGGCGTCATGGCTGCGTCACTCGCCCGAATCCGGCCCGCGCCGCGACAGGCGGTGGAGCCGGTCGCGCACCACCTTCATGTCCTCCTGGATCTGGCCCAGGCGGTCCTCTACCCGCGTGCGGGAGCGCGCCTCGTCGTCGAGCCGGGACTCGAGAGCCAGCAACCGGTCCTCGTCGGCGCCGGAGCCTCGTCCCAGGTCCTCGGGGGTGATCGTGTCGGGCGACGACTCGCGGGCCGGCGCCTGCGGAGCCGGCTCGCGTCGCCGGACCCGGGCCAGCACCAGCCCGGCGCCCCCCAGGAGCGCCACGCCGGCGAGCGACCAGGCCAGCACCTTCCCATCGAGCCCGCCGAGCGGGCCTGCCGCCGGACCGGGTGCCGGACCCGGTGCGGGCTCGGGATGACCGACCGGCGGCCGCGGCTCGGACGACGGCCCGGGCTGGACGGGTACGGGAGGTTCGGGGTCGGGGCCGGCGGCGATCAGGCCGGCCGCGGGCTCGGGCTCGGCGGCTCCGGGATCGGAGGCCGTGGGCTCGGCTTCGGGGATGACGCGCTCGGCCACCGGCAGGTCGGGCTCCGGCGAGGGCGCGACCCTGGTGGTCCAGGGCGGCGCCACCGCCTGGACCACCAGGGTCGTGCCCGCCGGGATCGGAAACGGCTCCGGACCGGGGCTTGCGAAGTCCACTACCAGACGCGGCGGGTCGGCCAGGAGAAACGCCCGGACACGGCGCGGCCGGGCCTGGACGCTGACCAGCGCGCCGTCCGAGACGCCCTCGATCCGCACGCGTCCCACGCGGGCGAGCAGGGTCCGAAAGACCTCGGCGGGCTGGTCCGGGACGGCGTTCAGCTCGAGCATGAAGACCTCGCCCGAGCGTACCGGCTGGTGGTAGGCGCGGAGGTCGCCGTCCACCTCGATGACCAGCCGGTCGTACTCCGCGTGCCCGCCGAACCGGACGTCTACGATCCGCGGCGACGCCTGCGCCACGGACGCCGCGCCTGCACACAGGGCCACGGCCGCGACAACGGCGCACGCCGCCCGGTTGCGCATTGGAGTGTTCATCGCTCTCCCGGCAGCGCGCACGTGCCCCCGCGCTGCACCTTCGTGAATCGGCAGCTGCCCGCTTAAGCTATAGAACCTGCTCCGTATGGAGCCGACCGTCCTCATCATCGGCGCGGGCGTCATCGGGCTGGCCTGCGGAGCGGAGCTGGCCCGCGCCGGCTCGCGTGTGGTCGTGATCGAGCGCCAGTCCGGACCCGGCCGCGGGGTCTCGTCGCGCAACAGCGAGGTGATCCACGCCGGCCTGTACTACCCGGCAGGGTCGCTCAAGGCGCGGTGCTGCGTCGAGGGGCGCGCGCTGCTCTACGAGCGCTGCGAGCGCGAGGGCGTGCCGTACCGCCGGATCGGCAAGCTCGTGGTGGCGTGCGACGGCGACGAGGCCGGTGCACTCGCCGACATCGAGAGGCTCGCCAGGGAGAACGGCGCCGGAGACGTGCGGCTCGTCGATCGCGACGAGATCGCCCGCCGCGAGCCGCGCGTCTCGGCGACCGCGGCGCTCTGGTCGCCCGAGACCGGGATCGTGGACGCGCACGCGCTGGTGTCGAGCTACCAGGCAGAGCTCGAGTCCGCCGGCGGTACGGTGGTCCTGGACACGGAACTCGTCGGACTGGAGCGCCGGGGAGACCGCTGGTGCGCGTCCACGCGCTCCACCGCTGGCTCCACCGAGGGGGAGCGCTTCGACCTCGAGGTTCCGTGGGTGGTGAACGCGGCGGGACTCGACGCCGACGGTGTCGCCGCGCTCGCCGGCGTGGACGTCGACGACGCGGGCTGGAGGCAGCACCCGTGCAAGGGCGACTACTTCTCGGTCGCACCGGCCCTGGGCGCGCTGACCGAGCACCTGGTCTACCCGATACCGGTTCCGGGCGGGCTCGGGGTGCACGTGACGCTCGACCTGGGCGGCCGCTACCGGCTCGGCCCGGACGTCGAGTGGGTGGACCGGCTGGACTACACGGTGGATCCAGCCAAGGCCGAGACCTTCGCGGCCGCCGCCCGGCGCTACCTGCCCGAGATCCTGGCCTCCGACCTGTCGCCCGACTTCGCTGGCATCCGTCCCAAGCTCCAGTCCGCCGGGGGGGCCTTCCGCGACTTCGCGATCGAGGAGGGCTCCGCACGGGGCGCTCCCGGCCTCGTGAGCCTGCTCGGGATCGAGTCGCCGGGGCTCACGGCCGCAGCCTCGATCGCACGGCTGGTGGCCGCGCAGGTCCGCTGAGGTGGTGAAAGGGGCCGAAACCGGCCCTACGGCGCCCAGATTGACCTCCGGGCGGATTGACGTACACTGCCGCACCCCATGTACGCGGTCATCCGAACAGGTGGAAAGCAGCTGCGCGTGTCGCCCGGCGACACGGTCGACGTCGAGCAGATCGCCGGCGCACCCGGCGACACGGTCGAGTTGGCCGAGGTGCTGATGGTCGGCGGCGACGAGGTGCGCATCGGAACGCCGCTCGTCGATGGGGCGAAGGTCGTGGCCACGATCCGGGGCGAGACCAAGGGTCCGAAGCTCCAGATCTTCAAGCACAAGCGCCGCAAGGGTTACCGCCTGCACAAGGGTCACCGGCAGCACTACACATCGCTGCGGATCGACTCGATAGAGGGCTAGAGATGTCGCACAAAAAAGGTCAGGGCAGCACGCGGAACGGTCGGGACAGCAACGGCCAGCGTCGGGGAATGAAGATCTACGGCGGCGAGTCGGTTCGCGCCGGCCAGATCCTGGTGCGCCAGCTCGGCACGCCGATCCACGCCGCCCGCGGCGTCGGCATGGGCCGCGACTTCACGCTGTTCGCGCTCAAGGACGGAAACGTCCGCTACTACCGTGCGGGCAAGCGCCGCATGGTCGCGATCGACGCCACTTCCTAGCGGCCCATCGGCGCGCCAAGCGCGCCTTGCCGCACGCCGACCGACTCGGAAGTCGGTCGCCTCTGACTCGGTTCTGGGCGCGCTGAGCGCCGGTTGAGCCCGGCCGGGCCTACATGAAGGGGTAGACTGCGGGTTCGATGGCCGCTCCGGACTTCATCGATGAGTGCCGCGTCTTCGTGCGCGGCGGGGACGGCGGACGCGGCTGCAGCTCGTTCCGGCGCGAGAAGTTCGTCCCCCGCGGCGGCCCCAACGGCGGCGACGGCGGCAATGGCGGCTCGGTCTGGCTGCAGGGCGACCGCAGCCTGACGACGCTCCACGACGTGCGGTTCCGCAAGCACTACCGAGCAGATCGCGGCGCCCACGGCCAGGGATCGATGAAGAACGGACGGCGCGGCGAGGACCTGGTCATGCACCTGCCGCTCGGCACGGTGGCGCGCGACGACGAGACCGGCGAGATCGTGTGCGAGATCATGGAGAACGGCGAGCGCCACCGCGTGGCGACGGGCGGACGGGGTGGACGCGGGAACGTCCACTTCAAGTCGTCCACCAACCAGGCGCCGACCTACGCCGAGCCGGGCACGACCGCGACGGAGGCCTGGCTGCGGCTCGAGCTCAAGGTGCTGGCCGACGTGGGGCTGCTCGGCTTTCCGAACGCGGGCAAGTCCACGCTGATCTCCCGCGTCTCGGCCGCCCAGCCCAAGGTGGCGAGCTACCCGTTCACCACCCTGCGCCCCCACCTGGGCATGGTCGACGTGGACGACGCGCGCTTCGTCATGGCCGACATCCCCGGCCTGATCCCGGGCGCGCACGCGGGCACGGGGCTGGGAGACCGGTTCCTGCGGCACGTGGAGCGCACTCGCGTGCTGCTGCACCTGCTCGACCCCGAGCCCCTGCTGCGCGAAGAGCCGGGCCGCGCGCCGCTGGCGGACCGCGCCACCCTGCGCCGCGAGCTCGAGCTCTACTCCCACGAGCTTGCCGAGCGCCGCGAGATCGTCTGCCTGTCCAAGGCCGACCTGGTCCCCGACGCCGCCGACCGCGAGCGCATCGCGGCGCCGCTTCGCGCCGCAGGCGTCGATGCCCGCTGGATCTCGGCCGCGACGGGCGAGGGACTGCCCGACCTGCTTCGCCAGCTGGCCAAGGAGATCGCCGCGCTGAATGCGGAGAGCCAGGCCGACGAGGACGCTGCAGCCGCGGAAGACGCGACATGAGCCGGGACGGCCTGCGCCGGGCGCGGCGGATCGTCGTCAAGGTGGGAACCTCGCTGCTCGCACCGCGCGACGGGGGCGTGCACGTGCGCCGCTTCGCGGAGCTGGCGGACGAGATCGCCGGCCTCGTCGCGAACGGCCTCCAGGTGGTACTGGTGTCCTCGGGCGCGGTGGGGCTCGGCGTGCGCCGGCTCGGGCTGACAGAGCGGCCGGCGTCGATCCCAGCCAAGCAGGCGGCGGCCGCGGTCGGACAGATCGACCTGTGCCGGCGCTTCGAGCGCGCGTTCGCCCGACACGACCTGCTGGTCGGCCAGATCCTGCTGACCCACCAAGGGCTCGCGGATCGCGAGCGGTTCCTGAACGCGCGCCAGACGCTCCACGCCCTGCTGGCTTCGGGCGTCGTGCCGCTGATCAACGAGAACGACTCGGTCGCCACCGAGGAGCTTCGCGTGGGCGACAACGACCTGCTGTCCGCGATGGTCGTCAACCTGAGCGGAGCGGACCTGCTGGTCATGCTGACCGACACCGACGGGCTCTTCGACGGGCACCCGAACGACCCCGGGTCGCGGCGCATCGCCGAGGTACCGCAGGTCACGCGCGCGCTGCTCGAGGTGGCGGACAGCCGTCCCGCGGACCCCGCGGCGCAGCCGGGCGCGGCGGTCGGGACGGGCGGCATGCGCGCCAAGCTCGAGGCGGCGCGCCTGGCCTCGCGCTACGGCGTGCCCACCGTGATCGTGGACGGCGCGCACCGCGGGGCGATCGGACGGATCCTGCACGGCGAGGACACCGGCACGCACGTGCACGCGTCGAGCCGGCAGCTCTCGTCTCGAAAGCACTGGATCGCCTCGCTGAAGCCGCGCGGCAGCCTGCACCTGGACGAGGGCGCGGTGCGCGCGATCACGGAGCGCGGGCGCAGCCTGTTGCCGATCGGCATCGTCGAGGTCGAGGGACAGTTCGGGCGCGGCGACCCGGTGCGCTGCGTGGCGGGCGACGGCGAAGAGATCGCCCGCGCGCTCTCGGCCTACGACGCGCGCGAGGTCGAGCTGATCAAGGGACAGCGGACTCCCCGCATCGAGCCCCTGCTCGGCTACACCAACGGCGACGCCGTGGCCCACCGGGACGACCTGGTTCTGCTCTAGTGGGCGCAGGCGCTAGAATCGCGGCATGAGCTTCGAGACGCTGGTTCGCGACATCACCGGACGGGCGCGCGCCGCGAGTGCGCGCACTTCCGAGCTGCGCTCCGACGTCAAGGACGCGGCGCTGCTACGCATCGCCGACCGCCTCGAAGAGGCGTCGGCGGAGCTGATCGCGGCCAACGCCCTCGACTTGGAGGCCAGTCGGGCGGGGGGGTCGGGCGGGGCAGACGGGCTCGACGGCCCGATGCTCGAGCGGCTGGCGCTCGACGAGCCCCGCATCGCCGGCATGGCCGCGGGCGTTCGCGACGTGGCCGCACTCGCCGATCCCGTCGGCGAGGTGACGCGAATGTGGAACCGGCCGAACGGCCTCCAGGTCGGCCGAATGCGCATCCCGCTCGGCTCGGTGCTGATCATCTACGAGTCACGCCCGACCGTCACCGCTGACGCGGCCGCGCTCTGCCTGAAGAGCGGGAACGCGACGATCCTGCGCGGCGGAAAGGAGGCGCGCCACTCCAACCGCGCAATCGCCGAGATCATCCGCGCGGCGCTGCGCGAGGGCGGCGTGCCCGAGGACGCCGTGCAGCTGGTGCCGGACCCGGCGAGAGAGATCGTGGACCTGCTGCTCGAACGCGAGGACGAGATCGACCTGGTGATACCGCGAGGCGGCGAGGCGCTGATCCGCCGCGTCTCGGAGCGCTCGCGCATCCCGGTGATCAAGCACTACAAGGGAGTGTGTCACGTCTACCTCGACGAGCACGCCGACCCGAAGATGGCGCGCGACATCGCCATCAATTCCAAGTGCCAGCGCGTATCGGTCTGCAACTCGGCCGAGACGCTGCTCGTGCACACTGCGCTGGCGGACACCGTGCTCCCCGACCTGGTCTCGGAGCTGCGCGGCCTGGGCGTCGAGGTGCGCGGTTGTGAGCGTACGCGCAGCCGCTGCCCCGACACCGTGGCCGCCAGCGAGGCGGACTGGAGCGAGGAATACCTGTCGATGACGCTGGCCGTGCGCGTGGTCGACTCGCTCGACGACGCTATCGACCATATCCGGCGCTACGGCTCGGATCACACGGAGTCGATCGTGACCGACAACGTGCGCCGCGCCCACGAGTTCGTCCGGCGGGTGAACAGTAGCTCGGTGTTCGTCAACGCCAGCACACGCTTCTCCGACGGCTTCGAGCTGGGTCTCGGCGCCGAGATCGGTGTCTCGACGACGAAGATGCACTGGTACGGGCCGATGGGAATCGAGGGTCTGACGACCCAGAAGTTCATCGCGTTCGGGGACGGTACCCTCAAAGAGTGAGCTGCGGAATCCTCGGAGGCACGTTCAACCCGGTGCACGTCGCACACCTGCGGCTCGCCGAGACCGCGCGCGAGGCCCTGGGACTGTCGCGCGTCCTGTTCGTACCCGCGGCGCAGCCCCCGCTGAAGCACGAGGGCGTGGCGCCCGCCGGCGACCGGCTCGAGATGGTGCGGCTGGCGACGGCGTCGAACGCCGCCTTCGAGGTACTCGACCTGGAGCTGCAGCGCCGGGGCCCGAGCTACACCGTCGACACCCTGACCCGTCTCCGCGAGGAGCGCGGGGATGCGCGTCTCTGGTTCCTGCTCGGCAGCGACGCGCTCCGCGACCTGCACCTGTGGCACCGGCCCGACGACCTGCTCCGCCTCGCCAGCCTCGCCGTGGCCTGCCGTCCGGGCAGCCAGGCCCCCCTGCTCGAGCTGCTGCCCGAGGCCTTCCGGGGCCAGTATTGCGCGGGGCCGCACGGGCTCGAGCACGAGTCGGGCACGGAGCTGCGCGCGATCCCGTTCCCGGCGCTCGAGATCTCGGCCAGCGGGATCCGCAGCCGGCGCTCGAGCGGCCGCTCGATTCGCTATCTGGTGCCCGACGCCGTACTCGACTACATCGAGAAGCACGGACTGTACGGAGGGGACGCTTGAGTCCCGCTGAGAAGGCGCGGCTACTGGAGCAGGCGCTCGTGGAGAAGGGAGGGCTCGACCTTCGCGTGCTCGACCTGGGCGAGGAGACAGCTTTCACGGACTTCTTCGTGATCGCCACCGGTACGTCCGACCGCCACGTACAGACGCTCTCCGAGGTCGCCGTCGCGGTGGCGCGCGGGGCGGGCGAGAAGCCGCTCGGCGTCGAGGGAACCAGGACGGGACGCTGGATTCTCGTCGACCTGGGCGACGTGGTCGTGCACCTGTTCCGCGAGGAGGCGCGAGAGTTCTACGGACTGGAGCGGCTCTGGGGCGACGACGAGCCGACCGGCTCGCAGGCCGCCGAGGCCGCACCGTGAACGGCCCCGTCTGCCTGGTCGTTCTCGACGGGTTCGGGATCGGCGAAGGCGGCGACGGCGACGCGACCTCGCTCGCACACACGCCCTGCTTCGAGCGGCTCGACCGCGTCTACGCCTCGGCCCGGCTCGACACCTCGGGCAGCGCGGTGGGCCTGCCCGACGGGCAGATGGGAAACTCCGAGGTCGGACACATGACGCTCGGCGCGGGACGCGTGATCGAGCACGACCTGGTGCGGATCCAGCACGCCTGCGACCGGGGCGAGCTCGGCGCGAGCCCGGTCCTGCAGGCTTCGCTCGCCGCGGCGCGAAAGGGAACGGGGCGGCTCCACCTGATGGGGCTGGTCTCCGACGGCGGGGTCCACAGCTCGCTGCAACACCTGGACGCGATCCTCGCCTGGCTCGAGGCCGAGCGCGTACACCCGGTGCTGCACGCCTTCACCGACGGACGCGACACTCCGCCGCGAAGCGCGCTCGGCTGGATCGCGCCGCTCGAAGCGCGGCTCGCCGCGCAGGGCGGCTGCATCGCGTCGGTGACGGGACGCTACTGGGCGATGGACCGCGACAAGCGCTGGGAGCGGGTCGCGCGCGCGTACCGCGCGCTCGTCGGTCGCGAGGGCATCGAGACCGCCTCGGCCGTCGAGGCGGTAGAGAAGGCGTACGCGCGCGACGAGGGCGATGAGTTCATCGCGCCGACGATCGTGGCGGGTGGACCGGCGCTCGCGGCTGGCGAGGCGGCGCTCTTCTTCAACTTCCGCGCGGACCGCGCCCGCGAGCTGTCCAATGCGCTCACGCGGGTCCGACCGGACGCGCTCGGCTCCGAGATCACCGGGCTCGAGCTGCCCGGACTCGGGCACTTCGCGACGCTGACCGTGTACGACGAGAGCTTCGGCCTGCCCGCGGTCTTCGGCCCGGTGGAGGTGCGCGACACCGTCGGCGAGCTCGTGAGCCGGGCCGGCATCGCGCAGCTGCGCATCGCCGAGACCGAGAAGTACGCGCACGTCACCTACTTCTTCAACGGCGGGGTCGAGGAGCCCTTCCAGGGAGAGAAGCGCGTGCTCGTGCCGTCCCCGCGCGACGTGCCGACCTACGACCACAAGCCCGAGATGAGCGCCATCGAGGTCACCGACGCGCTGATCCGCGAGCTCGAGCGGGACGCTCCCGGCTTCGTGCTCGTCAACTACGCCAATCCGGACATGGTCGGGCACACCGGCGTGATTCCTGCCGCCGTCCGCGCGGTCGAGGTGGTGGACGCGTGTCTCGACCGGCTGTGCCAGGTGGTGTTGTCGCGCGGCGGCTGCCTGCTGATCACCGCGGACCATGGCAACATCGAGGAGCTGGTCAACTCTCGCAGCGGCCAGCCGCACACCGCGCATACCACGAACCCGGTCCCCGTCTGGTGGGTCGTCCGCGATCCCGAAGGCTCGGAGCTGCGAGCGGGCGGCCTCGCCGACGTGGCCCCGACGATCTGCGCGCTTCTCGGCATCGACCCTCCCCCCGCGATGACCGGCAAGAGCCTGATCGCGTGCGAGCCGCGCTCCTCGAGCTGATCGCGCCGAGCGTCTGCCCGGCCTGCGACGCCCCGCGCCGTCCCGGTGAACGCCTGCTCTGCGCGGCCTGCGCCCGCGGCCTGCGGCGCATGCCGACACTTCGGGGCGTGGCGACGGCGCTCGCCTACGAGGACACCGCGGCGCGACTGCTGCGCCGCTACAAGTTCGAGGCGCGCCGCGACGCGCTGCCGCTGCTGGTCGCAGCCCTAGCCGACCGCCTGGCCGAAGTCCGCATCGACGTGGTGGTCCCTGTGCCGCGCCACCGGGCTCGCATTCGCGAGCAGGGAGGCGACCCCGTCCACGACCTGGCGCGCGCGCTGGCGCGGTACCGGGGGCTTCCGCTCTGCGACGCGCTGC
>JAFDDB010000131.1 GCA_019311115.1 Deltaproteobacteria bacterium
TCCCTGCTCCATCGCGGCGAGCCAACCTCCGGCCCCTCCATCAGATGGGCCGGACGCGCCAGACGGACCGGCCAGGGGGACCAGGTCGAGCACGGCTCCGCGCGCCAGCACCAGCCGCCAGCCCGCCGCCGCCTGGCGGTACAGACCGCGCTCGGTGCCGACCAGCAAGCCCGCGCGCTCGACTACGATTCGCGTCGCCGCACCGGGCGGCGGCGCGGCCAGCCAGACGGGCAGGAGGAGGCTGAGCAAATGAGTCACGGCTCCCGGAAGAGCAAGCAACGTGCCCGGTCTGCGTACGCTCAACCGCCTTGTTTCCGGGCACTTGCGGGTCAGATGTGAACGAACCCCGAAGATCCGTCAGGGGCCGTTCACGCCGCCGGAGACGACCGCGGGCGCGCTTGACACCCCACCCCCTCTCCGTAGAATCCGCGCATGTCGCATCACCGGCGCCGCAGCGCTGTCCTCGGCGCAGGCTCGGTCGCACTGTGCGTTGCGCTGCTGGCCGCGCCCGTGACCGCGCTCTGCGGCGTGTACAAGTGGGTGGACCAGAACGGCGTCGCGCACTACACGATCGACCGCGAGGCCATCCCGCGCCATCTGCGCGCCCGCCTCACGCCGGCCGAGGGACGCACCGCCGTGCCCCCGAAGGCTGCGCCGTTGCCGCTTCCCGAGGGCATCGATCCCGACGTCCTCGAGGGCGTGCCGCCGCAGAACGTGCGCGCGGCGCTCGACCTCGAGGAGAAGATCGAGCGCGACCGTGAGGCGATCAAGGACATGATCAGCCGCCAGGGCCAGACGGGAGCCGACCTGGCCAACGACCCCAAGTTGCGCGAGATCGCCGAGCGCCTGCCCCGCTTGCAGTCCGAGTCCGCGGAGCTGAAGACCGGAGACTGACCCGCATGCCAGTCCGCCCCGTCGTTGCGCTAGCCGGTGGAGTCGGCGCCGCACGTTTCCTCGAGGGACTCGTCCAGGCGATCCCCGCCTCCGACCTGACCGTCATCGTCAACACGGGCGACGACCGCGACTTCTTCGGGCTGCGCGTCTGCCCGGACCTCGACATCGTCACGTACACGCTCGCGGGGCGCGTCCGCCGCGACACCGGTTGGGGGCTCGAGGGCGACACGTTCCAGGCGCTCGACGCGCTGCGCGGCCTGCGCGACGACGCCTGGTTCCAGCTCGGCGACCGCGACCTGGCCACGCACATCCACCGCAGCGCGCGTCTCGCCGAGGGCGCCGGCCTGGCCGAGGTCACGGCCGAGATCGCCGAGCGCTTTGGCGTGGGCGTAGAGCTGCTGCCGATGACCGAGGATCCCGCACCCACCGTCGTGGTCCGGAACGACGGCAGGCGCACGCACTTCGAGGAGTACCTGGTGCGCGACGGCTCACCGGACGACGTGGCGAGCGTCGACCTGTCCCAGGCCGAGCGCGCCGAGCCCGCACCCGGCGTGATCGAAGCGATCCGCGGCGCGCGGACGCTGCTGCTGTGTCCGAGCAATCCCGTCGTGTCGATCGGCCCGATTCGCGCGGTGCGCGGCGTCGAGGCCGAACTCCAGCGGCGCGGCGACGCGGTGGCCGTGAGTCCGATCGTCGGCGGCCGCCCGGTCAAGGGACCGGCCGACCGGCTCCTGCGCGCACAGGGCACCGAGGTGTCGGCGCGCGGCGTGGCGGGACTCTATGCGGGCATCGCGAGCGGCCTGGTGATCGACCAGGCCGACGCCGGGCAGGCGGGCGAGATCGAGTCGCTCGGGCTGCGCGTGAGCGTGCTCGACACGCTGATGACGAACCCGGCGATCGCGCGTAGCGTTGCCGAGGCCGCCCTGGCGCTGGCGGAGACCTCGTGAGCGTCGCCGCGCTGGTCCCGTTCAAGTGCTTCACGCGCGCCAAACAGAGGCTGCGCGGGCGCTTCGACGACGCGCAGGTCGAGGCGCTCGGCCGGGCGATGCTGGCGGACGTGCTGGACACCCTGCAGGCCGTCCCGGCGCTCGACGCCGTGCGCGTGCTGACGGACGACACCGCGGTCGGCGAGGCTGCGGCCGCCGCCGGCGCCTCCGTGGTGCTCCGCGACCCGGACCCGGGCCTGAACCCCGCCATCGACCTGGCCGCCGCCGACGCGCTGGCCGAGGGCTTCCAAGCGGTCCTCGTGGTGCTGGGCGACCTGCCCCTGCTGACTCCACCAGACATTGAAGCAGTACTCGAGGCTGGCGCCGCAAGTCCAGTCGTAGCAGTGCCATCCGAGGACGGAGGAACCGCCATGTTGCTGCGCCGTCCGGCGCTCTGCATCCCGGCGCGGTTCGGCGAGAAGAGCTGCGCGCGCCACTTCGAGGCCGCCCGCGAGGCCGGACTCGACTGCGCCCTGCTCGACTCGCTCGCGGACGTGGTGCGCGTAGACCTCGACACGCCCGAAGACGCCGCGCGCGTGCTGGCGAGTGGCCGCCCCTGCCGCACTCGAGACCTGCTCAGGAGCTACGCCGGGTGACCGACTCGCTGCGCCTCTCCGTCGTGCCGGACATCCCCGAGATCGGGCCCGGAGACGACCTGCCGGGACTGCTCGCCGAGCGCGTCCCCGATGGCCCCGGGATCCTCGTCGTCGCCCAGAAGGTCGTGTCCAAGGCCGAGGGGCGCGTGGTCCGCCTGGCCGACGTCGTGCCCGGCGAACGCGCCATCCAGGTCGCCAAGGCCGTCGAGAAGGACCCGCGCCAGGTCGAGCTGATCCTGCGCGAGAGCCGGCGCATCGTGCGTCAGGTGCCGGGCGTGTTGATCACCGAGACGCACCACGGACTCATCTGCGCCAACTCGGGAGTCGACCTGTCGAATTCGCCCGGTGAGGAGACGGCGGTGCTGCTGCCGCTGGACCCCGACGCGTCGGCGGAACGCATCCGCGCGCGGCTCGGTCCACGGCGTGGCGTGATCGTGACCGACACGTTCGGCCGCCCGTGGCGCGAGGGCTTCGTCGACGTGGCGATCGGCGTGGCGGGGCTCGCTCCCCTGCGCGACTTCACCGGCGAGACGGACCTCGAGGGACGCGAACTCCAGGTCACCGTAATGGCGCTCGCGGACCAACTCGCGACCGCCGCGGGAATCCTGATGGAGAAGAGCGCGGGCCGACCCGCCGTATGGATCGAGGGCATCGAGCCCGTCGGCACCGGCGGACTCGCCGACCTGCTACGCGACCCCGACCGAGACCTGTTCCGCTAGCAGGCTGCTCAGACAGGAGTGGAGACGGCGCTCAGAACGGCGTGCCGTCGGCTCGGCGGAAGGGCACCCCGGTCCACTCTTGTAGCCAGCCGACCAGCGGCGCGAAGCCGCGCGCTCGCAGGCTCGACACCGCTGCGGACTGGCCGGGCTCCAGACCCAGCTCGGTGGCGAACGCCCTGGCCTGCTGTGCCGCCTTGCCGGGCTTGAGCTTGTCGGACTTGGTCCAGGCCACGCGCGCCGGGATGCCCTCGTGGTGCAGCCAGTCGAGCAGGCTCCGCTCCTCGTCGCCCGGGCCGCGGCGCAGGTCGATCAGCAGGATCGCCCCCCGCAGGGCCTCCCGCGTGCCCCGCAGGTAGGACTCGACCATCGGCTGCCAGGCCGCCCGCTCCTGCCGCCCGACCCGCGCCCAGCCGAATCCCGGCAGGTCCACCAGGTACATGGCGCCCTCGACCTGGAAGAAGTGGATCCGGCGGGTCTTTCCCGGCGTCGAGCTGGTCCGGGCCAGGTTCTTGCGGCCAACCAACACGTTGATGACACTGGACTTCCCCACATTGGAGCGGCCCATGATGGCGACCTCTGGGAGGCCGTCGTCCGGGAACTCGGATGGCTTCCCTGCATCTCGCGCGAGTTCGCTATTCATCCGTCGGCTCCCGGCTCGAGGCGGCGGACGCCGCGCGACAAGGATACGCAGACGCATGAGCAAGGGCATCCAGCTCGGTATCGCGACCCTCACGATCTTCGGCGCGCTCACCTGGTTCCTGGCCGTTCAGGCCGGCGGTGAGGGCACCTTCGCGTACTACGAGAACGTGGGGAGCTTCCTGGACGAGGCCCCGGCGGACGACGCCGGTCCGGCCGGACGCGGGCTTCGCGTCCACGGCTTCGTGGTCGAGGGCTCGATCCGCAAGGAGCTCGCCCTGGGTCACGTGGACTTCGAGATCCAGGACCCGGGCGGCGCGCCGCTGACCGTCCGCTACGACGGAATCGACGTTCCCGATCTCTTCGCGGACGGCGCCGAGGTCGTGATCGAGGGCCGTATCGAGTCGGGCGTCTTCCTCGCCGAGCGCGTCATGGCGAAGTGTCCTTCGAAGTACGAGGCCGAGGTCCCGGACGAGAGCCACACCTAGGCCCTCATGGTTCAACTCGGCGAGTACTCGCTCTACCTGACCCTCCCGTTCGCGCTCTTCGCGATGGGCGCGGCCGCCTACGGCGCGCTGCGCGATCGGCCCGAGTGGGTGCGCAGCGCCGAGCGCGCGGTGCACGCGACCTTCGCGCTGCTCTGCCTGGCGTTCATCGGGCTCGAGGTGGCGCTGATCGGCGACCGCTTCGACCTGGCCTTCGTCTACAGCATCTCGAGCCGGGAGCAGCCGCTGATGTTCAAGCTCGCCCTCTGGGGCGGGCACGACGGGTCGCTGCTGCTCTGGGGTTGGCTGCTCGCCGCGATGACCTCGCTAGTGGTGTTCCAGAACCGCGAGCGCAACCGCCGCCTGATCCCCTGGGTCGTCGTCTCGCAGATGGCGAACGTGCTGTTCTTCACCGCGCTGATGAGCTTCAGCAAGAACCCCTTCGCGGCGGCCGAGGTCGTGCTCTCGAACGGCGCCGGCATGAACCCGATCCTCCAGCACCCCGTCATGCTGATCCACCCCCCCATCCTGTACGTGGGGTTCGTGGGCTTCTCCGTGCCCTTCTCGTTCGCGCTGGCGGCCCTGATCAGCGGCGAGCTCGGCACCAGCTGGTTCCGCACCACGCGCCGCTGGACGCTGGTCGCGTGGTTCTTCCTGGGGATCGGCCTGATGCTCGGCGGCCGCTGGGCCTACGAGGTGCTGGGCTGGGGTGGCTACTGGGCCTGGGATCCCGTCGAGAACTCCTCGCTCATGCCCTGGCTGGCCGGCACCGCGTTCGTGCACTCCGTCATGATCCAGGAGAAGCGCGGCATGCTGAAGGTCTGGAACCTGGCGCTGATCGGCCTGACCTACTCGCTGTGCCTGTTCGGCACGTACCTGACCCGGAGCGGCGTGGTGCAGTCGGTGCACAGCTTCGCGAACGCCGGCTACTTCGGACTGTTCTTCCTGGGCTACGTGATCGCCACCGGAAGCGTGTTCACGTACTTCCTGGTGCGCCGCCTGCCCGACCTGCGCAGCAAGAACCGGCTCGACTCGGTGCTGTCGCGCGAGGGCAGCTTCCTGCTCAACAACTACGTGTTCCTCGGCCTGCTGGCGATCGTGCTGTTCGGGACGCTCTACCCCGTCTTCTCGGAGTACGTGACGGGAACGCGCGTGCAGATCGGACCGCCCTTCTTCCAGCGGCTGGCGGGACCCCTGGCGATCTTCCTGCTGCTGCTCACGGGCATCGGCCCGCTGATCGCGTGGCGGCGCGCGACCTGGACGAACCTCCGCAAGAGCTTCCTCTGGCCGGCCGGAGTGGCCGCCGTCGCGGGCGTCGGCATCCGGGCGATCGGCGTGGACCAGTTCTACCCGTGGGCCTTCCTGACGCTCTGCGTGTTCGTCACGGGCACCATCACCGAGGAGTACGCGCGTGGGATCCGCGCGCGCATGCGGCGCGGCGAGGGACCGCTGCGGGCCTTCGGTGAGCTGCTGCGCCGCAACCAGCGCCGCTACGGCGGGTACATCGTGCACCTGTCGGTGATCCTGATGTTCGTCGGGTTCGCGGGCGCGGCCTTCGAGCTCGAGGAGACCAAGCTCCTGAAGCCGGGGGAACGCTGGGACCTGGCGGGCTACACCGTCGAGTACCGCAGCGCACAGCCGGTGAGCCACCCGCACTACGCGGGCGCGGTCGCGCGGCTGGCTCTCTGGGACCAGGGCGAGCCCGTCGGCATCCTGCTCCCCGAGAAGCGCGTGTACATGCAGCAGGAGCAGCCGACCACCCTGCCCGCCGTGTCGAGCAACCTGCGCGAGGACTTCTACGTGATCCTGACGGGCCTCGAGCCCGACCAGAGTGCGGCGCTCAAGGTCTACATCAACCCGCTGGTCAACTGGCTCTGGATCGGCGGGTTCGTGTTCGTGTTCGGCAACACGCTGCTGCTCTGGCGCATGCCCGAGCCGCGCCCGATGCCATCCTCGCGCCCGATGCCGTCGCCGGGAGCGGCGACCCGGGACGGAGCCGCCTGAGTGCGGAGCGCCTGGCTCGCAGGGCTGTGCGCCCTGCTCATCGCGGGCTCCGCGGCCGCCGCGCGGATCGAGGGCCGGGTCCTGCACGTCTCGAAGCCGGACGCCGTGGCCGGCCTGTCCGTGCAGCTGCTGGGTGTGTCGCGAGACGGCGACACGGTGACACGCGAGACCCGCAGCGACGACGAGGGGCGCTTCAGCTTCGACGACCTTCCGGGCGAGTCGGTCTACCTGCTGATGGCGGACTACGCGGGCGTCCGCTTCCCGGGCGGGCGCGAGATCTTCAAGGCCGGTCAGGAGGCGGAGACCCGGACGCTGACGTTCCACGTCTACGAGCCGAGCCACGACCCCGCCGGGCTCACCGTGAGCTCGCAGCGCTTCTTCGTCGAGCGCGGCGACGTGGGGACGTACCGCGTGACGCAGACGCTGAGCGCGCACAGTCCGCGGCGCCAGGTGATCGCGCTCGGCGAGACCGAGCCGCCCGCCCTGCGGGTAGGGCTGCTGCCCGGGCACGGCGAGATACAGACCCGGTTCGGCGGGCTTCCCGAGGGAGCGACACTGAACGGAGACGTGCTCGAGCTGCGGGGTCCCTTCTTTCCCGGCGAGTACGAGCTGGTCGTCTCGTACGAGGTCGACACCGCGGGCCGCGTGCTCGAGAGCGTCCTCGACCTGCACGACGGCGCGGCGCAGCTCGAGCTCTGGGTGCGCGACGACGGCGTCGAGATCGACGCCGGGCCGCTGCACTCGGCGCGGGTCACGCGAGCCGAAGACGGCTTCTACCAGCGCTTCCTGGGCTTCGACCTGTCGCCCGGAACGCGCATCCCGTTCCGCGTGGCCGCCCGGCCCTACCCCGGGCCCGGCGCGATCTGGCCGCAGGTGACGCTCGCCTTCGCACTGTCGCTGGGCCTCGCCTACGTGGTCGGCCAGCCCGTCACGCGGAGAGAGCGCGCAGTCGACGAGCCCGGGGAGTCGGCCGCGTCCCGCGAGAAGCGGGCGCTGTTCGCGGCGCTCCGCGATCTGGAGCACGACTTCGAGACGGGCAAGCTCTCGCAGTCGGACCACGACCGGCTGCGCGAAGAGCTGCGCAGCGACGCGCTACGCGCGCTGGCGCGGCTCGAAGGCGAGGAGCCCGCCTCCGCCTCCGTGGCCGGAGAGGCGTCGGCGGGAGAGGCGGTGGCACCCGACGGCGGTGCGGCGGTGCTCACCTGCGCCTGCGGCCGCACGGCGGCGCCCGGCGACCGCTTCTGCCCCTCGTGCGGCAAGGCCCTGTGAAGGCCATCGACCTGGTCGAGGTCCAGAAGCACTACGGCGCCGTGCGCGCACTCGACGGCATCTCCGCCGGCTTCGAGACCGGCACGCTCACGCACGTCGCCGGGCCCAACGGCGCGGGCAAGAGCACCCTCCTGCGGGTGATCGCCGGACTCACGCGGCCGACCCGGGGACGCGTAGCCGTGCTCGGCGTGGACCTGTTCCGCTCGCTCCACGCGGGCGAGCGAGGCCGCGTCGGCTACCTGGGAGCCGACGCCGGGCTCTACGGCGAGCTCACGCTGCGCGAGAACCTGCAGTTCTGCACCCGGCTCCACGGCGTGGACAAGTCGCGCGTCGACGCCGTGCTCGACCGGCTCGACCTGGCCGAGATGAGCGCGCGTCCCGTCTCGACGCTCTCACTCGGCTTCCGGCGGCGCGCGGGCCTCGCGCGGCTGCTGGTGAGCGATCCCGAGCTGTGGCTGCTCGACGAGCCCTGGAACGGGCTCGACGCCGACGCCTCGGCCTCGCTGGCGTCGGAGCTGCGCGCACACGGCGAGGCCGGCCGGACCGCGCTGGTCGCGGCGCACGTGGTGGGCGAGTACGCCGGACTCTTCGACCGGGGCGTCGCTCTTCACGACGGGCGACTGGAGGAGGTGTGAACGCCGGCCCGCGCGTGGCGGCGGCCGTGCTGGGCAAGGACCTGCGCCTCGACCTGCGCAGCAAGGACCGGCTGGGACACATGGCGGTGTTCTCTGCGCTGGTGGTCGTGCTGCTCAGCATCTCGCTGCCGCCGGCCAAGCGCGCGGCCACGCTCTGGATCCCGGCACTGATGTGGGTGGTGTTCCTGTTCACGTCGCTGCTCGGCCTGTCGCGCTCGTTTCTGGCCGAGACGGCGGGCGGCGCGCTCGCCACGCTATCGGGCGCGCCCTGCGACCGCGGCTGGATCTTCCTGGGCAAGGCCGGCGCGAACTTCGTGGCGCTGCTTGGCGTGGAGATCTGGACGGCGGTGCTCTTCTCCGTGTTCCTCGGTGTCGACTGGTCGCGCGCCGTCGGACCGGCGCTCGGCGTGGCGCTGCTCGGCGCGGCGGGACTGGCTTCGGTCGGGACGCTGCTCTCCGCGCTCTCGGCGACCGCGCGCTTCCGCGAGTTCCTGCTACCCGTCCTGCTCTTTCCGCTGATCCTCCCGGTGCTCGTCTTCGCCTCCCAGGCCACGGCCGACGCCTTGGCGGAGGGCGCGGTTCGCGGCTTGCACTGGGGGGCCCTGGCGCTCTATGCATGGGTCTTCACGCTGGCGGGCTACTTCGTCTTCGACCACGTGCTGGAGGACTGAGCTTGGAGGAGCGCCTGATTCGCAGCGCGCGGTACACGGGCCTCCTCGCGCTCGCCGCGCTCGCCGTCTGGGCGTACCTGGCCTGGACCGCGCCCGTCGAGAAGGTGCAGGGCGTGATCCAGAAGATCATGTACGTGCACGTGCCGAACGTGGGACCGGCCTACCTCGGCTTCGTCCTGACGGCGGTCGGCGGCATCGGCTTCCTGGCCACGCGGCGCGAGGCCTGGGACCGCTTCGCGCTGGCGTCGGCCGAGGTCGGCGTGGTGTTCTGCTCGCTGATCCTGCTCTCCGGTCCGCTCTGGGCGAAGCCCGCCTGGGGCGTGTGGTGGGTCTGGGACCTGCGCCTCACGTCGACGGTCGTGCTCTGGTTCATCTACGTCGCCTACCTGTTCCTGCGCGCCTTCGCGGCCGGCAGCACGCTGCACCCGACCGACCCGTCGCGCCAGGGGCTTCCGCCCGGCATCGCGGCCGCGCTGCGTTCGGGCATGGTCGCGTTCCTGCTGATCTTCGCCTGGCTGGTCGCCCGAAGACTGGGCGTCGCGCGACTCGAAGCCCTGGTCGAGGAGCACCGTTCGTAATGGAGTGGAACGGCTTCGTGGCCGCGGCCTACGTCCTGATCCTCGGCACGCTCGCCGGCTACGCGCTGTGGCTGCGCGCGAGGCTGCGGTCGCTCGAACGCGCGGCACACGATTCCGCCCCGGGCTCCGCAGAGGCTGGTACCCTGTCTTCGAGGGAGGATCCATGAAGCTCCACGGCGTGCACCACGTATCGCTCAACGTCGCCGACGTCGAGGCGGCCGGCCGTTTCTACACCGACGTGCTCGGACTCGAGGTGCTGCCGCGCCCGGACTTCGGTTTTGCCGGCATGTGGCTCCGCTCGGAGACGCACGAGATCCACCTGATGCAGGTCGAGAACCACGAGGCTCCCCAGGGCCAGCACTTCGCGTTCCGCGTCGACGACATCGACGAG
>JAFDDB010000132.1 GCA_019311115.1 Deltaproteobacteria bacterium
GTCTCGAGCGTGATGCTGTACCGCTCCAGATTCGCCGAGAACCGCTCCAGCTGGGTGCAGCCCTCGTCGAACGTGTCGCCCTCGGGCCGGTTGGTCTGGACGAACGCCGTGCAGTTCTCGCCCCCGCTCGCGATCACGGTAGCGGGGTTGGTGTCGTCGGTCGGGTCATTCAGCACGATGACCTGATCCACCAGCCCGGTCGACGCGTTGAACCACCGGTTGAAGGACCGCCGTTGGCAGTATGCGAAGTCCGAATCCGGGTCGTCGGGGTCTCCGAAGCCGGTCCCGTCCTCGTCGCGTCCGGGCTGGTCCGCATCGCAGCGCGGGTCCTTCAGGTACTGGTTGGCCACCTGGTAGAGGATGACGCCGCGAGCGAGCTCATCGGGATCGAGCTCCCAGGGCATGGGCTCGATCACGTCGTCGTCGGGCGTGATCCCCGGCAGCGTCTGCGGCCCCGCGCCGAGGTCCTCGGTGCCCACCGGCGCGAAGGGGGTCGAGGCCTTGAGGAGCGTGCTCTCCTGGAACACGACGGACGCGTCCGCGCTCATCAGGTCGATGCCGCCGGCAATCCGTTGGTTCGAGACGTCCGGGCCGAACAGGTCGAGCGCGCTGCGGTCCTGCTCGGTGCCATCGCGGCTTCGGCCGCTCAGGAAGCCGGCGCCACCGGTAACATCCTTCGTTCCCGGAACCTGGTTGCCCTCATTGAGACCCCAGCTTCCGCAGGGCAGCATGTAGGCGGGACCGCAGCCGAGCAGTGCCGCGACCTCGGGCCGCGGATCATCGGACGTTCCACCCTGCTCGAAGTACAGCGCCAGGTTGAACGCCGTCTGCGCCGTGCGGTCGGGCGGGGTGACCGGCCAGAAGACGCGGTCGCTCGCCAGCAACTTCGGCAGGCTCTGGACCAGCGGCTGCTGCTTCAGCCGGATCGACTCCAGCCCCGCCGGGAGGACGTCCTTCAGGAGGCCGACGCCGGCGAGCGTCTGGGAGACGAGCTGGAAGCGTCCCCGGTTGTTGAAGTGATCCAGCCCGCAGCTCCCCGCATCGTCGTCGAAACCGGCCGTGCAGAGCCGGTGGAAGCGCTGCTGATCGACGGCATGCAGGTCCGCCACCTCGTCGTTCGAGCGGAGCTCGTCGATCCAGGGCGCGTTCGGGTCGCCGCCTGTCACGCGGGTGAAGAGCAGACAGTCGCCGGCCGAGGCCACCAGGTTGTCCTGGTCGGTCTCTCTCAATCCGTCGGGCCCCACGATGGTCGGATGGTTGACGTCCGGCGTCATCCCGATCGTGCCGTCCGCAGCCCGCGTCCGGTACTGGCAGGTCGTTCCGTCCGAGGCAACCGGGGCCCCGGTGTCCGGGTCAACGAGTCGCGCGATCCTGTGCGGCGAGGGAAGTGAGGACAGGCGCGGACGCGCGGGCAGTGTGCGGCCGCTCTGGGCGTAGTTCAGAAGGTCGGTCAGGTCCTCCGGGCTCTGCGCTGCCCCCGCAGGGCGGAAGCCGCCGAACGCCAAGAACGGTACCAGGTCCGGGTGCACGCCGATGTCGTCCGGGTTGTCATCGACCTGCTCGTCGACGCCTCGCTGTGAGGACCAGCTTCCCCTGAAGATGTTGAGTTCGACGCAGTCGCCCTCGGCGTTCAAGCCGACCCCGAAGCCGCGGCTCCGCGTCTCGGTCCAGCAGCCTCTGACGAAGGCCTCCTCCAGCGAGGCGATCTGTGTCGACTGGGTCGCCCGGTCTACGCACGTGTCGTCCGTGGAACCGCCAGGCGTGTCATTGTCCAAGTAGGCGCCGCCCAACTGGTTGATGCAGCCGTTCGCCTGCAGCAGGGACGGGTGGAGGACGGCGAAGAGCACCAGGTCGCGGCTCCCCAGGCCATCCTTCTCCTTGTCCCTGACTGTCTTGCGGTCGTCCTCCAGGCCCGTGACTGCCGCGAGCCGCTGGTAGCGCGGCAGCGGGATCTGCTCGCTACCCGGGTCGTCGGGGTCCCTCAGGTAGTTCTGCTCCACCCGCCAGATGCCGCCGTACTCTCTCGGGTCGCTGACCTCGTAGAGGCCCCTTCCGATCGACGCGTCGAGCACGGGCAGGTCGTCTCGGGTGTCGGAGATGGCATCGAGACCGAGGAAGTTCGGCACGGCGTCGTCGCCCAGGTCGTCCTTGGAAATGCCGCTGACGCCCTCGAGACAGGTGACACAGATCAGGTTGAAGTCGCGAGCCACGCCGGCGTCCCAGGGCTCGACGCCTTCGACCGCGACCGGTGGGTCGGCCAGGACTCCGCTGCGATCGGGATCCGGCCGGGGAGCGAGCAGGTTCAGCTCTTCGTACGAGTCGAAGGTCTGGTAGTCGTACGCGCCCCCGGCGTCGTTGAGCCCGAGCTGCGAGTCCACGACGAACAGGTCGAGCACTGCGTTGTCCAGGTTCGCGAGCCCTGCAGGGAGCGGCTCGTCGCTGATTTCGCCCGTGGCCCGGTTGACGATGCTCCTGTCGCGCGGCCGGTAGAGCAGGTTGTCGCGCTGGTTCTTCAGGCTCTGCAGTTCCTCGGGCGTGCTCACGGCGTCGCTCGCCCCGTTCGGATCGTCGCCAAAAACGGTCGGGCGCGCGTACCCGCTGGTCGCGCGGCCGATCTGGCCGTTCAGCGCGCGCAGGCGCTGCGCCAGCATCTCCTCGACGGACGACTTGACGCTCAGGCCGGTGTCGGGGTCCTTGACCGTGCGCGCGTTCTCGAGCGGCGAGGAGCGCAGGAACTGCCCGTCGCGAAGCTTCTGGTTCAGGACCGCGGAGCCCGTCGTCACCAAGGGGTCGTTGGGGTCACCCGTCTCGACGGTGAAGTCGCTGAGCGCGCCCTTGGCCGCCGCCAGGAGCTGCACGTAGAGCTTGTTGTTGAAGTCACCGGCCCCGGTCCGAGCGCCGGGGCCCATCTGCGCGTCGATCGGCTGGTCGAGCGCGCTGAGCTGGATCAGGTCACACAGCGTGTGTACGGGCACCCCGGTCAGGCCGATCTCACCTTCGGGCGCGGTGCATTCCTCCGCCGAGATGCCCAGCAGGCCAATCGGCGACGCATGTGCCGCAGAGGGCTGCACGACGTGGAGGGCGAGGAGAAGGAGAGGGATCCGGGTCAGCTGAGTCGGGAGGCGCATCGCGGTGTCTCCAGCTAATTCAAGCCCGCACGATACACCCGCTGGAGTTCACCTGGCGGCCAGATCACTCCACGCTCGAGGACTCACAGGGAGGAAACGCCGTCCGACCCGCACGGATCGAGTTCGCGGAGGCGCTGAAAGCGCGAAGCCCGCCCGGCCCTGCGGATTTCGATGATGCAGGTGTGGCGGCCCGGTACACAGTCGCGGGCATCGGCCGAGGGCGCCCGGCAGGCGTGACCTAGAACGAGAAGTTGATGATCGGGAAGACGGGCAGGAAGCCGTTCGCGTTGAAGTTGAGCAGGCCGATCTGTACGCCGTGGACGTCTTCGCCCCAGTTGATCACGCCGAGCTGCAGGCCGACCATCGCGGACTGCTTGGGCACGAAGGGCGAGCCCACGGCGTTGAGCACGCCGATCTGCGCGCCGCCGTCCATGCCGTCGGCCACGTTGACCAGGCCGACCTGCGCGCCGGTGAAGGACTGCTTGACCTGGTTCGCGCCCAGGTTGAGTTGCAGTCCCTCGAACACGGCGGCGGTGCCGACCACGCCGGCCTGCAGGCCCGTCAGCTCCATTGCCGAGTTAAGCGCCGAGAGCTGGAGCCCCATGGCGGTGTCGGTGGACTGGACGATCGCGCCGATCTGCGCGCCGGAAAAGCCGTCCGCCTTGGCGGCGCCGCAGAGCTGAAGACCCTCGGCGGGACCCGCCACGAAGCCGAAGCCGCAGAGTTGGAGGCCGCGGAAGCCGCCGTCGACCGAGGTGAGGCCGGAGAGTTGCAGGCCGGTGTAGTCGCCGCGCACGAGGTTGAGGGCGCCGATCTCGAGCCCCGTGACCTCGGCCGCATCGTTGACGACGCCGATGTCGAGCCCCGTCAGGTTCGCGCTCTTGCCGTGGACCAGGTTCAGGCGCAGGCCCTGGACGTCGTGATCCTCGGGGAAGATCTGGAGCGGGTGGATGAATGCGATCTGCACGGGCGCGGGGTTGGTAGTGCACGCGCTGAGTGCGATCGCTGCGAAGAGACCCAGGTAGAGACGGATTTTCATCGCGGGAGTATAGCGAGGCTTCCCCCGCAGGCTTGCCCTGGCGCGGCACGCGGGGATAGGCTCGGCACATGGAATCGGCGTCACGCGGAGCCCGCCTGCCGCTGCTGCTGGCGGTGACGGCGAGTGCGCTGCTGGCGGCCGCGTCCGACCCCGCGCCGGCGGGCGTACCTGGCGAGGATGCCGTCCCTCGGGACGACCTGTCTGCCGAGGAGATCTACAGCCGCGTGCTGGCCAACCGCTTCGACGCCTTCGTCGAAGAGATCCTGCTCGCGTCGCGCGGCGCGAAGGGTGCGGCTCAGAAGGTCGGTCTGCGGCTGTGGTGGCGCTACTACCCCGAGGGTCACGAGGCGCGAGAGAAGGACGTCGTGGCTAAGGTGTTGGCGCGCTACTTCGAGCCGCGTGACCTGCGGAAGAACGGCTACCTGGTGATCAACCGCGCGGTCGGCGCGCACGACCAGTTCGTCTACCTGCCGAGCCGGCGGAAGGTCAGGCGCGTCAACATGAGCACGCAGGACATCGCCGGGACCGACTTCGCGCTCGAAGACATCATCCCGCACGAGATGGACGACGCCACATACGAGCGCGTGGACGATGCGGCGGAGCAGGGGACGCTCTGCTGGGTGATCGAGGCCACTCCGAAGCCCGAGATCGACTCGCAGTACTCCCGCTTCCGCCTGTACGTAGAGCGCGAGCACTACGTCCCGATCAAGACCCGCTACTGGGACCACCAGGGCGTCGAGGTGAAGGAACTGGTGGCGCCGCTCGACGGCATCGAGGAGATCGACGGCGTGTGGCTGGCCATGCGCCGGACCGCGCGGAACCTGGTCGAGCTCACCGAGACCGAGCTCCACATCGCGCGCATCGTCCCGGTCCCGGATCTGGCCGAGAGCACCTTCTCGCAGCGCCGCCTGACCGCGAAACGCTCGCCCCCGGTGCCCTGGGACGAGTCCGGGGACTGACGGCGGCGGTCTGCAGCGCGGCTCCGGTTCCCCGCTACGATAGGGCCCGTGAAGGACGTGGACGTGGACGTGGATGCTGACGTACGCGCGAGGCGCGCTTCGGTTCCCGACGTGCTCGAGCAGGCGGGTGGGCTGGCGCCGGGCGTGGCCCGGAGGGTCGCGCACGAGACCGGCGTGCCCGAGGCCGAAGTCCACGGCGTGGCGAGCTTCTACGACCTGCTGGCCCGGCCCGACGCGAAGCTCCGCGTGTGCACGGGCCTGTCGTGCCGGCTCGCGGGCGCCGACGCGTTGCTCGACGCCGCGAAGAGCGCGGGGCTGCCCGTCGCCGAGGCGTCCTGCCTGGCGGCTTGCGACGTGGCGCCGGCCATGCTGCGGGATCGGGATGTCGTGCCCGCGGTCACGGTGGACGACGTCCGACGCGCGGCTCCGGACTGGACCCGGCTGCGGTCGCAGGCGGCGCCCGATGACGAGCCGTGGCGCGGCCGGATCGGACCGGACGGCGCCGACCGCGAGCAACTGGTGTTCGACCTGGCGGGGGATCTCGATCGGTCGGGCGCGGCCCTCGCGCGCGCGCGCGAGCTGGGTCCCGACGCGGTGCTCGACGCGCTCGAGGAGTCGGGACTGCAGGGCCGGGGGGGCGCCGCGTTCCCCGCGCACATCAAGTGGCGCGGCATGGTCTCGCAGCCGCCCGGGCCGCGCTACGTGGTGCTCAATGCCGACGAGAGCGAGCCGGGCACGTTCAAGGACCGCGAGCTGCTGGTCCGCCGCCCCGACCTCGTGCTCGAGGGACTGACGATCGCGGCGCAGACCGTGGGCGCCGAGGACGTCTGGCTCTACCTGCGCGGCGAGTTCGGCCTGCCCCGGCGCGTGCTCGAAGCCGAGCTCGACGACGCCGAACGCAGCGGCCGCTTTGGCGCGCTCCGCTTCCACCTGCACTCGGGGCAGGGCGCGTACGTATGCGGCGAGGAGACGGCGCTCTTCGAGGCACTCGAAGGCCGCCGTGGACTGCCGCGCCACCGCCCGCCGTTGCCGATCGAGAGCGGGCTCTGGGGCCGCCCGACGCTGATCCACAACGTGGAGACGATCGCCAGCGTGCCGGCCATCATCTCGAAGGGTGGCGCCTGGTTCCGCGCGCTCGGGCGCACCGGGCCCGGCACCAAGCTCTACTGCATCAGCGGCTGCGTGCAGCGGCCGGGAACCTACGAGATGCCGCTTGGCATCTCGGTCGATGAACTGCTCGACGCCGCGGGGGGCTGCACGGGAACGCTGCGCGCGTTCTCGCCCGGCGGCGCCGCATCGGGCTTCCTGCCCGCGAGCGAGCGCACGCGGCCGCTCGACTTCGCCGCGCTCGGCGAGGCCGGCAGCATGCTCGGCTCCGCCGGCGTCGTGGTGCTCGACGACCGCGTGGACCTGCGCGACGCGGTGCGCGACCAGCTCCGCTTCTTCGAGGCCGAGAGCTGCGGACAGTGCGCGCCGTGCCGTATCGGCACGCACTACCTGCGTGACGCGCTCGACCGCCAGGCGGCCGGGGACCGGGACGCGCTGGCCCACGTGGCCGACGTGGCGTGGCAGATGGGCGAGGGCTCGATCTGCGGTCTCGGGCAGACGGCGGCGATGCCGCTGACCACCGCGCTCGAGCACTTTCCCGAGGAGTTCTCGTCGTGAGCCAGGCGACGACGCTCGAGCTCGACGGGCGGACCGTGGAGTTCTCGCCCGGCGAGACGCTGCTCGACGTGGCGCGGCGTTCGGGCGTGGAGATCCCGACGCTGTGCGACGACCCGAGGCTCGAGCCGGTGGGAGCGTGCCGCACCTGCCTCGTCGAGGTCGAAGGGCAGCGGCGCCTGGCGCCGTCCTGCATGACGCCCGCGACCGCGGGCATGAACGTCTCGACGGGAAGCGAGCGCGTGGACCGCCACCGGCGCACGCTCTTCGGGCTGTACCTGACGGATCACCCCGTGCCGGACGGGGTCGGAGAGGCGGGCGACGAGCTGCTCGAGATGGCCGCGCGCTACGGCGCGCCGTCCGACTGGGGTCGGCTCGAATCGCGCCGCGGCGACCGGACGTCCGACCGCAACCCGTACGTGCTCTTCGACGCCGAGCGCTGCATTCTGTGCGCGCGCTGCACGCGCTACTGCGACGAGGTCGAGGGCGTCAACGCCATCTCGCTCTCGAGTCGCGGCGCCGAGACCACGATCTCGACGGCCGACGCGTTGTCGCTGCTCGACACGAGCTGCGAGCTGTGTGGCGGCTGCATCGACGTCTGCCCCACTGGAGCCATGACCGAGAAGCTGCCGCGCACCCGCGGCCAGGAAGAAGTGCCGGTCGAGGCCGTGCGCACCACCTGCAATTTCTGCGGAGTCGGCTGTCAGCTCGACCTGCTCGTGGACCGTCAGGCGAACGACGGCCGTGGCCGAGTGGTCCGCACCGTGAGTCCCGAGCCCGGCACCACGACCAACGACGGGAACCTCTGCGTCAAGGGACGCTTCGCCTACGACTTCATCGACCATCCGGACCGGCTCACGCATCCGCTGGTGCGCGGAGCCGACGGAGAGCTTCGAGAGGCGAGCTGGGACGAGGCGCTCGCCGCGGCCGCAGAAGGGCTGCGGGGCGTGGCGGAACGGCACGGGCCGGACGCGCTCGGCTTCGTCAGCTCGTCGCGCTGCACGATGGAAGAGAACTTCCTGGTCCAGAAGCTGGCGCGGGCGGTGTTCAGCACGAACAACGTCCACCAGTGCGCCGCCACCTGACACGCTCCCACGGTGGCCGGTCTGGTCGCCACGTTCGGAGCGGGCGCCATGACGAACTCGATCGACGAGATCCGCGACGCCGACTTCCTGTTCGTGATCGGCAGCAACACCAGCGAGGCGCACCCGGTTATCTCGATGGACATGAAGCGGGCCGTCCGGCGCGGCGCGACGCTCGTGGTGGCCGACCCGCGCGCCATCTGGATGACCTCGATCGCGGACCGGCACCTGCAGCTTCGGCCCGGCACCGACATCTGGCTTCTGAACGCCCTGGCGCACGTGATCGTCGAAGAGGACCTCGTCGATCACGCCTTCATCGAGGAGCACACCGAGAACTTCGACGCTGTGCGCGAGACGGTCGCGCGCTACACGCCCGAAGAGGCGGAGCGCGTCACGGGCGTGCCCGCCGAGGACATCCGCTGGACCGCGCGGCGTTACGCGCAGACGGACAAGGCGGGCATCTACTATACGCTCGGCATCACCGAGCACTCGCACGGCACCGACAACGTGTATGCGCTCGTGAACCTGGTGCTGATGACCGGACACCTCGGCAAGCCCTCGTCAGGCCTGAACCCGCTGCGCGGCCAGAACAACGTGCAGGGTGCCAACGACGCCGGGGCCGCGCCGATCTTCTACCCGGGCTACCAGCGCGCCGACGATCCCGAGGTGCGCGCGAAGTACGAGCGGAGCTGGGGCTGCGCGCTTCCGGACGAGCCCGGGTTGAACCTGAACGAGATGATGAAGCTCGCCGGCGACTCGATCCGCGGCTTCTTCGTCATGGGCGAGGACATCCTCCTCTCGGAGCCGAACGTGTCGCGCCTCGAAGAGGGGATGAACCGCGTCGAGTTCGTCGTGCAGCAGGAGCCCTTCTTGAACGAGACCTCGCGCTTCGCCGACGTGATCCTGCCCGCGGCCGTGTTCGCTGAGAAGGAGGGCACCTTCACCAACACCGAGCGCCGCGTGCAGCGCGTGCGCAAGGCCGTCGAGCCGCCGGGTGAGGCGCGCGCGGACTGGGAGATCCTGATCGACCTGGCCAACGCTTGCGGCGCCGCCTGGAGCTACCCCGACAACGCCGCGGTCTACGCTGAGTTGGTGCGGGACGCGCCGCGGTTCGCGGGAATCAGCCACGAGCGGATCGACCGCGAGGTCCACCGAGGCCACACGGGGCTGCAGTGGCCGTGCCCGGACTCGGACCACCCCGGGACGCCCTTCCTGCACGAGGGGGGCGTGCTGCGCGGAAAGGGCCTGTTCCAACCCGTCGAGTACCGGCCGTCGGCCGAGGCCGAGGACGAGACCTGGGGCCTCATCCTCTCGACCGGCCGGACGCTCTACCACTACAACTCCGCCACGCAGACGCGGCGCGAGTCGGGCCTGCACACCAAGCAGCCAGAGCCCTTCGTCGAGATCCACCGCCGCGAC
>JAFDDB010000133.1 GCA_019311115.1 Deltaproteobacteria bacterium
GGGACGAGTACACGGAGGCCAAGGAGGCGATGTTTTTCTACACCGACACCGCCGACGCGCCCTGGACCGTCATCAAGTCCGACGACAAGAAGCGCGCACGCATCAACTGCATGCGCCATCTGCTCAGTCACCTCGACTATCCCGACAAGGACGAGGACATCGTGCGGTCCCCCGATCCCCTGATCGTCGGCCCCGCCAACCGCGTCTACGAGCGGGACGAGCACATCCTCAAGCCTGCCATTCGAGAAGCAGGCTGACAGCGAAGCCGGCCGAGCCGGAGGAGCGGACCATGGGAGCGAAGAAGACGAGCCGACTGGCGGCCGTGGAGTTCGACATCGGGATCGACGCGAACGACGTGCTGGCTGCAGCCGAGAAGGCCGCGCTCAAGGCCAGGAAGGCGGCCAAGCAGGCGCGGCGCGCCGCTGAGGCAGCCGCCGACGCGATGAACAAGGCACAGAAGGCCGCTAAGAAGGCCAAGGCCCGAGACGTCGCCGCGAAGAAGAGGTCGAGCGAGGAGTACGCCAAGAAGAAGGCGAAGAAGGCCCGGCTCAAGGACCGGGCGGCCAAGCGCGCGCGCAAGAAGAGCGCCGCCCGAAAGAGCAAGTAGGGCCGCCACCGGCTGCGCTCGGAGAGGGCGAATGAAGGTGTACCTCGTGCGCCACGCCAAGGCGCGCGGCCGGTCGAAGTGGCCTGGGACCGACGAGCTTCGCCCCCTGACCGTTCGCGGCGAGCGTCAGGCGCACGGGCTGGAGGCTCGCCTCGACAAGGCGCCGCTGCACCGGGTGTACTCGAGCCCCCATCTCCGCTGCCGCGAGACGGTCGAGGGCCTCGCGACCGCGCGCGGCCTGAGCGTCGAGACCGAGGCCTGCCTTGCAGAGGGCGAACCGGTTCGCGACGCGCTCGAGTTGATCCGCTCGGTCGGTGATCTCCCCGCTCTCTTCTGCAGCCACGGCGACCTGGTCCCGGGCCTGCTGCACGCCCTCGACGTGGGACGCGTGGACGGCCCCGCCCCGCTTAGCTGCCAGAAGGGCTCGATGTGGGTGCTCGAAGGAAGGGGCCCGCGCGTCGAGAAGGCCAGCTACGTCCCGCCATTCGAGTGCGATCGACCGATGACGGATTCCACGCGCGTGGCGGTGCTCGACCTGGGAAGCACGTCGTTCAACCTGCTCGTCGCCGACGCCACTGCGAGCGGAGAGATCGCGCCCGTGGTGAGGGAGCGCGCCTCTCCCCGGCTCGGGGCCGTGATCGCCGACGGGCCCTGGATTCCGGAGAACGTGTGCCGTGACGCCGTCGAGGCCGCGCGAGCGCTCCGCGCCGAGGCCGACAGCGTCGGCGCCGACGTGTTCGTTCCGGTCGCGACCGCCGCGTTCCGCGACGCGTCGAACGGCACGCAGCTGGCGCGGCGGATCGGCGAGGCCGTCGGCGTCCCCGTCCGGCTGCTCTCGGGCGAAGAGGAGGCTCGTGCCGTCCAGCGCGCCGTGCGGCGCCGCATCGGCGGCAGTCGGGAGATCCAGCCGAGCCTCGTCATAGACCTTGGAGGCGGCAGCCTCGAGTTGGCGCTCGACGAGGCGGACTGCGTGACGTGGGAGACGACGCTGCCCTTGGGAGTCGCGCGGCTCCACCGCGAGCTGGTCTCGTCCGACCCGATGAGCGAGCGAGACTCGACCGGGCTTCGCGACCGCGTCCGGACGGTGCTCGCCCCCCACCTTTCCGCGCTCGACTGCTGCCCCCACCGCGCCGCGGTCACGGGCGGAACGGCCCGCGCCATTGCACGGCTGGTCCTGGCACAGCGCGGAGAGCGCGGCGCACGGCACACGCAGGCGCCGCAGATATCGACCGCCGAGCTGGCCGAACTGGGCCTGCGCCTACGCGATGCTACCCACGACGAACGCCTTCGCATGAGCACGATGCAGCGGCGCCGCGCGGACCTGCTTCCGACCGGAGCGCTGATCCTCGAGACCCTGGCCGACGCGCTCGGCCTGGACTCGTTCACGGTGAGCGACTGGGGACTCCGCGAGGGCATGATCCTCGAGACCATCGGCGCCCTGTAGCGTCACTCCACGTAGCCGAGGGTTTCGAGCGCTTCCCTCATCTCGGGCGATACCGTCGGCTCTACGCCGAGCGCCGCTCCCTCCTCGCCGTACTGCTCGACGAGGCGCAGGATTTCCTGGCGCATGGCTGCGGCCACCTCGGGGTGGTCCGCGAGCACGTCGTTCACCTCGACGGGGTCCGCGCCCAGGTCGAACAGCGAGTCCGCCTGCTCGCTGTGATAGACGTACTTCCAGCGTTCACCCGTCAGGCTCAGGTTGACGTCGCTGCCGAAACGCCTCTTGGAGTACTCGCGTTCGGCCAGGGCATAGCGCCGCTCTTCGGACAGGACGTCGATGCCGTCGAACTGCGCGGTCGGGACGGACAGCCCGAGCACCGAGACCAGCGTCGGCAGCACGTCGATCAGCGACACGACCGTGGCGACCCGCTCACCGGCGCGCGCGCCCTTCGGGAGGCGCAGAATCAGCGGTACCTCGATCTGCTCGTTGAAGATCACCCCGTGCTCCAGCACGCCGTGCTGCCCGAGTCCCTCGCCGTGGTCGGCGGTGAGCACGATGGCGGCGTCGTCGTAGAGGCCCAGCCGGCGCAGCGCGGCGAAGAGCACGCCGATCTGGTCGTCCGCAAACCGGATCTCCCCGTCGTACCGGTCGTGCAGGGCGCGCGTGCGGCCCTCGTACCGCTCGGGAACGCGCTTCTCGCGGATGAACGCGGTCAGCGCCGCGGCGTCCCCGTAGGCCTGGCGGTAGCGGGCGGGAGGCGAGTACGGGCTGTGCGGGTCGAAGTAGTGCACCCACATGAAGAACGGGCGGTCGTCCGTGCGGCGCCCCAGCCAGTCCACGGCCCGCCGCGTCGTCTGGTCGGCGGTGCGCGTGATCCGGTCGAGCCCCTGCCCGCCGCGGTCTCCGGGAACGGTGTCGAAGGTGTCGAAGCCCGCCGCGATCCCCGTCTCCGGCCGCAGGTGGTAGACGCTCACGAAGGCGGCGGTCTCGTAGCCCGCGCGCTTCAGTAGCTGGGCGAAGGTCTGGAAGTCGTCGCCGTCGAGCGGGACCCTCCGCTGGTAGCTCTGGAAGTTCGCGCGCACGCCGTGGCGCGCGGGATAGCTCGACGTCAGCAGCGACGTGTGCGAGGGAAGCGTCGTCGCCATCGGCGCGATCGCGTGCTCGAACAGCACGCCTTCTGACGCCAACGCGTCGATCGCCGGCGTCACGTCCCGAAAGTAGCCGTAGCTGCCCACGTGATCCGCGCGGAGGGTGTCGATCGTGATCATGACGATCGACACGGGCGCCTCGCCGGCGCAACCCAGCGACGCCAGTCCCAGCAGGACCGGCGCGAGCCGTCGCATCATCGTCACGCGCCTCCTTCCACGCGGAGCATAGCCGCTGGCGCGGAGCCGCCGCCGGCTCCAGCCTCCTGCGGAGGCGAAGGAAGGTATGATCGGGCATCCGCCCGAACCCCGACAGGAGACCCCGATGCCCGCTACCCAGCCCCGTCCCGAGCAGCTCGAGAACCTCGCCAAGCGGGCGCCCGACGGGCCCCTCTACATGCTGAACCTGCTCAAGTTCAAGGAGCGGGCCGAGTACGCGGACGGCCGCGAGACCGACCTGACTGGCCGCCAGGCCTACAACCTGTACTCGCAGGGGGTCATCAAGCTCATCCTCGCGCTCGGCGGCAAGCCCATCTACTTCGGCCTCTGCAACGCCCTGCTGATCGGCGACGGAGACGAGAGCCCCTGGGACAGCGTCGGCGTGATCGAGTACCCGTCGATCGAGGCCTTCCAGAAGATGACGTCGAGCGCCGGGTATGCCGACGTCCACGTGCACCGCGACGCCGGTCTCGAGCACCAGGTGCTGATCAACATGTTGTCGATCGAGCAGGCGATGGCCGCAGCCGGCGCCAGCTGAGCGGTAACGCTCGGGTCAGCTCGACTTCACGAAGTCTACGACGACGCGCGCCAGTTCCTCGCCGCGGCCTTCTTGCAGGAAGTGGCCGCCGCCCTGGATCGTGACGTGCGGCTGTCCCTTGGCGCCGGGCACGCGCGCGCGGAACACCGCGTCGCCGCCACCGGTCACCGCGTCGTTGTCGCTGAACGCGCACAGGAAGGGCTTGTCCCACTTCTCGAACACCTCCCACGCGCGGCGGTTCGCCGGGATGCCGGCGTCGCTCGACAGCGTCGGCACCTGCCTGGGCATGGCGCGTGGGCCCATCTTGTAGGACGCATCGGGGAACGGCGCGTCGTAGGCCGCGATCTCGCCAGCCGACAGCTGTCGTCCATCGACGCTCCCCGCGATCAGCATGCCGATCGGCGGGTCCACGGTCTCCCACGTGAACTTCTGCCAGTAGGCGAAGGTGCGCTCCGGCCGCTCGCGGTCAGGATTTCCGAGCGCCTGTGCCATCTCTTGTAGGGTCGGCGTCGGCTCGTCGTTCCAGAACGCCTTCACGGCGTCGATCCGCTCCTGCGGCATGTCGTCGGGCGCCGGAAGGCCCGTGTTCGCGGCGACGACCCGGTCGAAACGCTCCGGGTTCTCCGCGACCATGCGCAGGCCGATCAGCCCGCCCCAGTCCTGGCCGACCAGCGTCGCGCCGCGCACGTCGTTCTGCACCAGCCACGCCGTGAGCCACTCGACCTGCCGGTCATAGGTGTAGTCCTCGCGCGCCGCCGGCTTGTCCGATCGGCCGAAGCCGACCAGGTCCGGTGCCAGTACCCGCAGACCTGCGGCCGTCAGCACCGGGATCATGTGCCGGTACAGGTAGCTCCACGTCGGCTGTCCGTGCATGCAGACCACGATCGGCGCGCCCGGCGGGCCCTCGTCCAGGTGGTGGATCCGCAGCGTCCCTCCGTCGCCGTCGGGCACCTCGGTGTAGCGCGGCGAGAAGGGAAAGCCCGGGAGATCTTCGAAGCGTTCGTCCGGCGTGCGTAGGGTCTTCATGCCCGGGAGCCTACATGACTGGCGAGGACCGCGGACCCGGCTATCCGTCGTAGAACATGGGTGCGTGCAGGCCGATCAGCGATCGGGCGCGCTCGTCCGTGCCCGCGCGCTCGATCGCCTGGGGCGAGACCTGGTTCACCTCGGCCGTCGTCCGGAGCCGCTGCGCGATGTCGCGGCGGCCGTAGTGCGCCTGCAGGAAGAAGCGGCCGGTATCGCCGGGTCCGGTCGGCAGCCGCCGGTGCCAGATGTCGGAAGCGAAGAGCGCCACGTCGCCCGCTCGGCCATCGAGCGCAACCGCCACGGCGCCCTCGTGCTCCAGGTCGTCCGCGAAGGGCTGATCGCGCGGGGGCGTCCGCCCCGAGCGGTGGCTTCGTGGAATCACGCCCGTCGGCCCGCAGTCGAGCGGACAGTCCTGCAGCAGCAGGTGCGCGCCGATCGCGAACACGGGGTAGGGGACGGAGTCGGGCCACGCTACGCCTTCGGGCCGCGGCACGTGCGGCCCCGCGTCGATGTGCCAGAAGCCCCCGCGGTCCCCGTCGCGTCCGTTCGGAGGATTGCGCCAGCAGGTGTTCGCGATCACGTGGCAGTCGTCGCCGAGCAGCGGCTCGAGGGTCTCGAGGATGCGCGGGTGTCCCACGGCCTGCTGCGCCAGCGCGCTGCGGTTCAGCATGGCGTAGCGGAAGTCCTCGCGCTCCCAGTCCGGGCGCTCGCGCACGTCGGGCGGGTCGCTCTCGTAGACAGCCCGTAGCTGCGCTGCCAGCTTCGCCACCTCGTCCGGCGCGAAGACCTGGCGCAGGACCGCGTAGCCCTGTGCCTCGATCGCCGCACTCGCCTGGGGTACGTCGCCCCGCCGCACAGCCAGGTAGCCTCGGATCCGCTTGATCACCGCGTCGCCTCCCGCCCCGATCCTACCCTCAAGCACGGCGCGTGCGCAGCCGATCCAGACGGGCGTAGTCACTCTGCGCCTCCACCGCAGCGACCGACGTCCACCCGCCCCCTGAGAGGCATCTGGATGACTACTCACGAGACCTCCACCGGTCACGAGCAACCCTGGCTGGCGCGAGACGACTGGGCGAGCGGACGCATCCGCTCCTCCGAGGGTCCCGCGGCCGTGATCGCCTGGGTCTTCGCCGTCGCCTTCACGGGCGGCTCGATCCCGCTGGTCGGCTTCGGCCTCGACGCGTTTCCCGAGCGACTCGGCGAGGCGGCCTTCGCCTTCGTGTTCCCGGCGGCCGCGCTGGGCATGTGGTACTGGGCGGCCATCGCGACGGCCCGATGGCGTCGCTTCCGTCGCGTCGTGCTCGAGCTGGACACGCGGCCGGGCGTGATCGGCGGCACGCTGGCCGGCGCGATCCACACCGGCACCGCGATCTCGCCCGACGCGTACCGGCTCGTGCTGTCCTGCGTGCGCATCCGCCGGGCCGGCAAGAACACCAACTCGGACACGCTCTGGCAGGGCGAGTGCGACCTCCCCGGCACACGAGCCGGGCGCGGCCACTCCGGCACGCGCGTTCCGTTCTCGTTCGAGATCCCCTACGAGCTTCCGTCGAGCATGGTCGAGCCGGTGACGGCCGGTCGGGCGCGCGAGCAGATCGTGTGGCAACTGCACGCCGGTGCCGAGCTCGCGGGCGCCGACCTGGCGAGCGTCTTCGAGGTGCCGGTCTACAAGACGGGCGAGAGCGATCCGCAGGTGACCGAGCGGATTGGCGAACACACGCCCGACGCTCCGGATAGCGACGTCGAGCCCAGCGAAGAATCGAGCGTGCGATCGCGCCGCCTGCCCGAGGGCGGGCTGGAGCTCTACTTTGCCGCTGCGCGAAACAAGGCGGGCGGGATTGCGATCATCCTCTTCACTCTCGCCTGGAACGCATTCGTGGGGTTCGCCGCGCTCCAGCTCCCCGGCTTCGCGAAGCTCATGTTGATCCCGTTCGGAGGGGTGGGCCTGCTGCTGCTCGGCTTCGTGCCGGTCGTCTGGCTGCAGCGTACGACCGTGCACGCGCGTCCGGGGCGGCTCGACGTGCGCACGCGCACCTTCGGGCGCGGCCGCACGCGCGAGTACCGGCTGGACGAGATCGACAGCATCGCCGCGGAGATCCGCGGCAGGAACGGGCGCAACCCGCTCTGGGCGATCCGCATCCACCTGAAGCACGGCAAGCCGCGCAGCGCCGGAGGCGATCTCCGCTCGAAGCCCCAGGCGCAACGGCTCGCCGCGGCGATCTGGCGCGAGCTGAGCGGAGGGCGTTAGCCCGCGAGCAGGCGCAGCACCAGCGTGTAGCCAAAGCCGGTGATCAGCGCCGCCCCGATCAGGTTCAGCCACAGCCCGGCGCGAACCATGTCCGCGATCTCGACCTGACCCGAGCCGAACACGACCGCGTTGGGGGGCGTCGCGACCGGCAGCATGAACGCGCAGCTCGCCGCCATGGCGGCCGGTGCGGCGAGCAGCAACGGCTCCATGTCGAAGACCGGGGCGAGCCCCGCCAGCAGCGGGATCAGGGCCGCCGCCGTCGCGGTGTTCGACGTGATTTCGGTCAAGCTGATGACGAGCACGACCACGACGGCGAGCACCAGCAGCGGCGGGGCGCCGGCCAGGCCCTGGAGTTGCCCGGCGAGCCACGCGCTGACACCGGTCGAGCCCAGTGCGCCCCCCAGACTCAAGCCTCCCCCGAACAGCAGGAGCAGACCCCAGGGCAGCTTCAACGCGGTGTCGCCGTCCATCACGAACGGCTTGTCGCGGTCGCCCGTCGGGATCACGAACAGTACGAGCGCCGCGACGATCGCGATGCCGGCATCGCTGAGGCCCGCGAGCGGATGCGCCCCCGCCCACTCGATCCGGACGAGCCAGGGGCGGGTCATCCAGGCCAGGGCGGCCGTCAGGAACACGCCCAGCGTCGCCAGCTCGCCGGCCCGAACCGCTCCGAGCGCGCGCAACGCGCCCCGGTGTAGCTCCGCGCTCCCCGGCAGGCTGCGGATGCGGATCGGAAACAGCCAACGCACCAGCAGCCACCACGTGATCGGCAGGAACACGGCCGCGAAGGGGACCCCCACGGCCATCCAGTGGGCGAAGGAGATCTCGCGCCCTAGCTCGCGCGCGGCGTAGGAGGCGAGGAACAGGTTCGGCGGGGTTCCGATCAAGGTGGCCACGCCACCGATCGACGCGGCGTACGCGATCCCGAGCAGCAGCGCGCGAGCGAACGCGCGGCCCTCGGCCGGACCCGCCGCAGCGCCCGCTTCGCTGCCGCCCACGCGCGCGATCACGCTCACGGCGATGGGCAGCATCATGACCGCCGTCGCCGTGTTGGACACCCACATGCTGAAGCCGGCCGTCAGCACCATGAAGCCGGCGACGACGCGCGCGGGGTGGTCGCCGAGCCGGCCGAGGACCCCGAGAGCGATCCGGCGGTCGAGCCCCCAGCGCTGCATGGCCAGCGCGAGCAGGAATCCACCCATGAACAGGAAGATGAGCTCGTGGGCGTAGGGTGCCGCCGCCTCACGGATCGTGGCCGCGCCCGCGAACGGCAGCACGGCCAGCGGAAGCAGGGCGGTCGCGTGGAGTGGGATCGCCTCGGTCATCCACCAGACGGCCATCCAGACCGCGAGCCCGGCGGTCGCGCGCCCGGCCGCGTCGAGTTCGCCCCCGCCGCTCGCCACGAACGCCACGAGGCCTAGCAGCGGGCCGGCAATGCGGCCGACCGACCGCACGCGCGCGCGTACGACCCGGCCTGCGGTCTTCGGCTCGTCGCTCACGCGCTGAGCATAGCCTCGGACAGGTACGAGGTCGTCTGGACTACGATGGTCCCCGAAGCAAGGAGCGCCGATGCGCCTGGACGAGGCCGACCAGCTGCTCGAGCCCGGCTACCTGCCGCTCGAGGCCGGGTTCGTGCGGCTCGACGACGGCCAACTGCACGTCGCGGCGCGCACCACGATGGTCGGCTGCAAGGGCGCGATGATCGACTGGTGGTTCGGCTACCTGCGGACGACCGAGCAATACAAGTGGTGGCACCCGACGGACCACGTCTGGTGCGAGTGGGTCGGGAAGGACGGCGAGTACATCGGCGGAACCCACAACGTCCACGAGTACATCGGGGGCGAGCTGAACAAGCTCAAGATCTCCTTTCGGGATCCCTCCGAGTACCTCGACGTGGCGCGGTTCTCCGAAGCGGGCGTCTCGACCGCGGTCTGCGCCCGCACGGGACTGCTCGGCACGCCGGACTGGGCCGGGCATCTCATCCACCTAGTTCGGGACACCGACTACGGGTGCGAGATGCGGAGCCGCTTCTGGCTCGGCGACTTCGACC
>JAFDDB010000134.1 GCA_019311115.1 Deltaproteobacteria bacterium
TGACGAGCTGCTCCCGGATAAGCTGAGCGGCCTGGCGCGGGGGGATCAAGCCGAACACACCCTGCTGGTCGTAGACGAGCGCGAGCCCCGTGTAGCCGAGGGCGGAGTCGGGGTCGAGATCTACGGACCGCCGGAAGTGGCGGATCGCCTCGTCGAAGCCCGCCGCGGTTCGCTTGTCCCAGGCATGGCGGCCCTCGAGGTATGCCTCCCAGGCCGCCGGCTCGATGGGCCGGTCGGATGTCAGCCGTTCCTGCTCCGCAGGTGTCAGCACGAGCCGGATCTTCTTGGCGACGGCCCGGGCCACGTCGCTCTGTAGCGCGAGGACTCCGGCGATCTCACGTTCATAGTCCTGGGCCCACAGGTGGGAGTCACTCCGGGCATCGATCAGCTGCACCGTGATGCGGATCCGGTCGTTCTCACGCTGGAACGAGCCCTCGAGTATCGCGTCCACGCCGAGCTCGCGGCCGATCTCGGGGAGCGGCTTCGACACGTTCTTGTATTGCATGACGGAAGTCCGCGAGATGACACGCAGGGAGCCGATTCGCGCGAGTCTGGAGATCAGAGCCTCCGTCATCCCATCCGCGAAGTACTCCTGGCCGGGATCGCGACTCAAGTTGTCGAGGGGGAGTACGGCGATCGAGCGGATCGGCCCCGCAGTCGCGGGGCGTTGGTTCCACCCCCACCAGCCCAGCGCCGCGAATGCGATTGCGGCGAGTCCAGCGACGACCGGCCGCGTGCCAATGCGAAGCCCGGTGCCCGCCGCCGGTGACTCCGCCTCCCGCTCCCGCAGCAGATAGGCATGCACCGGATCGGGGATGTTCTTGACCTGCTGGCTGCCGAGGTCATCGAAGTCGAGCTCGAGCTTGCGCCGGATCTGCTCGAGGACGGTCGCCGAGATGCAGGTCCCGCCGGGCTCCGCGAGGCCTTCGAGCCGCGCCGCGATGTTCACGCCGTCGCCGTAGAGTCGCTCGCCCTCCACGCGCACCTCGCCCAGGTGCACCCCCATGCGGAACTCCATCGCGCGGCCCGCCGGGACCGCGGCGTTTCGCGCCTTGAGCACTCGCTGGATCTCGGCGGCGGCCTCCACGGCTTCGGTGGCGGTAGGGAACTCGGCCAGGAAGTTGTCGCCGGTGAAGTCCACGACCCGCCCGCGATGTTCCGCGACCAGGTTCGTGATCTCCGTCCGGTACGCCGTGAGCCGCCTGACGGTGTCTGCCTCGTCCTCGGCCATGAGCCGGCTGTAGCCGACCACGTCGGCGGAGAGAATCGCGGCGAGCTTGCGTTCGGTCACAGGGGTACGGATCCAACCCCACTTGTCCCGTCGGGTCAAGATCGGGGTCAAGATCGGGGTCAAGATCGGGGTCAAGGGGGCCAGGCTGGGATTCCGGAGGCTCTGGGGTGGCCTGGGTTCCGCGAGGGCAGATTCGCGGACTCGATGCGGTCTGGGTTCTGTGCCGAGTCTCGGAGCTGAGCGCCCGTTTAGGCGCCTTGCCGGATCGTCGCGAAAGCGCCGACGTCCAAGGGTCGCCGCACCCGACCGCTTCTGCAATCATTGTCCCTCTCCCCGCCTCCGACGCCCCTCGTAGTGGTTCCCTTTGCTTTTCAACTCTCCCGAGTACGCCGTCTTCCTGCTCGTCTGCCTCGGCGTTTACTACGCAGTGGGCCGGGCGCGAAGCGGTCTCCGCATCCAGAATCTGTTCCTGCTGGGCGCCAGCTATGTGTTCTACGGCTGGTGGGACTACCGATTCCTGTCCCTGATCATGATCTCGACGGTGGTCGATTTCGTGGCGGGCCGGATCATCGCCGGCGGGCGGGCGAGCGGTTCACGGGTCGCGATGCGCCGCGGACTCCTCGTGACCGTCGTCAGCAACCTGGGGATCCTGGGCTTCTTCAAGTACTTCGGTTTCTTCGTCGAGAGCGCCGCTGCGCTTCTCGACGCCATCGGCCTGCCCGCCACGCCGTCCGTTCTCGAGATCTTGCTCCCCATCGGCATCTCGTTCTACACGTTCCAGACACTGTCGTACTCGATTGACATCTACCGCGGTCGGCTCGAGCCGGTCGATGACTTCTTCGAGTTCGCGCTATTCGTGGCCTTCTTTCCGCAGCTGGTTGCGGGTCCGATAGAACGGGCGCGGCGCCTTCTTCCCCAGATCGCCGCTCCGCGGCGACCGAGTGCGGTCGACCTGTATGAGGGCGCGTGGCTGATCGTGCTGGGCCTCTTCCGGAAAGTTGCCATCGCAGATACGGCGGCCGTGTTCGTCGACCGGGCGTTTGCGAACCCCCAGGAGCACGGTTCGCTCGCGCTCTCCGCGGCGCTTGTATTGTATGCACTCCAGATCTACTGCGACTTCGCGGGCTACAGCAATATCGCGCGTGGCAGCGCCAAATTGCTCGGCTTCGAGCTCATTCGCAACTTCCAGCATCCCTACTTCTCGAGGAACCCGCGTGAGTTCTGGCGTCGCTGGCACATCTCGCTGTCGACGTGGCTGCGCGACTACCTTTACATCTCCCTGGGTGGGAACCGGCGTGGAGCCGCGCGAACCTATGGCGCCCTGATGCTCACGATGTTGCTGGGCGGTCTCTGGCACGGAGCCAGCTGGAACTTCGTCCTCTGGGGCGGACTCCACGGCGCGTACCTTGTGATTCATCGAGCGGTCGAGCCGGTCCTGCCTCGGCTTCCTGCGAATGCTCCCGCCATCCTGAGAATGTCCTCGGCAACGGTCCGCGCGCTCGGGACCTTCGCGCTGGTCTGCGGGACCTGGCTCTTCTTCCGCTCGAGCGACATGGAGACGACCCGGCACTTCCTCGCTGGGCTCGTGTCGGGTGGGGCGTTCGACTGGCACCTGCTCGCACCGACCCTCATTCTCTGGGGCTGTATCCTGGCGATCGACGTTCCCCAGGCGATCACACGGAACGAGCACATTTTCGCTCGACTCCCGATCCCGGTCGGAGCGTTCGTCGCCTCTGTCCTGATCGTTCTCACCCTGTTCGCCGGCACACCCTCGGTCCCCTTCATCTACTTTCAGTTCTGAAGTCCACGCATGACAAGCGACCCCGTGAAGACCGGCCTTCGTGCCCGAGACATCGTGGCCTGGCTCGTGCTGACGTCATGCCTGCTGGCGTTGGCCGAGCATGCGTTGCGAGACCCCCGCGTCTACACTCGGCTGCCTGTTCCCGAGCCTTACTACCGACCGGGCGTCGTCCCTCGCGGCCGCAGTCTCGATGTGCTGCTCACCAGAGTCGAGAACGTGGACGTCCTCTTCATCGGGAGCTCGATCGTGCGCACCAACGTGCGGCCGTTCCGCTTCGACAAGCTGGTCTCGGCGAAGCTCGACCGGCCGGTCGTCAGTTTCAACGGAGGTCTCTCGGCGCTGAGGCCGGACCCCACACGTCTCTACTTGGAGAGGTTCTGGCTCGATCGCGCCCGTCCGAAAGTCGTCGTGCAGGGCGTCCGTCTCGGCGACATGTTGAGCACCACCCCCGCCGAGTCGGATCCCTTCCTGGCGCAAGGGCGCGTCGAGCAGCACTGGATGCGCGGCACCGTCTGGAGCGACGCGGTTGGATGGCTGATTTCGGAAGTCCGCATGCTCCAGTACCAGGGCGCGTTGCAGAGGTTGCTGGACGCCATCGAGCGCAGGCAGCCTTACGCTGAGCTGGTGGTCGGGGGAGGCTTTCCTGTCGACAAGAGGGGATGGGAGAGGCGCACGACCCCGTTGGCGGCCCGCAAGCGCTCCGGAAAGCTGAAGGACTACCGGCCATACGACAACGAACTCGACCGCGAATCCCTTCGGGGCGGGCTCGAAGCCCTTGGACGGGCCGCGCGGAGCTGCCGGGAGCGCGGGGTCCGCTACGTCGTCGCGAACGTCCCGGAACACGCATTCCACTACGGGCGCCCCGACGGAAAACTCCGCTACGCGCACTATCTGGAGTCACTTCGCGAGCTGGCGGAGGAGGAGGGGTTCTTGTTCGTGGACGTCACGGATGGAGACCTGTCATACGGGCGTCGTGACTCGCTCTTCTCCGACTACGGCCATATGCGGCCCAAGGGCGCACGCTGGTTCACGGAGGAACTCGCACGCCGGTTGATCACACTCCTGCGGGAGACGCTGGACGCACCGGCCCGCTAGCTCGCAACGCCCGCGACCACCCCCCGGAAATCTCGAGAGGGTCTCGTCCCCGCGGTCGATTCAAGCTAGAAGTCGCTCGACGTATTGCTTGAACCCGCGCATGTCCTCGGGCGGATCGGGCCCGATGATGAGGGGACCGTCGTCGGGCGCCGGTCGCAGGCCATGGCTTCCTCGCACTCGCTCCGGCTCGAGGGGGACTACGTCCATCCGGTAGCGGAAGCCCAGCGTCTTCTGCGCCAGCCGTAGGATGGGGCGCACACGCGACGTGCCGAACAGCTCGCAGGGGTCGAAGCCAGGCTTGCGGTGGATGTCGACGGTGCGGGCAAAGTCGGGGGCACGAGCATCGTCCAGCCAGTACGGATAGGCGAACCAGGCATCGGGCTCGGCCAGCGCAACGAGTTCACCGGCGCGCGGGTGGTCGAGTTCCAACTCTCCCGGCTCCACGAGTCGGTCGACTCCGTCCAGTCCCTCGAGCGCGTTGCGGACCTCGCCGAGCGGTAGCCCGTTCACGTAGACGTGGGCAAGCTGGTGGTCGGTCACGGCGAAAGCCCGGCTCCCGTGGGTGTCCAGCATCTCACCGAATGGGCCGTCGCGAACCGCCAGCCAGCCGGCCTCGCGCAGGGCGCGATTGATCAACACCGGCCGCGATACCGGGACGATGCCGTACTCCGACACGACTACTACCTGGGCCCCGATGTCGCGGGCCGCATCGATCACGATGCCGGCACACGGATCGACCTGCGTGACCGGCGCCGGGTCCGACGGCGCGTGGCGTTGGAAGTCGTAGTCCATGTGGGGCAGGTAGACGAGGGTCAGGTCTGGCTCGCGCTCGCGCATCACGAGCGCCGAGGCGCGCGCGATCCACTCAGTGGCGGCAATGCCCGACATCGGGCCCCAGAAGGCGTGGAACGGGAAGGCGCCGAGCTTGCGCTGGAGATCGCAGCCGGTGCTGTCGATGATGTCGAACACCTTGGAGCCGTCGCAGCCGTAGTGGGGCTTCGGTGTGGCATACCAGTCGGCGGACGTGCCCTGGTTGAACCACCAGAACATCTTGGCGGTTCGCACTCTGTCGTACAGCTTGGGGCCTTCCATGAGCGCGTTGGACTGCTGCCAGAAGCGCACCTCGCCGGTGTCGCGGTAGAGCCAGCCGTTGGCCACGATGCCATGGTCGCGCGGCGCGAGGCCGGTCAGTAGTGTGGCCTGCGAGGTGCTGGTCACGGCCGGCAGCGGGCTGCGCCATGGGGCCGGCGCGCCGAGTTCGGCGATGCGGCGTGTGTGCTTCACCAAGGAGGGGGTGAGGCCGACGACATTGATGACGCAGACGCGCGGCATCGGTTCAGCTTACCCGAGATCGCCCGGCGTGTCGGCGGATCCACCATGGAGGAGAGCGGGGTAGCTCCAGCGTAGCTACGAGCCGCGCGCTAGACTCGGAATCTGGTAGTCAAAGTGCCGTGCTGGTTCGGTTCCAGTCCTGGGCACCTGCGGATTCGGCGTGGACTCGTCGGGACTCTCCCTGGTTGCCGCATAACCGCCGCGAAGAGGTTGTCGTGCAATCGCCCCCACCAACGCCCGGGCCGTGGGGCGGCAACTTCGTGGGACCGCTGCTACTGCTCCCGCTACTCCTGCTGCTGCTACCGCTCTACGCGGTGGCCGAGCCAGATCAGTCCATTCGTCTGCGCCTTCAGCAGATCCGGCTGAAGGGCCAGCCGAAGCTCGTGACCGGCCTGGTCTTCCTGCCGCAGCCAGGAGAACTGTTGCTGTCGACGATGCGCGGCGAGATCGTGCACTACCGGATCAAGCGCGGGATCGACACAGAGCGGCTGGGGAGCTTCCGCCTGCCGGAGCAGGACTACGGTTCCCAGTGCGCCGTATCGCTCGCCCTCGACCCGGACTTCGAAACCAACTCGCTGCTCTATGCGAGCTACTGCATCTCGCTGCAGACCGGCCGCATCAGCCGGATGCGCTTCTCGACCAACTACGGTCAGGTGGCGAAGTCCGCTAGAACCGTGTACGAGGTCGGTCATCCCAAGGCCCAGCTGCCGTTCCACAACATTGGCTCGATCGGGTTCGATCCTGAGGGTGCTCTCTGGGCACTGGTCGGCGAGAAGCAACTGTACCTCCCGGCTCAGGACCTGAAGACGGACCTCGGTTCACTCATTCGAATTCGGCCCCGCCGCGAGGACCCGAAGGGGGGCTACGATCCGGATCCGCGAAATCCCTTCGCGGACCGAGAGGGCGCCAGCCCGAACATCCTGGCGTACGGACTGCGTTCACCGTGGATGGGCGTACTCGACCGGCGCGGCTTTTACTGGATCGGCGACGTCGGCGAGCACAAGTTCGAAGAGGTGAACCTGCTGCGCGAGCCCGGCCAGAACTTCGGCTGGCCCAAAGCCGAAGGGCCTTGCAAGAAGAAGTGCGAGGGACTGACGGATCCACTCATCGCCCTGCCCCACGCACTCACGGGTCGCTACGGAAGAGAGAATCCGAAACGCACGGCCAAGCCGCGCTCGGTATACGTAGGCTTGGAGTATCCCCGCATGGACGAGGACCCCTACGGCGGGCGTCTGGCCGACGCGATCCTGATCGGAGATTTCTATGCAGGCTGGGTACGCGCCATTCGGATCGACGACGATGGGCGGATCGTGTCGGACCACCACCTTGCACACGTCGCCGGGCCGTCGGCATGGGCCGTCGGTCCCGATTCCTACATCTACGTCGTCAAGCTGCGACAGACCGAGTCCAGTCGTCTGTTTCGCATGCTCCCCGTTCCCGCAGAGCCACTCGCTCGCTGAAGGTCGCCCCGATCGCGGGCGCCCATCAGCCGCCCTGCAGCGCAGGCGCGGTACGCGGGCGGGGTGTGCGATCCGCGGACGGTCGCCCGCCCCTACTTCGCGCGCTCGCGCATCGGGGCCGGCCGGCCGGGCTTCATCTCCTTCCAGCTCGGCTGGACCATCTCCGACTGCCACGCCGCGTACGCTCGCTCCAGCGCCTCGACGCGGCGCGGGTCTCTGGCGCTGAGGTCCAACCGTTCGCGGGGGTCGCTCGCGAGATTGAAGAGTTCGAGCGAGGCTCCACGACGTACCAGCTTCCAATCGTCTACGCGCACGGCCGACCGTGGGCCTCGCCGCCAGAACAGGCTCGGGTGCGGCGTGCCGGAGGCCGGATCGCTCAGGAACGGCAGCAGGTCGACCCCGTCGATCGGCCGGGGCGGGGACGCCGCTCCGGCGGCGGCGAGGAAAGTCGCGAAGATGTCCAGCGTGCTGACAGGCGCCGCGTAGATCGTTCCCTCAGCGATGCGTCCTCCCCAGCGCATCATCATGGGCACGCGCAGCCCCCCTTCGTACATTCCACCCTTGAAGCCGCGCAGCGGCCGATTGTCCGCCGAGTTGTTGCTCGCGCCCCCGTTGTCGTTGGTGAAGACGACCAGGGTCTCGTCCTCGATGCCGTGCTCTCGTAGAGCTCGCAGGACACGACCGACGCCGTGGTCCAGTGAGCGCACCATTCCACAGTATCGGCGGCGGCTGCCGCGCCAGGCGCCGCAGCCCTTCATGGACTCGCGCGTCGCCTGCATCGGCGTGTGGGGAGCCGTGTAGGATAGGAAGAGGAAGAACGGGTCGTCGCGGTTTCGAGCGATGAAGTCGACCGCCTCGCGCGTGAACGCGTCAGTGAGGTACTCGTCCTCCACGTGCGGTTGGTGTCCGCGGATCAGCACCCGCCTCTTCTTGTCTGCAGGGAAGTAGGGCAGCGAGGACCAGAGCGATCCGAAGAACTCGTCGAAGCCCCGGGAGAGCGGCGAGAAGCGGCTCGCCAGACCGAGGTGCCACTTTCCGATGATTGCGCTCTTGTAGCCGGCACCCGAGAGCAGTTCCGCGAGCGTGGTCTCCGAGGTGGGAAGGCCGGGCGCCACCGCCTCCGCCTGCGCCGCTTCGAGAAGGTTGAACTCGAAGCCGAAGCGGTTCTGGTAGCGGCCCGTCAGGATGGCGGCGCGACTCGGCGCGCAGACCGATGACGTAGAGTAGGCTTGCGTGAAGCGAACTCCTGAGGCCGCGAGCTGGTCGATCTCGGGCGTCGGGATCCCTCCGCCATGGATGCTCACGTCGCGGTAACCGAGATCGTCCGCGAGGATCAGCACGAGGTTCGGGCGCGAGTCGGCCGGGGAACACGCGATGCTGAGCGCCGCCGCGACGGCCACGGCGATTGCAGTCGGGGGGACGCGGCGGACCGTCACGCCGGTCCACCTTCCATGTGGTCAGAACCGTCCTCCGCGGGCGGGTCCCCGGGCTCTCGAGAATGTCGAAGAGCGCCCAGCCGTTCCGCGAGTTCCTGTACTAGCAGCCCTCTCGCGGCACGAACGACGTAGTGATGGACCGTGGTCGCCTCATCCTCTGCCATGAGTCGGTTCTGTGCCGAGTCTCGGAGTTCAGCGGCGCGGAACGCTGAGCCCGGCTACGCCGACCCGACCCTGCGGCGCCGAGCCTCAGGGCGGGCGCGCAGCCTGCACCCGAGCAGGGCGCCGGCGATCAGCAGCAGCGGGAGCGCGGCGGGCTCGGGCGCGGTCGCGAGGACCACGTTGTCGATCGCCCCGGACCCGCCCATGCGGAAGACCATGCGGTCGAAGACGGGACCGACCGCGTTGTCGAGCTCAGCCAGCAGCACCGCGCTGATCCGGTTCGCGGTGTTGTTCCCGAACTCGATCGTCGGGTCGAAGACGGGCGAGCCGGTGTCCATCAGGTCCTTGAACTCGAAAGAGCCCTGGAGCGCGAGGCCGAGGAAGAAGTCGACCCCGCCCGGCTCGTCATCGGTGTTCTCGACGTCCACCAGGTCGAAGCCCATCGACACCATCTGGTTCTCGAGGTCGAAGATCAGCAGGCCCGCGGGGCGCTCGCCCTCGTCGTCGGGCAGGCCGCCGCTCCGCACGTCCTGTTCGGCGATGATCAGCAGGTTCCGGAGCAGGGTATCGCTCGCCAGGTTCCCGCCGTCCCAGAGATCTTCGAGGTCAGGATCCTGGGTTCCCGTCTCGGTGGAGTCGAATGCGATCGCCAAGTCGAACGAGCGATTCGGGTTATCGGCGCTGATGGTTACCCCGTCCCCCGCGTACTCGCTGTCGATCACTTGCCCGT